>NZ_JBNDKR010000008.1:0-535220 GCF_050435645.1 Paraburkholderia sp. GAS206C | reverse complement strand
CGAGCCACGGCGCGGATCAGATTGCCATCGACAAGCGCTTCGCCCACGAACGTTGGTGCACCCGTGCCGTCGAAAATCTTCACATTGGTAAAAAGCTGCGGATTCATCATTTGCCTCTCTCCATAAAGTGGCTATCCAGTCGCAGTCGCTGGACGGCCTTTAGTTTTTACAGGCTAGCACGCCTTAGAAGAGCCAGGTATTGGTCGTACACCTGGAGTTCACGCGTGGGTCCGGAAAAAATAGACTATCTGATAAGAGAGTGCCAGTGGAATCACAGGAGCGCGTGAAAACACCAAGGAGGCCTGGAGAAATCCGGCCACTGAACCGGATTGCCGAGCACGCGCCTGGCGGCACAACCGAGCAGGCAACGGACGCGGAGCGAGATAGCTCTCTAGCCGGCTTATGATTGATGTCGGAAAGCGGATCGCACTTGGTTTACCGTTTATTTCGTCAAATTAGAATGGCCAGAGCGGCATCCCTGTTATGACGAAATGGCATATGTTGGACTGTACGATACGTTTCGCCGCTCGTGGATCGGGACAAATGGTGGGTATAACTAACAAGTGCGCCACCGACTTTACCGACGGTTAGGTCGGTCGACAACGTTAAGGGGGCGTAACGCACACGCTATTCTCTGGAGAAACCAGCATGGTTTTGGATACGGGTGCGCCACACAAAATAAGACAGTTCGACTGAAATGGGTGTTCTGTTCCTTGTTTTTGCGCGTATACAGACCGCCTCAGACGTTCCTGCTATAAGCGGGTCGAGGTGTGAGTCAGTTTCGTTAGACCACAGCGTTCGCAGAAAAAGTAGATGAAAGTGTGCTGCTCGGCAAAGCCGTGTCAGGCCAATTCCGCTCACATAAAATTCTGATTGTCCGTTGGCTCTGGTCGAGCACATCATTGTCCACTTCGGCTCATGCTTCTGTTAACTTTTTGCGACGGGCAATTTTTTTCGGTACTCCGGAAGGGGGCGTCACGTTATCGTCCATCACGCGATAACCAGATCATTCATCCACCCGGAGAAACAGATGAAACGAACAGCGCTTTCGACACTCTCGCTGACACTGTTGACTGCTGCAGGCGCAGCACATGCACAAAGCAGCGTCACGCTATACGGCACCATCGATACGTCGATTACCTTCATTCATAACGCGAACGCAGCCGGCCAAAATCAGTGGTCCGTCGGCAACGCGAGTAACGGGGATCTCTCCGGCAGCCGCTGGGGTTTGAAGGGTCAGGAAGACCTGGGCGGTGGTCTGAAGGCGATCTTCCAGTTGGAAAACGGGTTTAACCCGAGCACGGGGCAACTTGCGCAGGGTGGCCGGGAATTTGGTCGCCAGGCATTTGTGGGTTTGACCTCAGGCCAATTTGGCACGTTCACGTTGGGCCGCCAATATGACCCACTCGTTGACCTTGTGCAGGGCATTACTGAGGATAACTATTTCGGCAGCGGGTTTGCAACCGCAGGTGACGTCGACAACTACGATAACAGTTCCCGTACCAACAACGCGATCAAATACCTGTCGCCGGTGTACTCTGGACTGCAGGTCGAGGGCATGTATGCGTTCGGTGGCGTCGCGGGACAGACGGGCTCGGGCCAGACCTGGTCGGCCGCTGCGGCGTATAACAACGGCCCGATCTCAGTGGCGGCGGGTTACTTTGTGGCAAACAATCCGTCTGTGGGTGGCCTCGTGCGACCCTCGACAACAAGTGGCTCCGGCTGGGGCGGGTCATCTGACGGCACCTTCGACGGCTCGCTGATCAATCTGGGCTTGCAGAGCGCGAAGTCCATCAACATTGCCCGGGTCGCGGCGCAGTATGTGGCGGGGCCGTTCACGTTCGGTGCGGCTTATAGCAACGCACAGTACAAGTCGGATGGACAATCGGCATTCTCGTCGACTGAGAAATTCAACACAGGGCAGGGCTTCCTCAACTATCAAGCCACCAAGGCAATCCTGTTGGGTGTGGCTTACAGCTATACGAAGTCGAGCGGCGACACGGGCGCGACCTACCATCAAGTCAACATTGGCGCTGACTACAACTTGTCCACGCGCACTGACCTATATTTGATAGGCGCATGGCAACACGCCAGCGGAGAAACACTTAGCGCAAGCGGCACCGCCGTGGTGGCTGCGCAGGCGTCCGTGGGCTCGTATGGCTACGGTGGCACCAACACACAGGAAGTGGTTAGCGTCGGACTACGCCATAAGTTCTGATGATGCCCCGGATGCGGCGCTCGCAACGAAAGAGCAGCGCGTGACAGAAAAAAGCCGGTCGTGAGCATGCGCTGACGACCGGCTTTTTTTCAGCGCGCCTGCAGCGAATACCCACGCGGGAATGAGAGCTATCTGCACGCCCAAAATACGCGTTACCTGAATCCCTGAATCTGAAGCAGTCCGATGTGAAGCCGCGCTTTCGGCCATGTTGCCGAGGGCGGAAAAGGAATGCGCTTCATGTTGGTGGAAAGCCGACAGGAGTATGCGAAAGATCGAACTCGCGTCTCAAAAAGCCCAGCTCGAGGCTTAGCTATGCCATACCGTTATGGAAGGTATGACGTGACGGCGGTCCTAATCCGATGAAAGAAGAATGAGAATGCTGGAACACTGTATTTGATTCAGTTCTAGCGAAAGGGGGGCACTATGTTTTCCGTGATTGGAGTCACCGGCCAGGTAGGAGGCGTTGCTGCCCGACTGCTTCTGGCAAACGGATACGACGTTCGCGCCGTTGTTCGAAATCCGGACCATACGCCGACGTTGCGGGAGCAGGGATACGAGGTTTCGGTTGCCAATTTGCGCGATACGCAAGCGTTGGCGCTGGCGTTCCAGGGAGCGGAAGGCGTTTTTGTGATGTTGCCCCTGAATTTCGATCCTTCTTCGGATTTTTCGGAAGCGCGCGAAATCGCCTCGTCTTTGCACGACGCGATTGTCACCGCGCAACCTCGCAAGGTCGTCTGCCTGTCGACCATTGGGGCTCAGGTGTCTCAACCTAACCTGCTCACGCAGGTTCGCTATCTGGAAGAAGCGCTTGGCAATCTCCAGATGCCAGTCGCGTTCGTGCGTGCTGCGTGGTTCATGGAGAACGCCTTATGTGATGTTGAGCCTGCGTGTGAAAGCGGGGAGATTCCCACCTTTTTTCAGCCGCTTGGCCAGACCATTCCCATGGTGGCAACGGCCGACATCGGACGCGTGGTTTCAGAGACGCTCACAGAAGAGTGGGACGGTATTCGGATCATAGAACTTGAAGGTGATAGGCGTATTAGCCCGAATGACATCGCCCGGACCTTTGATCGACTGCTCGGACGCGAAGTCCGGCCGAAGCTGGTTCCCCGGGACGCATGGGAGGCAGTGTTCCGCACGCAAGGCATGAAGAATCCTGGGCCGCGCATGCAAATGCTCGATGGCTTCAACGAAGGCTGGCTGAAGTTCGAGGGCCGTCGGACCGAAACGCGAATTGGGCGTGTACCTTTAGATGTCGTATTGCGCGAGCTTATTCGAAACGCGTGCTAATCCAGCTTCTGTGTCAGTAAGGCGCAACAGGCTCGGAGCGCCCGACGGCTCCTTACGACTCAACGCCTATCGACACGATGCTGATCTGCCGAAAACCTTTTACTTGTAGTCAGGATTCCGATGGATACTTTAGAAAACATGCGGATGTTCGTGCGAGTTACGGAAACCGGCAGCTTCACGAAGGCCGCGAATCTTGCGTCTGTGTCGACAGCACACGTTTCACGTGCAATCACGGACCTTGAATCGCATCTGCACACACGACTGCTGCAAAGAACAACGCGGCGGGTCACGCTTACCGGTGCTGGCGAACGCTATCTACAACGCTGCGAGCACATTCTGGCCCATGTTGAGCTCGCAGAGACCGAGGCGGCAGGCGCGGGCACCCGCCCCTCCGGCAAGTTAAAGGTTCACGCAACAGCCAGTGTCGGTCAACACCATCTGGCGCGGCTCATCGCACGCTATAGCAAACGGTTTCCGGAGGTACTGATCGAGCTGGTCCTCTCGCAGAACGTGCCCAATATCGTTAACGAAGGTATTGACGTGTCCGTGGTGATGACGCGAGATCTTGTGGATTCGAACTTGGTGTCCCAACGCATTGGAAGCGTGCAAACGATTCTGTGCGCCTCTCCACAATACCTGTCGAGGCGCGGCACTCCGGCTCGTCTTGCGGACCTGAGCCAACACACATGCCTGCAATTGATGTTGCCGGATGTGCCTCCCGGAGAATGGCAATTTGAGGATGTAAGCGAGCCGGTTTTTTGTCACATGCGGCCTGCACCGCTCACCGTCAATGTCGCCGAAGCGCTGGTCGAGACGATACGTGAGGGGATGGGAATCGGACCTTTGCCGATTTCTGTCGCGCTGCCGGGCTTACGCGATGGGAGCCTTGTTCGCGTCTTGCCTGAGCACCGCCTGCGAGAGTGCAACATCTATGCGATATATGCGTCGAGACGCTACCTCGACGCCAAGATCAGAACCTTCGTCGAGTTCGCGCGAGACCAGGTGCCGCTGGCGCTGGCTGACGAGAATCGGGAGCTCCTGTCGTCGGAGAACACTCCGCTGGCTCAACCCGTAATCTAGTTGATAGCGTGCGGGCACTGTTCGGCGTAGACCGCCGCCGTGCCACGACGGCATTGGAACGGCATAACCGCATGGCTAGGAACAATCAACAGACGATCAATGAGTTTCTGCTGTACACACTCAATTTGAAACTGACGAATCGCGCGTGGTCATGGGACGCGTACGGCGAGGATGTGGTCGTATTGAAGTTGTGGGCGATGCAACGGGAAAAATTGCCGGACGGCACCGATCGAATCGAGGTGTGGAGTCCGCCGCCGTGGCGCAAACTAGTGAAGATCGCTCGCAATGAGCGACGGCTAAACATCGACAGGCTGAACGAGGGTGGTACTACGTACGCAATCCTGCGTGGTGGTGACGGTTCCGACGAACGCGAGGCGTGGGACTACGATGCAGACCGTCTGTACAAGTTGAGCCGGGTGGTTGTCGATCACGATGGCCACGAATACGCGATCGTGGACTGCGCCATATCGATCGACGAGTTCCTGATTCGCCGAGCGCAACTGCGGTGGCTCTCCCGGACGTAGCGATAGGATTCGCCGACACCTACGGTTCGCGCGGCGCAAAAATCAGACGACGGTTTCTTGAGAAGACTATCCATGCCATGTCGGCATTGTAGACATGACACGATGTTGGTCCTAATGCGCTGAGGGAACTGATCGACAAGCTGACGGAGCGGTACGTCATTCGCCCGCCTGATCACCGATCGCCAGCATGCCGGTTGTAGATGATTTGCGCGGTGATGCGATGCTACGACGTTATGACAGACATGACCTGCCGTACGTAGACGTCTTGGCTACGACTGCCGAAAATATCATCAAGTTCAGCGAGTGCAAATAGCCAGAGGGCGAAGCCCGATGTAACTGGATATTTACGGAATGACGCTACGTTGAACTGATTAAGGAAATGCTCGTCGAGGAAATGCAGTTAATAACTTCTGCGATGCAGCTTTTTTTCGCTCATTCAAGTTTTCGTTGATACACAGGAGCATGAAAATGATCGTCAACATTCGCAATCTGGTTATTGGTTTCGCGGTGGTTCTGCCCATTCTTGCGAGCGCTCAGGAAAATAGCACTCCCGTCACGCGTGAGCAAGTACGTGCTGAACTGGTGGCCCTCGAAAAAGCTGGTTATCATCCGGGCAAGCCCAGCCCTTACTACCCGGCAGACATTCAGGCCGCCGAGGCCAAGGTCCGCGCGAGCAACGCAGCGGGTGGAAATCCGCAGACCTCCTATGGTGGTGTAACCAGCGCGAACTCGGAGTCTGGGGAGCAGGGGACCGGTACGCCTTGAACCAGCACGCTGCTTTCGCAGCGTGGAGCAGCCATGTGGGACGCGTGTCGGTAAGCCCTCGGAATTTTGAGGTTCGTCCTCTAGCTTGCCTGGGGCAGGTCGGACGGTGTCTGACTTACGCGAAATTCCGCATGGCTGGTCAAACTCCATCGGCGCAGGCTCCACTTTGCTAAGCGCCGTCATTGAAAGTCATGGGAATCGGGGAAGTGTATGCAATGTAACCGATTCAACGATGTCGCCGGCCATTGGAACGTTTGGCATTTCTGGTTCAACCGAGCTTACCTCTCTGTGATGACGTTTGATTGCTTTTCGTGGACCTTGGCGTGGAGCTCGCTGGCATCTGCCGAAAGTAGAAGTCGTGCCTGGAAGGCTATGTCGATCATCCATGTCCGTATTCGGACAGCCTACATGACGTGCCATTTTGCCGGTGGTGGAGGTGGCGTGGTATTCGGGTGGGTCTGGGGTCAATGGGGCTGGACAGGGATCTGCGCTGCCGGGGTCTCGATTCTGGCTATTCAATTGGCTTGGCGGCTGCTGCCGCTGCAAACATCTGGTCGACATGTCAAAAATCGTTGACGAACTCGTTGTCGATGCGCAAATCGATGAGCTCGAAAGACTCTGCCTCCCTCTCTTTGATAGATGGTGCGAGAGAAAAAGCGTACTACCACTTGCTTACCTCATGAGTGCGTGGCCGATCATTTCCCTGAGTCGATTGTTACATGCTCTCCGGGCACTTCTACAATATCATCCGCAGACGCTAACGCCTGATGAGTATCAAGTTGTCGCGCAGATATTAAGGATGGGTGTCCATAGCGTCGAAGAGGATGCAGAACACCTCGTGGCATGACGACCCATTCGATAAAATTTGCACTACTGCATTGAGATATCAAGCTGCGCGAAATTGAATCCGTAGTTCGGTCCTTCGAGCGGTCGGACGTCTGGCGTGCAGTTTGCGGAAAGTTCCAGGACCGGGGAAGCAGTGACATAGCAGAGATTGATGATAAATATAGGATTCCATATAAATATCAATGACAGAGTTGGATTCTAGGATACGCGATACGACGCTCTGATAAGCATGCGATCTGACACGCTCGTAGAATTTGTTCATAGGATTTGCTGTCCCAGGTTGTTTAAAGACGGTTCATAAAACTCGGGACAGTTCCTTCCTCGAAAAGATAGAGCCAGGAGACGGCGTCATGTTAGCCACACGCGAGAGCCAGGAACAATCTCAGGTCGTTAGTCAGGATATGAGCGAGAGGGCGCGGTCGAATACCGTCGCAATCTGCCGAACCTGCCCTAGGGACCAGCCGCACAGCGGTGCGGTGGGATTGTCCCTGTATAACGAAGTCAAAGAAAGGTTGACCGGCCAGGGCGTAACCGTAATGATGGTCCATTGCCTCGGCAGTTGTCGGAAGCCCTGTGCCGCTGCGCTTGACGCGCCGGAAAAGCCGCGCGTCCGCTTGTCGGGTCTGAAGGTTAACGACGCTGCGGATCTGATCAGCGCTGCTCTGGAATACCAACAGACGGCATCAGACGACGTGAGCGTTACGACACTGCCGGCGGCGTTGCAGGGACACGTAAGTGCGATCTCGCCGAAGCGAAGAAAAGGTACTGCATAAAAGCGGCTTTCCTCTTGGAAGAAGGAGATTTAAATGAGCAAGGGATATTGGGTGTCGGCCTATCGTGAAACGAAGGACCAGGCCAGGCTGGCGACGTACGCCCAATTGGCGGTACCCGCTGTGGAGGCTGCCGGCGGCAGAGTGATCGCACGTGGAGTGGCTGACGAAGTCCGTGAGCACGGTTTGAAGGAGCGAACCGTTGTGATTGAGTTTCCGTCCTATGAGCAGGCCGTTGCCGCATACGAAAGCGACGCGTACCGGAAGGCGCTTGAAGCCTTGGGCGACGCCGTCGTGCGCGATTTCCGGATCATTCGCGGCGTGGAATGACGTGCAGGGCGCGGTGAATGGCGAACTGTGTCTTGACTTCAGCACCTCAGGACAATCGCATCACCTCGGCTTTCATGGTTTATTGGCTCTCGCAGCAGTTCGATAAATGCTCGCAATGCCGCTGATACATTACGCCGATCCGGATAGTACAGACACAAGCTGGCTGAACTGACGGTCCAGTCCTTTAGCACAGCTACGAGCCGCCCCGTCGCGAGTTCATCCGCTACGGGGGCTTCCCACAGATACGCGACGCCCGCACCTGCAATCGCAGCATCACGCATCAGCGTGGGCTCGTCTAGCGTCAGATTTCCTGGTACGTCGAGCGAGAGTTTCTCGCCCCGTCGCTCGAACTCCCAACGGGACAGCTTGCCGCTTGGCCAGCGCGCTCGTATGCATTGATGCGACATCAGATCCTTTGGCGTGCGCGGCTTCTTGCGTTGCGCAAAATATGATGGCGAGCCGACGACGGAAAATTTCAATGCACCGCCAAACGGCACAGCGATCATGTCGCGTGGCACATCATCTGCGGCACGGATGCCAGCATCAAAGCCTCTACCTACGATATCGACGAAGTGCGCTTCCGTGGCGATGTCGACGCTCATCTCGGGGAACCGGCGCAGATATTCCAGCACGACTGGAACGAGGATAGCGCGCGCAGCCCCAACCGCGCAGTTCAGTCGCAAGGTGCCTGTCGGCATTGCACGATGATTGTTGACGGCGGCCATCGCCTGCTGGATTTCGGACAGGGCGGGACCGACGGTTGCGATGAACTGCTTGCCAGGTTCCGTGAGCGCGACGCTGCGGGTCGTCCGGTTGAATATCCGCACACCCAGCCGATTTTCGAGTTGCACGATCGCACGGCTCAACGCTGTCGACGACATGCCTAGTTCACGTGCCGCCGCACGAAAGCCACCGAGCCGCGCGACGGCGAGCACGACTTCCAGTTCGATCAAGCCTGATTTGAGCATTGTCCCGATTTACGGATCAAGTCGTGTAAGTTTATCCCTCTTATCGGCCCGGATGCAATCGACTACGCTGGGACACGTGACCATTTGATCGAGGCATTCATGTACAGCATTGAACACATCTATATCGACGGCCAGTTTGTGCAGCCAAATGGTCAGGAGTGGTTCGACCTCCACAACCCTTCGACAGGTGACGTAATCGGCCGGGTGCGTCTTGCCGACGTGCAAGACACGAAAGATGCGATAGCCGCCGCGCGCCGTGCATTTCCGGCGTTCGCGCGTACGACCAGAGAGCAGCGTATTGCGTGGCTCAAGCGTCTGTATGAGGCCATGCTCGCGAATGTCGATCGCCTCGCCGCTGCGACAATCGAGGAATATGGCGCGCCCTCGACGCGTGCAAAGTGGGGAGCACGTTACGCCGCCGAGTCCTTTCTGCACGCTGCGCAGACGCTGGAGGAGTATTCGTTCACGCGGAGGATTGGGTCGGCGGAAGTGGTGATGGAACCGGTAGGCGTCGCTGCGCTAATTACGCCTTGGAACGCGAACGCCGGCTTTATCTGCAACAAGCTGGCAACGGCGATTGCCGCGGGCTGCACGGTGGTCATCAAACCAAGCGAAATGAGCGCGCTCCAGACGCAGATTGTCACCGAAGCCCTGCACGAGGCGGGTCTGCCAGCCGGCGTGTTCAACATTGTGACGGGACGGGGCGACATTGTGGGTTCGGAACTGAGTGTGAACCCGAACATCGCGAAGATCTCCTTTACGGGGTCGACTGCGGTCGGCAAATCGATCTTGCGCGCCGGCGCCGACACGATGAAGCGGGTGACGCTTGAACTTGGCGGTAAGTCGCCGACACTGATTCTTGACGACGCCAATCTCGAGACAGCGGTACCCGTCGCCGTCACTTCCGGATTCCAGAATAGCGGCCAGGCGTGTATTGCGGGTACACGCATTCTTGTACCTGAGGATCGTCTTCAGGATGTCATCCGGCTGGTGAAGGAAGCCGTGTCAGCGGTAAAGGTCGGTCACTTGAACGATGCCGATTCGGCAATCGGACCCATGGTCAGCCAGCGACAATATGAACGGGTGCAGGGATATATCCGGCGCGGTGTCGAAGAAGGCGCGACGCTCGTAATTGGCGGAGAAGGTCATCCGGACGGGCTGGCCGGCTACTATGTAAAACCCACGGTGTTCGCGAACGTGACGAACGGCATGAGCATTGCGCGTGAAGAAATTTTCGGGCCAGTGCTGTGCATTCTCACCTATCGCAGTGAGGAAGAAGCGATCGAGATCGCGAACGACACTGTCTACGGGTTGCACGCGTACGTGATTTCAGCGGACATCGAACGGGCCCGTGCTGTGGCGTCCAGGCTCGAAGCCGGCCGCGTGAGCATAAACGGCGCGCCACATGAACCGCTCGCACCTTTCGGCGGTTACAAGCAATCCGGCATCGGTCGGGAATACGGGACATTCGGGCTCGAGGCGTTTCTTGAGACGAAGGCCGTTCTCGGTGCAATCGTATTGGAGCCGCAATGAAGGACGCCATGGAACGGGGTCTTGCCGTATTCGAGCAACTACGTGGTGCTGAGCGAGCGCGGAACATGGCGGACTCGATGACTGATGGGAAATTCGGTGCATCGATGGCGGCCCTGTCAATAGATTTTGTGTTCGGAAGCGTATGGGCGCGTGAGGGCCTTGATCGTCGTGCACGCTCTCTCGTTACGCTCGGTATTCTGATTGCGCTACGCCAACGCGACGAACTGAAGAATCATGTTCGCATCGCGTTGACTAACGGTTTGAGCATGGGCGAAATCGAGGAAGTGATGATTCAGGCGTCTGTATATGCCGGGTTTCCGGCGGCGCACACTGCCAGCAATGCCGCAGCGGAGGTGCTCGAAGCGCTGGAAATCGAGCGAGGCAGTGCGGTGAATGGGCGATGATATTTCCAGTCCAGCGCCACCCCGCGGAAAATACCGTGCTGGTTACGGGAATGCCGGAGGCGCTCAATCGTGCAATCCAATCAGGAAAAACATGAGAAGCATAAGCAAAGCCGTGGCAGCGGTGACGCTCGGATTGACAGCAACGCTCACGGCAACTGCGGACGCGACGCCCAAACTTGCCACTGAACAGACGATCGGCCATATCGAACCGGTATTCGAGTTCTACGGTGCCATGCCCACCGGTGTAACGAAAGCGCCAGACGGTCGCCTGTTTGTCAACTTTCCACGTTGGGGAGACGACGTGCCGTTTACCGTCGGCGAGATCGTCGGTAAGCGGATCGTGCCTTATCCGGACGCACAGACGAATCGCGCGGATCCCGCGCATCCTGCCGATAGCCTGATTAGCGTTCAAAGCGTCGTTGCCGACTCGCAGAACCGGCTGTGGATTCTGGACACGGCGTCGCCGAAATTGGCGGCACCGATCCAGGGCGGCGCCAAACTGGTCGCCGTCGACCTTGCTACCAACAAGGTGGTCAGGACGATTCTCCTTCCGCCGAACGCGTTGTTGCCGACAACGTACCTGAACGACGTGCGTTTCGATTTCCGGTTCGGTGCGCAAGGCATTGCCTATGTTACCGACTCGTCGCCGCATGGGCCAGGTGGAATCATTGTTGTGGATCTGGCAAGCGGCGAGGCGTGGCGCAAACTATCAGGGGACCCTTCGACCAGCGCCGATGCGGCGTTCGTTCCAGTGGTGGAGGGCGAAGAGATGGCAACCGACGGTCCTGACGGAGAACGCCGGCCGCTACATGGTGCGGCAGATGGCATTGCGTTGTCAGCCGACGGAGCGACGCTGTACTACTCACCGTTGTCCAGCCGCCATCTGTATTCGGTGCCGACTGCGCTGCTGCGCGATCGCAATGCCAGCCCCGCGGCGGTAGCGGCAGCTGTGCGGGATCTGGGCGAGAAGGGCGCATCCGATGGTCTTGAAGCAGATGCGAGCGGCGCTATCTATGCCGGCGATTATGAACACGACAGCATTCGCCGGCGGCGTCCAGACGGTGAGTGGCAAACCATTGCACACGATCCGCGCATTCTGTGGCCGGATACTTTGTCGGTCGGGAACGACGGCTATCTGTACTTCACGGCGAACCAGTTGCCTCGGCAGGCTTCATTTCATCATGGTCACGATTTGCGCAAGAAGCCTTATACGTTGTTCCGCATCAGGATCGACGCAAAGCCTGTGACGCTCGCTCCGAATCCGGTTTGAATTCCTCATACGCTTAGCATGGGTTACTCATGATGCCAACCAGATGCCGCCGAATGATTCCGGTGATATGCCCTTTGCGACTCGGCTCGAGCATTCCAACCCGACGGGAATAGATGCCGTCAGGCACAGGGAACACGCGTAGCGCAGGGTCTTTGTGCCAACCGGAATGTGCGAGCATCGGTACGATGGCAACACCCACCCCCTGCCTGACCAGTTCGCTGATCCCCAGAATCGAGTCTAGCTCCAGAATCTGCCGTGGTCTTGTGCCCACCCGACGCAATAGTCGCTCTATCTGCGCGCCGGTTGCCGTAGCCCTGTCATAGCGAATGAACGGGGATGTTTCCAACAGGCTATCAAAGTCGTCCTTGCGACGGATCTGTCCACGATTTGCAAGCAGGACGAGTGGCTCATCATACAAGTGAGTCCATCCGATACCGCGAAAGGGCCGGCGACTGTCTTCAATAACAACCGCGGCGTCCAGCTCGCCCGACCCTACCCGAACGATCAGATCGCTCGATCGTCCGGTCGCCAAAGTAACCTCGAGTGCGGGATGAACCTGCGCAACCTCGACCAGGCATTTCGAAAGCAACCCCATCCCGGAGACGATCGCGCCTATCGAAACGTGCCCGGCAACATTGTTTTCAGTTTTGTCGCCTGCAACGATCCCTTCATAGTCGGCCAGCAACTGCCTGACTTGCGGAAGCAACTGGTAAGCCTCTGGGCGCAGCGTGATTGAGCGCTTCTCCCGACTGAACAAAGGCCGGCCGAGTTCGCTCTCCAGTGCACGCATCTGCTGGCCGACAGCGGCGTGCGTCAGCGCGACACGTTCAGCCGCGGCAGCGAAGCTTCCATGTTCGGCAATCGCAACGAAGGTTCTGAGGAACCTCAATGTGCTCATGGGTATCTCCCTTCGATCAACGGACTCTGCGTTTTCAGCAACACCTGATTGGAAAGAAATTGTTTAATTCAAATAAAGTAAATTTAGCTTTTTTTTTGAATTGATCAATACGATACTCTCCGCATCAGCAAAAGGGAAACGTCATGGATACCTCTGACACAACAAAAACGTCTGCATCGGCATCGCGCTCGGATCGCATGTACAACTTCGGGAACACCACCGTCTATTCGCATACGAAGGATCCGCGCTTCGCTTATACCCTTTACGTGCCGAAGAGCATTCTCGATCCTGAGTCTATTATTGACCTCATCGTCGTCGTTCATGGGTCGAACCGCAGAATGGAGGGCTTCAGAGATCGTTTTTCCGAGTTCGCGGAGTCGCACAACTGTGTCGTTCTGAGTCCTCTGTTTCCCGCCAACGTTTGCGGCGACGACAATCGTGACGGGTATAAGCAGCTACGCGAAGGAACGATCCGCTACGACCAGTTGCTGCTGGACATGATCGCCGAGATCGAGAAGAAGTATCAACGCAGATGGGAGACATTTGGGCTCTTTGGATTTTCGGGCGGTGGCCAGTTTGCCAACCGGTTTTGCCTGCTGCATCCTGGGAGGCTATGGGCCGCATCGATCGGCGCGCCTGGCTCGGTCACGCTGCTTGATCCGACCCGTGACTGGTGGACTGGCACGCGAGACGTCGAGTCCCATTTCGGGAAAAAGATCGATGTGGAGGCGTTGAGAAAAGTCCCGATTCACATGGTGGTCGGAAAAGCCGATATCGAGACCTGGGAGATTACCCATCAACCGGACGGCGCGCACTATATGCCCGGCGCGAACGACGCGGGCCGTACGCGTCCCGAGAGACTGAAGTCGCTCAAGAACAGCTTTGAGTTGCATGGGATCAACGTTGCGCTGGAAGAAGTCGAGAACGCCACGCATCGATCCGCAGAGGTGATTCCGGCAGTCCAGGCATTCTTCGCGCGTGTACTCGCCAGCAAGCGGGGACCTCATCCTGCCTCAATTGCCTGATCTTAATGTCCAGACTGACCACTCTTTGCCGGATTGGGGCCGCCGTCGTCGCTATTGTGCTTCCCGTCTTCGCGAAAGCGGAAACGCAGCGCACGCTTTCGTCGACCGCGATCGGGACACCTGAAATCCGCGTCGCGGAGGGCACCGACACACCTACCTCGATGCCAGGCAATATCGCACGCAATACCATGACCGACAATGTTCTGGCCAACGTTGTCGAGTCGCTGGTAGCGCTACGTGCCGATCTCAGCATTGGCCCGATGCTCGCGGACAGTTGGGACATCTCTTCAGATGCTCGGACCTACACATTTCATCTCCGGCATGGCGTGGTGTTTCACGACGGCTCGCCATTCACGTCAAGCGCGGTCAAGTGGAGCTTCGACTTCCTGATGAGGCCAGAAAATGGATTCATGTGCCGTGGCAACTACGACGGGCATCGAGGTGCCAAGGTCGTCGGCGTGCGGACGCCCGATGCCTATACCGTGGTGTTCGAACTGGACAGAGCGAACGAACTGTTCCTCAAAGACATGGTCGACACGCACTGTCAGTTGGCAATCCTTAGCCCATCAAGCGTCGACAGCTCCGGTCATTGGCTTCGCCCCGTCGCAACAGGTCCGTACATATTTGCGGACTGGAGACACGGACAGTACATTCTGCTGAAGCGATTTGCGCAATATCGCCCGAGAGGCGAACCGCCGAGTGGTCTTGCGGGCGCGAAGGTCGCGTACGACGACGCTCGATTTGTCGTCATCCCGGACGAGGCGGCACAAAAGGTTGCGGTCGTCGCCGGGCAGGTCGACATGATGTCGGTGAGCGGAGACGGGCTCGTCGGGAGCGACCCCAGATGGCGTGTCATCGTGGGCCCCAGTGCCGATCCCGTCGAGTTACTGATGCAAAGCCAGGACCCAACGCTTGCAGACGCGCGGGTTCGTCGTGCAATCGCGCTTGCACTGGATCTTCCCGCCATTGTGAATGCCGTTACCGATGGTCGTGCGCACTACAGTCCATCACTGGTACCGGAGACGAGTGGTGTGTTCGGGCCCGGCGACCGGGTCGGGTTCTCGCAAAATATTGGGGAAGCGAAGCGTTTGCTTGCAGAGGCGGGCTATCACGGACAGACGTTGAAGATCGAGACGAATCATCGCTTTCCGTTTATGTTTTCACTGGCGGTTTACGTTCAGTCACTGCTGAGAAAAGCAGGCATCTCGACAGAACTCGACGTGGTCGACTGGGGCAAGCAGGTTGCCGATTTTCGTGCCGGACATTTTCAGATCATGTCGTTCGCTTACTCGGCAAGAACCGACCCGGCGATGATGTTCAGCGATATATTGGGGGACAAAGCCAAGACGCCGATGGCACAGTGGAACAATCCAGAAGCACTCAAGCTTCTGCAGAGCCTGCGCGGCGTGACTGATGCGTCTGCGCGCGGACAGACGTTTGAGCAGTTGCATAAAATGATGATCGCCGATGTACCGATGATCGTTTTGTACGACACGCCGGACCTGCGAATCGTCAGCAATCGACTTGAAGGCGTCACGTCGTGGCCGATGCGCCGTACACGCGTCTTCAACGTCGTCAAACATTGAGTACGCATCTGCCGGCGCACCTTCCCGCTTAAACAGGTGCGAGACCTTCTTGCATTGCCGTTAGCACACCGACGCAAAGGAAAGCGGGCCCTACGCATCCAGGCCTTCGAGGCCTGGGAAAGTGTGAGTACTTTCAGGCCGGACGGCAGGTCGCTCAGGGACGTGTATAAAGTGAACCCAGGCCGATCACGGCGGTGGGACTGCCCGATGCCTCGGAGCCGTTCTGCACACCACCGAAACTGCTTTCGACGTTAGCAGAGGTGTTGCGCTGTGCGCTGATCTTGGCCTCGGCGGCCTGAATGTCGTCCGGATAGTGAGGATCATTGGCGCGGCTCGGCATGTAGCCGGCCTTTTCGAGCTGAACTAGTTCGGCGCGCACTTGGGCACGGGTTACGGTGGAGGAGGTTTCCTGGGCATGGCTGGCGATCGGAAAGACGAGCACAGCCGCGACGACCAGGGTGATTTGGCGGAAGTTCATGGCAAATTTCCTTTACGCGGGTTAAGAAAGGAACGGATCGTTCGGAATAGATTCTGGACAAAAATAGATCAAACTTGAATAACATCGAAGTCATCTAATAGATGCCGGATTGTCATTGAACGAATCGCCAGGATGCGTAAGCCGGTGCTACCGGCACGTATTGCAGCTAACGTCTGCGAGTGGCTACTCGCCATACGGCGGGCCGCACGGCGGATCTGAACAAGCGGAAGCGCGTCGTCCGGCTTGCAAGATGCCTGACGCTAGCCAATGTCCGCTGTCAGCAGGTCGATGAATGCCCGCATCTTGGCCGACACCAGTCGGCGCGACGGGTAATAGACATAGAGCGGTAGCTGTTCCTGAGCCCATTCCGGAAACAGTTCGACCAGGCTGCCGTCGCCGAGCCATTGGTGCGCCCCGAGTTCCATCGTCTGTGTGATACCCAGACCAGCGGCACAAGCGCTCAGCTTTGTCGCGAGATCATTGACGATCAACCGTCCCGATACGGGCACAGTTAGCACTTCGCCATTGCGATGGAACTCCCACGGAAATGGCCGACCGGTCGACGAATCCCGGAATAACAGGCATTCGTATCGACCGTCGGCGAGCTCGAGCGGATGCGCGGGTCGACCGTGCCGCGCGAGATAGGCGGCCGAACTGCAGGTCAGGATGCGGGTACTCAGAAGCGGGCGTGCCACGAGCGATGACGCTTCAGGTACGCCAAAGCGTACCGCCGCGTCGAAACCCTCCGCGACCAGATCCCCGAGCCTGTCACGAATCGCCAGCTCGACGTGGAGCGATGGTTGCGCTGACAGAAACTTCTCGAGTTTGGGCGCCAGTATGAAGCGGGCAAACCAGGGGTCTACATTGACGCGCAGTCGTCCCCGAACGTTGACGGATGAGCCTGCCGTCTCGGTCGCTGCGTCCTCCATTTCGGCTAGCAGCGGCGCGACGCGCTCGTAGAAGCGCTGTCCCTCGTCGGTGAGCTTGACCGCGCGGGACGTGCGGTCGAATAGCCGTATTCCAATGCGCTGTTCCATCCGGGCCACCGCGCGGCTGACCGCAGAGGCGGTTACACCGAGTGCTTCTGCGGCGTGCACGAAGCTGCCGCTCTCGACGACTGCGGCGAGAACGCCAATACCATTCAACAGACGTGTATCGAAGGCCATAGTGATCAATGAATTTGTGTCACGGTGATTTTGACACGGATGCGCTTTTTGAATCAGATGAGGAACCCTATACTCGGCGGCGTCGAACTACAGCAGGAGCCGGCTATGCAGATCAAAGGGGTAACCGCGCTAGTGAGCGGTGCCAATCGTGGGCTGGGGCGTGCCTTCACGCAAGTACTCCTTCAGGCTGGAGCGGTAAAGGTCTATGCCGGCGCGAGAGATCCCTCGAAAATCACTGATCCCGGTGTGGTTCCAGTTGCACTTGACATCACAGATCCCAACACTGTCACCGCAGCGGCCCGGCAATGTAGCGATGTAACGCTGCTGATTAACAATGCGGGTGTTATGCGGATGAGCCCGTTCATCGCCGCGCCGTCAATCGAGGCTGCGCGAGAAGAAATGATGACAAATTACTTCGGAACACTGAACATGTGCCGTGCGTTTTCGCCGGTGCTCGGTAATAACGGTGGCGGGGCGCTGGTCAATATGCTTTCGGTCGTCAGCTGGTTTACGCATCCGATGAACGGTTCCTACTGTGCATCGAAGGCAGCTGAACGCGCGCTGACAGACGGGCTGCGCCTGGAGCTGGCGGCACAGGGCACGCTGGTCGTGGGTGTCTATGCGAGCTTTATCGATACGGATATGGCGGCGTCCTTGGGCGTTTCTAAAACAAGCGCGGATGATATCGCACGTAGCGCGATTGCGGGCGTTGCCAGTAACCAGCGCGAAGTGTGTGCCGACGCGCGTAGCGCCGAGATCAAGGCCATGCTCGCGCGCGATGCCGACGCATTTTATGCGGGCCTGGCGCGACCGTCGTAATCGACGCACGTAATTGGGGGTAGCCAAGCTTGCCTGTCTGGTTCCACTTTCCTGGCTGACATTGTAGTCACGATGGCAGCACTTTTCGACAATCCTTCGTAGGGTGACACATGTTTTCGGTTCTCGGAATAACCGGTAAGGTCGGCGGAGCAGTGGCCCGATCGCTTCTTGCCACAGGCCAGCCAGTTCGCGCGATCGTGCGCAGTCAGGAAAAGGGATCCGCCTGGGCGGAGCGTGGATGTGAGGTGTGTGTCGCCGACATGGACGATCAGAAGTCACTGGTCACCGCGTTCCACGGCTCAAGAGGGGTCTTTGTCATGCTGCCGTCGAATTTCGATCAGGCAGACGGATTTCCCGAGACGGTCAGGATGGTGACGTCCATTCGCCGTGCGCTCGAGGAGACACTCCCTCAGAGGGTGGTCTGTCTGTCAACCATCGGTGCGCGGGCGACACAGTCAAACTTGCTGAGCAAGCTTGGGATCATGGAACGGAGCCTCATCGCGCTCCCGGTATCCGTCACGTTTTTGCGTGCCGCATGGTTCATGGAGAATGCGGCGCGCGACATTCAGACGGCCATGACAACCGGAACGATTGCCAGCTTTCTGCAGCCGCTCGACAAGCCGGTACCGATGGTTTCCACTGAGGACATCGGACAGGTCGCGGCGGAACTGCTCCAACAGGACGACGCGATACAGCGTGTTGTGCAGCTTGAAGGACCGCAACGGGTGACGCCGACCGAAATCGCGATTGCGCTCGGCAAGTTGCTCGCACGGCCGGTGCGCGCGGAGGTGGTACCAAGGCAGACGTGGGCCGACCTGTTCCGCTCGCAGGGCGCGTCCAATCCCGAACCACGTATACGCATGCTCGATGGCTTCAACGAAGGATGGATCGAGTTCGACGGCGACAAGTCTGCGATACGGAAGGGTTCTATCACGATCGATCGGGCACTCGAACGTCTGATACAGCGAATGTCGCAATAGAGTGGTCATGGTAGACCCATGATTTTTCTTGCGTCCATGCGATCCGTTGCCACCGTTGCTGTTCAGGATTCTGTCTATGCTCAAGGAAGCGCACGTGGTCCGGCAACTGGTACCGTTTTCTGCGGTAGCGTTTCTGGGCTTTCTCGCGGTTGGTCTTCCGTTACCCGTGCTGTCGCTCTATGTGCATGAAAGACTAGGTTTCGGCACGCTTGTTGTCGGCGGCGTAATTGGTCTGCAGTCACTCGCTACGCTTCTGACGCGCCAGTATGCCGGTCGGCTGTCGGATACCCGTGGCCCGAAGCTGACCTCGCTGGTGGGGCTCCTTTTCGCGTCCTTAGCGGGTTTGTTTTATCTGCTCGCCGCTGTCCTGGTTCAGCACCCGGGGGAGAGTCTCGCGCTACTTTGCCTTGGGCGTTTGCTTCTCGGTTTGGCAGAAAGCCTTTTCATTACCGCGTTGGCTGCGTGGAGTATCGGTCGTGTCGGTTCGGAATATGCAGGTCGGGCGATGGCGTGGTCAGGCATCGCGATGTACGCAGCACTGGCTGTCGGCGCGCCGCTGGGGTTGGCAATCTATCGTGCCGCTGGCTTCGGTGCTGTCGCGGCTTGCGCGGTCCTTGCCCCACTTCTTGGCGCAGCGGCTGCAAGCACATGGCAAGCCTTCGCCGTCGAACGCATCGCCCAGCGTACTTCCTTCTTACGCGTGTTGCGCATGATATGGGTACCCGGACTCGGCATGGCACTGGCGTCCTCCGGCGTAGGCACGATAAGCGCGTTTTTACCGCTACGCTACAGCATGGCGGCGTGGCCTCATGCGGGTTTCGCGCTTGCGGCCTTTGGCGCTGCCTATATTGTGATGCGTCTCGTCCTGGGTGGCCTTCCTGACCGGCTGGGTGGGTATCAAACGGGTCTTGCTTCACTCTTTGCAGAGACCATCGGGCTTGGACTGATCGGCTGGGCAAGTGACCCCTTGATCGCGCTGGCTGGAGCCACTATCACCGGGCTGGGTTACTCGCTTGTCTTTCCCTCTCTCGGCGTTGAGGCAATGAGGCGCGTGCCCGGCGAAAACCGCGGTCTCGCGATAGGTGCCTATCTTGCGTGCTTCGATCTGGGGCTCGCGATTGCGGGTCCCGGTGCCGGTGCGGTCGCACGATCCTACGGCATACCCTCTGCGTTTGCGGCAGCTACGGCAACCGCTCTCTCGGCGTTGTTACTGATCTGTGTTGACTGGCGATGGCTGAGAAAGTCCGGGCCGATCGGAGGTCGGATTTAACATAATGGGCGCGATGAAATGCGCTTGCCAGCTAATGGCGCACTCGTGCAGTCGTCGCTGTGAAAGCGGAACTCAATATCGTACATGGCACCAGACTGACCTTAACCAAGGAGATTGACATGCTGAATCGACGAACAATGATCAAAACTGTAGGCGCGCTTTCTCTCGCCGCCTCGGCCCTGACAACAAAGTCTGTGTTGGCGCAGGGAAATACTGCTGCATTGGCTGGCGCTTCGCGCTCATCGGCATTGCCGCGCGGCGTGACGCTGCTGTCCATTTATCAGCCCGATGGTTCCGAAACGCTCGGCGTCAAAACTCCAAACGGCATCCTCGATGTGGCTAAGGCCAACGCATTGCTTAACGCGAACGTCCCTGTGACGCTCGAAGCGTTGCTACGTAACGGTAATGGCGCAGAATTGACATCGCTGATCGCCGCAGCGGCTCGCAATCCGGCCGCTGCGTCCGCTTACCGTGAAGAATCGTCTATACGATACGGCAGGCTGTTTACTTCGCCCGGCAAGATCGTCTGCGTCGGATTGAATTATCGCGAGCACGCGGAGGAGACGCACGAAGCTTTACCCAAAGTACCCATTCTGTTCAACAAGTACAACAACACGCTCGCAGCTCACCGGTCGACGATCAAGTTGCCGCCGCGCGAAGTGTCCTACCAGTTCGACTATGAAACGGAACTGCTCATCGTGATGGGTAAGACCGCACGAAACGTGACCGAAGCAGACGCGCTTGACTACGTGGCCGGCTATGCGGTGGGCCATGACTTCTCGGCGCGCGATCTGCAGATGGATACGGGGGGCCAGTGGATGGTCGGCAAGACGCTAGATGGCTTCGCGCCGATCGGGCCATATTTTGTGTCAGCCGATCTCGTCGGCGACCCGAACAACCTTTCGCTTCAAACCCGGATCAACGGCCAGGTCCGGCAATCGAGCAACACGAGTCGTTTCATCTTCAATACACAGGCAATGATCGCCTATACGTCGAAGCTATTCGCGCTCGAGCCGGGTGACATTATTTTCACGGGTACGCCGCCTGGCGTTATCCTCGGCAAGCCGAAGGATCAGCAGGTCTGGCTTAAGGCGGGCGACCAGATCGAAAGTACGATAGAGAAGCTGGGCACCTTGCAGTTCGATCTGGCGTAACGGCCGTACGCGGGGTGGGAAACCATCTCGCGTTTTTTGCAGCGCGACGGTTGATCAGGATCAGGCGGTCAGATGGTGAATTCTCGTAGTCGGCCGCCGGCTGCCAGGGGCATATCATGGATCCGCTTGCCGGTTGCGTCAGCAATTGCATTGGCGACAGCCGCAGACGTCGGTCCTTGCGACGCCTCCCCGGTACCCAGGAACGGTGCACCGGGCCGGTCGATGAGATGCACCTCGACGTGCAGCGGCACTTCGGAAAACCGCATGATCGGATAGCCGCTCCAGTCGAAGCTTCGGATACGTTCGCTGTCGTATTGCACCTGCTCATACAGTGCCCAGCTGGCCGACTGCAGAATGCCACCTTCGACCTGGTTACGCACGCCGTCCGGATTGACGATCTGGCCACAGTCGAGCGCCGCGACGGCTCGTTCGATCTGCACGGCTCCGGTTTCCGGCACGACGCGAAGTTCGACGGCGATCGCCAGATAGCTCATCAGGTTCTTGTACTGTGCGAACGCGAACCCCACACCGTGGCCCGGGCGTCGCGCGTGCTTCGGGTTCCAGCCAAACTGCCGCGCTGCCAGCTCGATCACGTCACGACCACGAGCGTTGTCGAGATGTCGCAGCCGGAATTCAACAGGATCGACCTGCGCCGCGCTGGCCAGCTCATCCATGAAGCTCTCGATCGTAAATATGTTCTGGAAGGCGCCGAGTCCGCGCTGGGCTGAGACTCGCAGTGGCATGTCCGGCAGAAAGTGGTGCTGGATGTTGAAATTCGGGAAGTTGTAGAGCGGTATGCTGTTGCGGTCGCCGCCGCCTTCCGGCATCGGGATGGGTTGGGGCGGGGCAGGCGTAAAGGGCTGCGCGAGATATTGCGCGCCGAGCAATCGCCCCGCGTTGTCGATACGGAAGTTGTGCGTGTTGCTCCAGATTTCATATTGCCAGTCGATCACGTGGCCGGTCGCGTCGAGCGATGCGCGCACGTCCGTCACCATTGCTGGCCCGAACAGATCCCATGTATGTTCCTGCTCGCGCATCCATTGGACACGTATCGGTCGGCCGGGAACGGCCCGTGCGATGAGTGCGGCATCGGCGGCGGCATCGTCGGCGGGATTGTGGCCGTAGCAACCGGCGCCGGGAACGTGGATGCAGCGGATGTTTTCCGGTTTCATGCCGAGCATCTCCGCGAGCCCGCCGCGCAGCGGGAATACGCCTTGTGCGTGCGTCCACACGGTCATCTTGCCCTGATCAAGATGCGCGACGGCACACGACGGCCCAATCGATCCGTGGGACAGATACGGCTTCGTGAACCTGGCGTGCAGCGTTCGCACGGCAGGTTGCGCCGGACCATGTTGCTCGGCCACCTGAATTTCCCGCCGCGGGAGCGTGAGCAGCGTCTCGTAGATTGTCGCTGGCGTCGGCAGCTTCGCGGAGGTGTCCCAGCGGGCGGTCCGCTCGAGCGCACGCATTGCCTGGATCGCCTGCCATTCGTCCTCGGCGACCACGGCAAGATAGCTGCCGTCGCGGACAACCTTGACGACACCCGGCATCATTTCCACCGCGTTGTCGATGGAAATCAACCTGGCGCCATACGAGGGAGGGCGCACCGCCCTTGCGTGGAGCATGCCGGGCAGGCGCATGTCCTGCACGTAGCTCGCTCCACCGGTGACTTTGCCGGGAATGTCGATGCGCTGTATCGGCTGCCCGATGACGTGATGTCGAGCCGGCGCGATCAACTGCGACTGCGCGACGGCGTTACGGTGCAGGTTGAGACCGCTGACTGCCTCGCCGAACGTGAGTCTGCGGTTATCCGGCGCGACGATCGTCCCATCGCGGATCTGCAGCGTATCGGCGGACACGCCCAACTTGCCGGCGGCGGATTCCAGCAACAGGACACGCACTTGCGAGCTCGCATGCATGATGGCTGTACCGCTGTCCGCGGTGGAGTGGCTGCCTGCGGTGTAGCCCTCGTTCGGCGTCGAGCCCGTGTCGGCGGTGATCAGGTGAATGTCACCGGGACGAACCTGAAGCTCCTCGGCGGCGATCTGGATGAAACCGGTGCTGATTCCCGTGCCTAGTTCAGCCTTGCCAGTGTATACGGTGATATGACCATGTTCGTCGATGCGTATCCATGCATCGAGCGAGGGCGTCCCGGCCAGGTTGCCAGGCAAGCTGGTCAATGCTGCGCTGGTAGCATTGGGTGCGGCGTCTTCCGTGGCCCGCTGGGCCATGACGTCCACAGCAGGAAACAGCGCGAAGCTCACCGTCAGGGAGCCGGCGACGAGGAGGCGTCGGCGGCCTGGGTTCGTGGGGGCGTCCGGATTGGAGGGGGGACGCACGTTCATGCATCGGCTCCCTGCGCGCGGTGTTGTTCACGCATTGTCTGCGAGGCTTCCACGATAGCGCCGATGATACGCATGTGGGTACCGCAACGGCACAGGTTGGGCTGCATGTGTTCGCGAATCTCGACTTCTGTGGCGCCGGGCTTCTGTTCGAGTAGCGCCTGTGCGCGCATGACCATGCCGGCGATGCAGTAGCCGCACTGCGCCGCTTGCTTGTCGATGAAGGCTTGCTGAAGCGGCGACGGCCGCTCGACGGTACCGAGTCCTTCGATCGTCAGCACCGGTCGGTCCTTGACGGCTGAGATAGGCATCAGGCACGAAAACACTGCGCGTTTACTGACGACGACTGTGCAGGCGCCGCACTGTCCGAGCCCGCAGCCGTATTTCGCTCCATTGAGCTTCAGATGATTTCGCAGCGCGTAGAGAAGCGGCATGGACGGGTCGACGTCGAGGTTGTATTCGACACCGTTGACTGAGAGCTTGGTCATGGTTGTGGAATCTCCTTGCGGATTGCGGCGGTCGTCCGGGATACGTCTTTCCAGACGGGGCGCTGCGCATACTGGGTACGCAGGTAGGCGAGAAGGTCGTCGACCTGGTCGTCGTCGAGAACGTCGGCAAACGGGGGCATGTAATGCGCCGTCGCAGAGCCGTTCCACGGATTGCCCTGCAAGACGAGATGGATCGCATCGCGTGGGCTGTCGGAGGTGAGGACGGAGCTGAGCCCGAGCGCAGGGCTGCCACCGATTTCGCGCATCGGCGCTTCGCTCGCATGACAGCCGGCACACGACGATGCGAACAAGGTCCCGCCACGGATGGACTGTGCACTTGCATCGTCGGTCCTGGAGGCTTTCTCGCGGGAGGATGCAGGTTGCGCCGGTGCGGGCGGCGGTTGCAACGACATCAGGTAAGTGGCGATGGCCTCTACATCGGACTCCGGCGCGTTGCCCAGGTGTTGCGTGACGGGCAGCATTGGACCAGCTGCGGCGCCGTGCTCGGAGGCGAGCCCGGTACGCAGGTAGTCGACGAGCTGTGTGTGGGTCCACGGTTTTGGCGCACGTGTCAGTGCGTTGAGCGGCGGCGCGTTCCAGCTGTCAATCAGGTTGCCCGCGAATGCTTCGCCGTTTTTTTCCGCACCCAACGCGTTCATCGGCGTGTGGCACGATGCGCAGTGGGCGGCTCCTTCTACGAGATAGCGGCCCCGCAGCCATGCCGGCGATTCCGACCTGTCCGGCGGCTGAAGTTCGCCCGTTTTGAGGTACAGCAGATTCCACCCAGCCACGAGTGGCCGGAAGTTGAGCGGAAAGCGCAGATCGTTCGGGTGCGCCGGTGCGCTGACTGGTGCGACTGACATCAGATAGGCATAGAGTGCAGCGATGTCGCTGTCGCTCATCTTCGTGAAATGCGGATACGGAAAGGCTGGGTACAGCAGATGGCCGTCGCGTGAAACGCCTTCGCGCAGCGCGCGCGTGAACGCATCGAGCGGCCAGCGGCCAATGCCGGTATCCGGATCGGGCGTGATATTCGTGCTGTAGATCACACCGAACGGTGTATCGAGTGGCATGCCGCCTGCGAAAGGTTTTTCGCGGTTGGCGGTATGGCAGTACATGCAGTCACCCACTTCTGCGACTTGCTCCCCGTGGGCGACCAGCGCCGTGTCGGCGCCAGTCGGTGCAGGGGCCAACAGCGGCTCAATCGAGGGTTGCCATGCGTAACGGATTGCGCATGCAAGGGCGACTCCCGCCACTCCGAGCATAATCAAACCAAGCTTTCCAGCTTTCACCATCAGAACTCCCAAGCGAAGGTGGGATCGTCTGAAACCCACGATCACATTCGCCCTTGTATTGGCGAACGTTACAGATTGCTGGGGCGGTTGTTTTTCTCTACGATTTGCTTGTGCTCGTAGTCAGTGCTGGCAATGATGCCGTCACGATGGCTAGTGTTCTTCAGAAACCCACTTCAGCGTAGCAAGCCAGAGATCATGGCCGCGGTGCATGAGGCTCTCATCGGTCTCGCGTAGATGGGCTGGGGCGGCACCGTTACCTACTTCGTCCATCGCTACACGACAGGAGCTCCCCTCAGGCGTGAGATACCACGTGTGGTAGAAGCTGGGCTGAGTACCTGGTGCATAGCCGTACCAGCCGATACGCGTGTACGGAACGAATTCGTGAATCCTGCTTTCCAGTTGCAGGCCGAATGTTGTCCAATGAAACACGGAGTCGCGAGTGAGGACGGGGCTGTCACCGATGATGTGGACATCTTTCGAATTTGGATACCACTGAGGCCATTTGGTGGCATCGATTATGTTGTCCCATACGCGTTCGCACGACGCATGGATGACGGTCTCATTGTGGGAAAAGAGGTCGGCTGTTTCCGGGTTGAAACCTTCGGGCCAGTGAATCTCCCGCGAACGGTGTTGGAGATCGAATTGCATCGTTTTGACGTCGTTTGTGGCCGGCTGAGCGGTCGGCTGCATACTGCCCTGGCTAAATGCGGGGAACGCTGCAAGCGCGCTCCCTGCAATCGCCAGCAATGCGAGGGCGCGGGGAATAGTCATATTGCCTTCAGTCATGGGGTCGTCCTTTCGTCTTTCTCACCTATTTGCTGTGGGATTAGACACGGTCCTTGTCATGAAAGCGCTGCATCCAGTGCGGATACGGTACGTCCGGTTGCGAGATGCGATCGAGCCGGTCACGGAGTTCTGGCGGGAGCACGAGTTCTGCTGCTTGCAGATTGGCGCCAAGTTGCTCGTCGGAACTTGCCCCGACGATCACGGTTGCCACTTCGTCGCGCCCGAGCAACCAGGCGAGCGCGACCTGCGCTGGCGTTGTGTTCAGTGCATTTGCGACCACGCGTAATTCCTCGACGATGGGATCGACCTTTTGCGGAACGATTGGCGGAAAGTTGAGATTGGTGCGCCGACCCTTTGCAGATTCGCCGTTCTGCGCGGTGTATTTGCCGCTCAGATAACCGCCTGACAGAGGACTCCAGACCATCAGCGCCATGTCGTGTTGCCGTGCGACGGGCGCGACTTCGTGCTCGATGTCGCGTGCGGCCAGCGAGTAGTGCACCTGATTACTGGCAACCTGCGCCCAATGCGCCTGCGACGTGATCGCGTGTGCCCGCTCGAGTTCGGAAGCACTGAAATTGCATACTCCGATGTGCCGGACCTTGCCCTGTGTAACCAGATCGTCGAGCGCGCGCAAGGTTTCGTCGAGCGGTGTAAGTGCGTCGCGATCGTGCAGTTGCAACAGATCGATGTGATCGCGGCCGATCCGCTTCAGGCTCGTTTCGACCGTGCGGATGATATGCGAGCGCCCAAGGCCCACCTGGTTGGGGCCGGGGCCTGTACGCAGGCGGACCTTGGTGGCGACGAGCATGCGCGTTTCGTCGAGGCCCAGATCGGCCAACACCTGGCCGACCACCACCTCGGACTGACCCTGCGAATAGGCATCGGCAGTATCGATCAGATTCACCCCATTATCCAGGGCAAGACCCACAAGACGTGCTGCCTGCTCACGATTGAGGCCGGCGATCGTTGCCCAGATGCCTTCACCTGCGCCGAACGTCATGGCGCCGAGTGTGAGACGGGAAATGCGCAGGCCGGAGCGGCCGAAGGTGCAGTAGTTCATGACAGTGAGCCCGCTTTATGTTGAGAACACTTCACACAATAGGGAATCGACGGTCAATCGCCTAGAGCGTAAGATGCGAAGACTCTTTTCGGCTTAAGCGAGTAATCGGATGCGCGTTGATCAGTTGGCTGCCATGCGTCTTTTCGTGCGCATTGTGGAAACGGGCTCTTTCGGTAAGGCAGCCCGTTCAATGGACATGTCTTCTTCGAATGCAACGGAACGGGTGGCCCGCCTTGAGAAAATCCTGGGCGTGCGGCTTTTGGCCCGCACGACGCGTGCGGTTGCCGCCACCGAGGCTGGTACGCGCTATTACGAGGTCTGTCGCCGGGTGCTCGGCGAACTGGACGAAATCGAAGCTTCACTGACCGGTTCTCAAGAGGCGCTCGCGGGGCGGGTCCGAATCAGTGCGAACATCTCGATTGCCCGTTCGATTCTCATACCGCGCTTGCCTGATTGGTTTGAGCAGCATCCGCAGATCCACGTCGAACTGGTGATGAATGACCATCGCAGCGATTTTGTACGCGACGGGATCGATTTCGCGGTACGGATTGGAGGACTTGAGGATCAGGACCTGGTGCTGCGGCCCCTGGGGCGTCCACGACGCGTCACGGTCGCCTCGCCCGCGTATCTACGGAAAAGGGGGCGGCCGCAGTGTCCGGAAGACCTCGCCGAACACCATCTGATCGACTTTCTGCTGCCGCAGCAAGGAGCGCGGCTCGAGTGGGAGTTCGACAAGAACGGGGAACGGCAGGAACTGTTCCCTCGCAGTATCGCCTCGATTGGGGATTCCGATGCCCGGCTGCAACTGGCGATCGCCGGCATGGGTATCGTCCAGAGCCTCTCGTTCCTCGCTGCGCCCGCACTACGCGAGGGCAGGCTGGAGCGGATCCTGACCTCATGGGAGACGCCAGCGCCCGAAGTATCGATTCTCTATCCAAGACACCGCCATCTGCCAACGCGGACCGAGGCCACGATGGATGCCTTCACAACATGGATCAGGGAGGTCATTCGTGACGCGGCTTGAACGGTCCGTTGAGAGTGGCCGATCTCATGGGTTCAGTCTTCCATCACGGCGATGTGATCCCGGATGCTTTCCGCTCCCAGCGGTGCCGTCTCACCTGCGTCGACCAGCATCCAGCTCAGGGCGGCGGCTATCAGTGCAATGGCGCCGGCCGTAAAGAACACGGCCTCATACCCACTTCCAAAGCTCCACTGCGCAAATGACGAACCACCGCGCTGGCCAGCCAGCACCTGCGCGGCATGCAAATTACCACCCGTGATCATTCGCGTGAGCTCTTTGCGCACCGCCGCCGGGTACCCAGGCAAAGCGTCTGCGAGCGACGCCTGGACGCGGGAAACCAGGATCGCCCCCAGCGTCGCAAAGCCGATCACGATTCCGCTGAACTTGACGGTACCCGAAACCCCGGAGGCCATCCCCGCACGGTCTGAGGGAATGACAGTCATGCCGACCCGGGCGGTTTCCCCATTGAGAATTCCGGCACCGCAAGAGGCGACGAGCATGCTGACGAGGATGGGTGTATAGGCGAAACTGCGCATTTCGGTGGACGTCCATATCAATCCCAGCCCGACCAGTGCCAAGCCTGTGCTGAGAAGCAGGCGACCGGAACAACGCGGCGCCAGCCACCAGGCGACGACGCGTGGGATCACGAATAGCGGCAAGGCCATTGGCAACATGAGAAGCCCTGCGTCGAGCGGCGTGCGGCCCATGCCATTCTGGAAGTACATCGGCAAATAGGTCAGCATGGTCAGAAAAGCCATCCCGTAGGCTAGTCCGGCGATATTGGCGCCGACATACGTTGGCTGGTAAAAAAAGCGCAGATCGACCATTGGCCGGACTTGTCGTGTCTCGGCAGTCAGGAACCCGGCAAAGAGGACCGCTGCCCCGATGAACTCCGCCAGAATCAGATGATTGGACCATCCGGCACGGTTACCCGAGATAAGGGCAAGCGTCAGCAATATCAGAGAGCCGCCGAAGGTCGTCACACCAGCAATGTCGAGTCGCTTCGCTTGCGGATCTTTCGAATCCTCGACCGCGTACAGCGTCAACGCGATCATTGACACGCCCACCGGTAAATTGACGAAGAAAATCCAGCGCCAGCCGAGATATTGGGTGATCAGGCCGCCGGCGACTGGCCCGAGCATGATCGCAACGCCGATGACCGAGCCCCAGAACGAAAACGCACGGGCCCGTGCGAGTCCACGAAATGAGTGGGAGAGGGTTGCCATCGCCGCACTCAGCTGCAAGGCCGCACCGACTCCCTGTAGTGCTCGTGCCCAGTTGAGCGCCGTATCAGAGTGTGCCGCGCCGCACATCGCCGAGGCGCCCGTAAACAGGACCAGGCCGACGATCAGCATGCGTTTGCGACCAAAGCGGTCGGCAAGCGTTCCGGCCGGCATGAGCATGGCCGCAAAGGTCAAGGTATAAGCGCTGATAACCCATTCGACTGCGGCGAAATCGGCATGTAACGAACGGGCAATCGAACTCAACGATACGGCGATGATGTTTCCGTCAAGGTTGATCATGAACGACGGTATGGACACGCACAGCATGATCAGGAGTTGTTTTGATGCCTTCATGGACTATCTCTCCTACTGGGGCCGTCTGCATGGGAAGTTGTCCGCAGCTGCGCGCTCCCATCCTTTCCCTAGCCTTGATGAATTTGATGACAACGATTGCAACGTTCAGACTTATATCATATTTTTTCTATTTAAATCAATATTATGATGTTTTGCAATCGTTATCATTTGTGGTTTCGTGGGGCGAGTTGCCGGGAATTCAACGGGCCGGGATGCTGCGATGCTTTTGGCGCCTCCATTGGAGACGGGCATGAAGAGAATTGCTGTTTTGATACACTCAACGCCGCACGATCTTATGGGTATGAACATGCCGGTATCGGGGTGTACATGGTGAATCTGAAACAAGTCGCCGCGCTTGCCGGGGTGTCGTCGTCCACCGTTTCGCGCGCGCTTGCAGCGCCGGAGCGCCTGCACCCGAAGACGCTGAAAAAGGTCAGAGAGGCAATTGCGTCGCTTGATTACGTCCCGTACGCGCCAGCCCGCGTACTCCGGTCGGGTCGCTCGCGAACCATCGGTATCGTTGCGCCGACATTGATGAACGAGTTGTACGCGCGAGCCGTTGATACCCTGGAAAGCGAATTTCTTCAGTTGGATTACACGGGGCTGCTAACCTGCCATCGTGATGATCGAGATCTGGAGTTGCGTATCGTTCGGACGCTTATCGAACGCGGAGTCGATGGCCTCGCGCTAGTCGGTTCCAGCCATCATCCCGACGTGCTAACCCTGATACGCAGGCAGAAACTTCCTTATGTATTGATGTGGGCGACTGACCCGGAGCGCGTTCATCCGACCGTCGGCTATGACAACCAACGTGCCATGGGGCGCGTCACTGAGCATCTCGTCAACCTTGGGCATGTCCGTATTGGCGTGCTCACAGGTCCGTCCGATGTCCATCAGTTGTCGGCCGCGAGACTCTCGGGCATACGCGAGGAGTTGGGGCGTCATGGAATAGCCTTGCGGCCTGAAGCTGTGATCGCTACGCCGTATGACCCCGAGTCCGTTCGCTCCGCAGCGCGTCAATTTCTTTCCAGGGCAAATCCTCCGACTGCGCTTATCTGCAACAACGATTTCGTAGCGGCCTGGGCGCTTGCCGAGTGCAGAGCGCTCGGCGTTTCCGTTCCGGGTCAGGTGTCGGTAACGGGTTTTGGCGACTGGGATCTAGCCAGACTCGGTTCTCCATCGCTCACCACCATCCATTCCGATGCCGTTAAGATCGGACACCTAAGTGCTGAAAACCTGTTGGCGCAGGTCAACAACGTGGGTAATCAGCCCGTCAGGCAAGACGAGTTCGAAGCGGAACTCATTGTGCGGGAAAGTACCGCTGCAGCGCCGGCGGTATAGATTGGCCTGCTTTCGAACGACATACCTCAGCGAGCTTCGTGTCTGGAAGGCGCGGAGTATGCAGGTTGCGCGGATCCTGTCGGGACGCTGAAAAACTCCCTCGGTCGCGCGCTGCGGAGTGAACCGCTAAAGTCGCGTTACTGACGCGCACGGCCTTGGCCGCTCGCTTTGTGTTCATATGCGGCTGGCAACCGGTTGCACAGATCCTTGACCAGCGTGCCCACCCATGCGCGATCGTCACTACTGAGCCGCTCGAGTTGCTCGGCGATCTCCAGGCTGACATCTGTTGGCCGGTCGGACGCGCGCCTGAGCAATGTCACGACCGGAATTTTATAGAGATCCGCTAGCTCCAGCAGACGCGGGATGGTCGGCCAATGCGCGCCGCGCTCAAAGCGGCTTACGGTCTCGACAAAAACGCCAAGATGTTCGGCCACCTGCTCCTGCGTTAGCTGTGCATCGGCTCGGGCCGCTGCTAGCGCGCGCCCCAAATGCTTTGCGGTCTTCTGCTCGTTCACGGCAGTCAAAAGTCACCATTTCATGTTGTCATTCAACATGAGATGGTCTCTTCAATGTACTGATCTGATAACATCGCTTTATATTGGTTGGCAACATTAATTGTTGTCTTGTCGTGTGTTTTGCGTTTCCGTGTCACCGTAAGGGAGAGATATGTTGTTCACAGATGCAAACTGGGCCGAGTCGAGTGCGTTCCGGCGCGCCATCGCAAAGCCGTTCCAACCGTGGAGGTGTGTGGGATGGACGGACGACACGATCTGTTTCTGGGTTTTCCCCGCGCCCCAGTCTGACCGGACCGGAGCACTGCCCGACGGGTTGCTGGTCGTCGACCCGGCGGCGCTTCTCGATATCGCGAGTGAACTGACGTCAGGGAGCTTCTCTGTGTACGTCATGGATGCACCCGCCGAGGATCGGCCATCTGCGCGAATGCAACGCGTGACAGGCTTGTTGACCCAGCAGCAAATCATTGCGCCGGCGTACGACTACTGGTACAGAACGGAAGAGGGTGATCTGCATCCCTGCTCCCGGCTGCGGCATCGCCTTCCCAACGACGCCCCATTGCAGCTTGCACTCAACCTGGATGCACAGGATTGCAATGACCCGGTTGTAGACGCGACGTAGTCGAATCGGACATGGAGGACATCACCCGGTTGGTCCAGCTTCTGATGGATTTCGCGCCACGCGGAGAGCCGCTCGATCTAGGCTTCCTCGCCGAATACGGCGTGACGTCGGTCGAAGCGTCAGATCTCGTAACAGGCGGTTGGCTGCGGCGACTTTCTGACGACGCTTACCTACTCCGAGGTGATTTGCCGGCTCTCGACGGCACCGTTGCCTTTTTTGCCCGACGCGTTCCCGGGCTTCATGTGAGCGGCAAGGCCGCATTGGACATGCGAGGCATACGCTATTACCTGTACGCACGCCCCCGGATCAATCTGTGGGGCGCCGTGCCCTTCGAATTTCCTTCGTGGGCGAAAGAGTTGCTGTTGCTCACGTACGAGCACGACCGCCTGTTTGACGATGCCTTGCCGACGACGTTCGCGATTTCGGCGTTGCCCGCGCGTAGTGCAAGGATGCCGGTGGCGGCCACAGAACGTGCCATCCTGGAATATCTGGCCGGTTCTGTGCATGACGAAAGGCTGCACGAGGATAACGTCAATCTCGTGGGCATGCTGCGAAACATCCGCCTCGACGTGCTGCAAAAACTGGTTGATCACTGCCCGCAGCGCGATGTTGTCTGGACGCTCAAGTCTATCGGGGAAGATGAAGATTTCGAGTGGGCGAAGCAGCTAGTATGCTGAACCTTTTCACCGTGAAAACGATGGGCCATTAGCTGCTTCTGGTCGAATCCGGTATCTGTCGGGCGCGCTGGCGCACAGTACGCCGCGAGGCTCCCGTGCCGCCGACAACCGCCACGCGCTGGATTACCGTCACTTCATCGATTCTCTCAAGCGCAAGCCTCAGGCGTTCAGGGGACTTGCGTTTCGCGACGCGCTGTTTCCGCGCGATGCCCACCGCCGGACCTGGGAGCGGCTGGAGGCGCAACCGATGCAACGTCAGGCATGCAAGACCATGGTGGGGTTGCTCGAACTTGCAGGACACCACGGCGTTGAAGCGTTGCTGGCGCAGCGGCTTGATGCGTTACTCGTAGTCGGCGAACTGCCCGACCTGAAACAGTTGCGCGACGAATTCGCTCCGCGCGAGGCGCTGTGTCCCGAGGTGGTGGTCGAGATGCCTCTCATCGCAGTCTATGACGAACTCCTCGACAAGGCGGCCGCATGAACGCACCCGCCTATGAGAACGGTCGTCTGGCCCTGATGCTCAACGAGCTGCGCCTGCCCACCATCGGCAGGTTGTGGCCCGAGTTCGCGGAACGCTCTGACAAGGAAGGCTGGCAGGCTTCACGGCTGCTCGGCGCATTGCTCGAGCACGAACTGGCCGAACGCGCCAAACGACGCATCGAGCGCCACCGAACCGAGTCGCATCTGGACCCGACCAAGACACTTGCTACCTTCGATTTCGGCATGGTGCCGATGGTCTCGAAGGCGCATGTCACTGCGCTGGCAACCGGGGAATCCTGGCTGGAGAAAGGCGCCACGATTCTCCTGTTCGGGCCGCTTCGTGCCGGTAAGAGTCATCTGGGATCGGCCATCGGGCACGCGCTGATCGACGCTGGCTACCGGGTGCTGTTCACGCGCACCAGCGAACTCGTCCAGAAGCTGCAGGCTGCACGCCAGCGCCTGCAGCTGCCATCCGCGCTCGCGAAGCTCGATCGCTTCGATCTCATCATCTTGGATGACCTGTCGTATGCGCGCAAGGACCAGGCCGAAACCAGCGTACTGTTCGAGCTGATCGCCGAGAGGTATGAGCGAAAAAGTCTTTTAATAACGGCCAATCAGCCGTTCTCTGGCTGGAATGACGTGTTCCCCGACCCCGGCATGACGGTCGCAGCCATCGACGGGCTTGTCCATCACTCGACGATCTTTGAACTGTATGTGGAAAGCTATCGCCGTCGAAAGGCCAGCGACAAACAGAGCGCGCCGGCGACAATTACGATGGAGGCGCGACAACTATGAATTAGCCAGCGACAACTACACCCGTTGACCGGCCAAAATAGTTGTCGCTGACCGGCCGTGCTGCTTGACGCTGTCTAATCGGCAGCCGCCGCCTGACGTACGAGACTGCCTTTACGTTTCTTGGCAGTGCTTCCGATGAAATCAGTTCGCTGAATCCGCGCGAGCGTATCATTTTCGGCGCGTCAACTGTCAGAGAGGCGGACTATAGCTTCCTTATAGAAAGCAGAAAACGATTTCTCCATGAAGCCAAGAAACTTCCCCTGCTACTGGTATCGAGCAAAAAGAAAGTGCTGCCCGACTACCTTCCGACACTGGCAGGCCAGAAGACAACGTTGTTCTGGCATGGCGCCATTCCTGGGTTGACCGACAAGAAGAACTCCTTCCGCTTCGACCTTGATGCCAGTTCTCCGTACGCGGGCGTCGCGCTCAGATCCGGAGCGCTGCGACCTTGGGCAAGTGCAGCGGCTGCGAACGCGCCGGAGTAGTCATAGACTCAGGTACTGCACGACGCGTGCGGAGTCGAGCCGGATTTGTATTCGTGATGATCTGGGCGTGTTCCTAAATGTGCCGGCCGTTCCTGACTATCTGGATATCCGCGGCTACGAGTCGGAACCGCCTGTCTTCGCGGGTCACACCACTGCGGATGCCCGTGTGGGTCTTCAGCAATACCGTACTGGATGGCGCAGATCGATGCCTGGCAAAGAGGATGCCAGGGCACACTTCGTTAGCTGGCGAACGCTTTCTGCCGCCTTGGCCAGCTATTTGCGTACGCGAAAAAAAGCCGCCGCGATGCCGCGACGGCCTTTTGTCTTGCCCGCTTCACTCAGCCGAATAGCTCCGGGTGAGTCCCCGCCCGTACAAAAATCACCGCGTCCTTTGTGATCCGGTAGATCAAAAGAAAGTCGCCGCCAACATGGCACTCCCTGTGATCCTTCCAGTCGCCAGTCAACGCGTGGTCCTGGTACTCGGCCGGCAGCGGCCCCTCATTCATGCCCAGCAGCATCATGGCCCGCTTGAGCCGGATAAGGTCATAACGCCCCGACTCCGACAGCCGATTCCAGTCCTTCCTGAAATCCTTACTCATGTCGCTGCGCAGGGGCAGCGTCGTACGTTTGCTACTTGCGCCCTTCTTTTTCAAGCTCATCGATTAGCTCCGCTACAGAGCCGAAGCGCGCCTTTTCCCGCATCGCCCGGGATTCCCTGAGCGCTCTTACTGTTGCCTCATTTGGTTGCCGAACCTCAAACGGCAATCCCTTGTAAAGCACGACCTGGCGAAGGAACAGGCGCATCGCGTCAGACAGCGTTAGCCCGTTCTGTGCGAGTACCTTCACGGCTGCTTCCTTCAATTCCGGTTCGATTCGGGTACGCACATCGGCTGTCTTGTTATCAACAGTGGTTCCGACCATTGCATATCTCCACTCCAGAACCGTGCAAGTTCAAAGGCCAAGCCGCTTCACCGTTACCGGAAATAGTTACTTCATACTGCTATGAAATTGAAAATGACGATAAACAGCGAGATCCCGCGCGGGCCTTTGGTGGAATCTCGCGTAGGTTGATTGTATCTCAAAAGGTGGCGTGTAGCTACAACGTTGCTACAAAAATCGCGACAAGCCCGGGGCATTTTTCGCGTACGCGAAAAACCGCGATACTCTCCCATACGAGCCAGTTCGGCTTGGCGGCGGCTGGACTGGCCGGAAAAGCCGTCCACCCTACAGGCCATCACGTGCCTCTAGTCTTGCGCAAGCCTCAGCGAAGCAGTACATCCATCGAGCGGGATCAGGCTGCTGCGTAGTTCTAGCTGGCCCCGGCATTGTGTGCGGTGACTGGAGAAAGCCACCATGGCGAGTTTTGATGAAGTCGGGTTCCTGTCTGACGATCTTGAGGGCTGGCAGACGGCTGCGCGTGAACTGTTCGCCGGGCCCTTCGAGTTCGCGGGGCGCGCGAACGAGATGGGAATGCGAATGCGGAAGGCTTTTGATCTGAACGAGCTCCGCGAGGAAGTAAAGTGGGCCATTGCCGGGTTCGTACGGGCGTTGGGAGCGTTCCAGGGGGGCATCCTGATGGCTAGTCGCGGAGCGCTGCCAGAGGCTCGTGCGCTGGCACGCTTGTGCACAGAATCCGTCATCGTAACGGCCGGATTGGCAAAGGTGGAGGGCACGCTCGAACGCCTCCGCGAGGACGATGCAGCGCACGATCTCGGTGTATGTAACCGGGTTCTCGAACTCAACGGAAATGACGCTGGGGACGAACGGCTGGAAATTTTCAGGAGAAGGAAAGCTGAGATTGAAGCGCAGTATGACAGGCCGCGATCACTGAAGCTTGCGACGCTTGCTCATGAGTCAGATCTCACGCTGCTCTACGAACTTTCGTACAGGTTCACATCCGGGAACGGGGCACACGCGACGCTGGGTGCATTTGTTCGCCACATGAGGGAAGGTATCGACGGCGAGCCAGACGCGTACTTCTTCGGGCCCGATACGTCCGACATGGCGTCGACGCTTTTATGTGCCAACGCCGCTGCGATCCACCTGATCAACCTCGCTGTCGACAGCATGGGGCTGGGTGAATTCAACGCCGAACGCGGCGATCTAACTTTGCACTGGAACATTCTCAGGCCGGACCTCGAAGCGGCGAGCGCGGCGGAGGGGTTGGACTGAACTTTGGCAATTACCTATTCATACCGTGCTGTCCGCACGGACAGAGGCGGAATTCACTCCGAAACAGCGTTTATTGTCCATCTAAAGGCGGACGTCGCCAGGTTGCGCATCCGGTGAGTTCCATGAAGTCAGTTTCGGGATAACGGATCACCTGCCTGATGCAGTCAGCTACAATGGGCTGCACGCTTCTGTCTACATGTTTCACCGGTTCATGCGTCCCGTAGCCGCGACTAATCAAATACGTGCGTACGAGCTTCGTGGCAAGGCCGGTACCGGGGGCGAGTGAGGTAACAGGTACGTCGGCCTCGATCACACACGGTGTTCCGATCGCGCAGAGGATCTGAGACGTCACTGGGTCGTCCTCATGGGAGTTATAGAGCGCTTCACCGCCCGAATGACGGAAAAAGCGTCCAATGCCATGTTCGCCAGCGCGATGCGGCGGGAAAAAGCAGAACCACAGCCGTCCTGCGCGATTGCTCTCATCAGCCTGATTGGTCCTTGCGAGGCGGTCACCAATGTCGCCCGGAAGTCGGCCCGATTTGACCAGCGCATTGATGCGACGGCGCAGCATCGTATCGTCGGGCAGTTGCATCCCAGATCCGACGATCTGCGCGATCTCTATATCTGTGAGGCGGGTGCAGTGCCAGCCGGTGATCGAATACGGACGAAGGGCATCACCGACGGCGAGAATCGCTCGGTCATGGTCTGGCGGATTCACTTTCGTTGGGGCGATCTGCGAGTCCAGAAGTAATTCGTGGAGACTGTCCAGAAGGGATATCAGCCGAGCCGGCCACGCATCTGGTCGGTCAATTGGCAGTAGCACTTGGGTCATCAACGCTTCTCCATGTCCGTCGTTACCGATACGCCGGGTAGCCGAACACGTACGGTATGCAACGCCACTATGGAACTCCAAATGTATTGCTGGATGCTGGCAACCGCTGCTCATCGGATACGTGTGAGCCTATACGGGACCAGCCGTCACTCATTGAACGTCGAACACAAGGATGACGCCGTGTGGACCGGGGCCTTTCGGTTTTGCGGCCGGGTCGAGCGGTTGTGCGCCTAACGGCACTAGTTGAGAATGAGAGTCCTCCGTTCTCACGGGCCAAACACGAGGAGCTTTCGCTGGTACGACATAGAGTCCGGCATTCGTACTCACTGTCGGATGTCGCTGGGCGACTTCGATGTCTAGTCCCGCATACTGCTTCTGTAGGCTTTGGAGATGTTCGATGTACTCGGCAAGCTTCATGTTTATTTCCTCGTTGAACTGGGACCAATACGGTCTTGAGAATCTGGGCAGAGCTGGTCTACACGACGACAATTTGAGCCAAGCGTCCGATCGCTGCGACAGCCGCCGCTACCGGATCATGCATCACAAGCTGCGATCGCCATCGCACATGATGCGCAACGTCCGCTGGTTTGGTCAGTAATCCCCGACTGGAAACCAGCGATTCAATGGCCAAGGTCTTCGAGATGACAGGGCAGTTCGTAGTACCGCCCCGCGCGAACTTGAGGCTTAGCGCCTGTGCCGCTCGATCATGTTGTTGTCCCCCTTACCGGAAAACAGAAATCAATCTTTCCCACCAGGTACGCGAGACGGGGACGTCTGCTTCCTGGGTTACGTCATGCAACTGCGGAGCCTGCTCGACCTGTGCTGCGGGCGCTGCCGGATTCGATCGTTCCGCGTAATATCTTCTTGTTGCTTGCCGGTCGCGCTCCCGGCCTTCATCTATGGCCCATTGCGGCATCTCGCTATCCCAGCGGACATGCCCGCCCTTGATCCAGTAATGGGATCTACAGGGATAGCTCCAGTTGCCGATGGATGGCTCAAGGCTGACGTTCTCTCCGTCGTAGCGCATTTGCCATCCAACCGGCGACAGCGGTGTGACTACCTCACGGCCACATCCGCAGGCGCACGCATGAGAGGCAGTGGCGAACTCCATCGACAGATAGAGAACACCCTCGTCGAGCCGATCGGGGATGTACTCGACAAACATTGGTTTGAACCCGCTAACCTTCACGATTCGGGCTCCTCGTTTGTCAACTGGTTCAGATTAACGTTGTAGGTTGAGTCGTACTCGTTGCGGTCATCAACGTAGAACTGGCTAAGACGCTTCCATTTCATGACGGCCAGGGTTGCGTTCAGACAGTTCAGGTCGGTGATCTGTATGTTCGAGCCATATATTTCGTCATCGCGGTCCACCTTGGGGATTCGGGCGGACGCAAGCGCACGGGTCGCGGGCGTGCTGGTGGTGATGCGGCAGGTACCCCAGAGCTGGCTTCCGTCTTCTGTGAGGTTAATCCCCATTCCGACATCAATAAACCGCACAGTTTGCCGTTCGAGTTCCCGAACGATAAGTTGCCGAACCTCACCTTTGTCTACGCAGATGAAGACGAAGTCATAGCCCGACAGCTCCGCGACGTTGGTCTCGCTGATCATGACCTCGTGAGGCACGACACCTTTTCGCATGGCCGAATACACTTCAACCCAGTACGCAACCTTACTGAGCCGGCGATTGAGCATTTCGCGCGATGCAGCGCCAGGCGATCTGAACGCATTGTGTTGCCGATACGGATCTCCATCGTAAAGGTGGATTTCCTTGGCGTGCGTTTTCGCCACCAGGTCAAGTACATACGCACCGGTCCCACCGAGCCCGACTATCGCGATGCGCTGGTGCTTCAGGCGTGCGGCGATCGCTTGGATGCCGGCACGACTCGATGCGGTGTCTTCGTAAAGAAAAACGGACTCATCCTCAGCGGAGTCGACCGTTTTCCATGTCCGCGCGTCCACAGTCGGGTCAAGGGCTCTCGCCTGGTTTGAAATGACGTTGGCGTAGGTCGTTACCTTCTCGTAGTAATTCTCGTACGCGCCGGATTTCGGCTTGTTCGAGAAGTAGTGGTTCGCGACAAGGTTGTCGGCCAACTGGTAGGTTTTCGTTCCGTTCTTGATCTGGACAAGTTCAGATCCGTCAGGGTTGCACGGATGCTCCCCAACGAAATAGATTTGATGCGTGTTGGGGCGATCGAGAACGTCAGGAGACGCCATATTCATTTCCGACACGAGAACCCCAAGGCACACTTCACGCCTCGAATTTACGTACGGTATGGAATGAACAAGCAGGTAGCCTGATCTGATTTCCAGTTCATATCCTTCGTCGCGCAGGCGACGCAGGTCCTGATTAAGAGCGATCAGTCGGAGTGACATAGAACACCATATTTTCTTTGATCTTCACGTGCTGCCCATCGACCATCGAGCCCTCGGGATTCGCGTGCGGACCGCGAGCATAGTTGATCGTATAGATGATGTTCTCGCTCTTCACCGCGTCGGGAAACGCGAGCCTCACGACCTCCCAGTACGACAGGCGACGTCGGAATACCTCCTTGCGCTTGCCATTCACGACGATGGTCAGCCCGGTGTGTCGGGTGATGAAGCGCTCAACACCGGGTGCTGCAAGGTCGGCAAAACAGTCGTCCTCAATCAACGCTTCAGTCCCGTCCGTACCCAGTTGCCACGCATCGTGATCTGACATGTCAACGCCTGCGAGGTGCTTGAGGGTGGCGCCTGAAATCTGCGATGCGCCCCAGTCGAATGCACGCTCATCCAGCAGGAACCGGAAGGTGCGATCACTCCGAAACACGACAAACCTGTCCACAGCGTCCAGGCGCAAATCCAACGCCGAATCAGGGCGGATCTCTTCCGTCACGCCACTTCGCGTAATCCTGAAGAGGAGGTGCTGCTCGACGGGAAATGCCTCGGCCGCTTCGAGGATTGCGTTGCCGGTCACGACCGGCTCAGCAAGAACGACCTTCTTGAAGTCGAATCCTTGCATCCCGATCCGCACATGATAAGGGCCATGGTCGCGGATCGTGCGGCCTGCCGCCAGCGCATCCTGCAGATCTTCAATCGTTATGTTCATTCTGTTCTCCCTGATTCGAGCAACCGGCCACCCGGTAGCTTGATACTGATTATATAGCTAAATTTTAGCTAGTCAATAGCTTTGACATGGCTATTTTTTGGACCTAAAATTGTGGAAACAGTAAGGAGAAAGACATGGCCACATCAAAAAAGACTATGACCCTAAATCTCACCGATGCTGAGATGAGTGCGCTCGAGGAGCTTTGCGAAAAGAAGGATCTGAGCAAAACGGCGGTCCTTCGGCAGGCGCTGCGGCTTTATCAGGCTGTCGAAGTACGGGCTGAGCGAGGCGACAAGTTTTTTTTCGAGGATGAGAAAACCAAGGAAAAGGCAGAAGTTGTGATGCTATGAGCCAATTCCCGGTATACCTAGTTGATGTCGCTTCGGACGCGGCCGTTGAGGCAAGCCTGATCGAGGGCATTTCCGATTCCAACGTTAGCGACTGGGAAGATGCCTGGATGCCCGCGCTCGCGAGAGCGCTTCAGCAGCTAAAGGAGAAGGGTGTCGACAGGCGATTCTGGCCACAGAACCGGCATTGGGACTGGCGCAGAAAAGCTGAGGCCTTCAAAGGCCTGCTTGCGGCTCCATCTTTCAGCATCGTGTGCCAGGGGATGACCCAGGGCCTGATGATTGTCGAAACCCTGGAATCCTGCCGGTTGCCGCATCAGAAGGGCAAGCCGCTCGTTTATATCCAGTACCTCGAAACGGCGCCATGGAATCGCCCTGGCCTCTCCGCTGAACATCCACGTCTGAAAGGCGTGGGAACGCTACTAGTCCGCGCGGCTATCGAGCTTAGCCGTAGTGAAGGATTTGGCGGACGAATTGGACTTCACTCGCTGCCGCAGGCCAACGCTTGGTACGCAAACGTATGCGGTATGTCGGACCTGGGAATTGATTCCGCCAAGGAGAACCTCCGCTATTTTGAGATGACGCCTGAACAGGCGGAGGCGTTCATCGCCAAAGGAGTCTAGTCATGAAATTTGAAGTAACGAAAGAGTGGTGCCTGAAAATGGCGAGGCTTGAGCACGAGAATGGAACAGACGTCGAGATCGGTGCTGGCCTGTTTGCCGCAGACCCATCCACACAGCGTCCGGAGTATGCGATGGAGGAATCCGCCGATCCCAGGATAGCTTTTGGCAGATTTGTCAGACTCATGAGAAGGGGACGACAGCAGACGCTCGAGAAACTCGCGGAAGCTGCCGACATCGACGTCACCGAACTCGTAGAAATTGAGGAAGATTCACACTACAGACCGGAGCCGCGCACTGTCTTCCAGTTGGCAAGCTATTTCGCGATTCCCAGTTCGAAGTTGATGCAGTTGGCCGGTCTATCGCAACAGCGCGATAGCCATCTTGCCAATGAAGCAATACGGTTCGCGGCTCGATCCGAGAAGGTCACTGACCTGAATGAAACCGAGCGCTCCGCCCTGGAGGCGTTCGTCGCGGTACTCAGCGAGCAGAAGTAAACATAACTGCATGAGGCAACTATGGCCAGGAATCTGATTCTTTCTGCCAGGACTTCAAATGACATCGACAGTCGAGTTGAACGGGTGCTCCGGGGCCTCGGCAACCCTGAGCCTCCGTTGCGGCTTGAAGATGTTCGTGAGCTCCTCAAGTTAGATCTGGCTTTCTACACCTCGGACGATCCTGGTCTGGCTCGGGAAGCCATCAGCCGAATCCGCGTCGCGGCCGTGCAGGTATACCGCCGGCCCGCGCTGATTCTCGATGCAGTGAAGAAATTTTCTCTGAAAGCACTTTACCTGCCTGATCGTAAGCGGATCATGCTAGACAGTGCGGTACCACTGCTCAAGCACCGATGGAATGAAGCTCACGAAATTGGCCACAGTCTCATTCCCTGGCATCAGGACATGATGCATGGCGATAACGAGAACACGGTCTCGAGAGACTGCGCCGAACAGATTGAAACCGAGGCTAATTTCGCGGCCGGTCGGCTACTTTTCCTTCGGGACCGGTTTGTGAACGAAGCCCGCTCCTCGCCGGCGTGTCTTCAATCAATAATCGATCTCAAAAATACGTATGGGAATACGCTTTCAACGACCCTCTATCGCTTCGTCGAGAGCGTCGGACAGGAAACTCCCGTAGTGGGCCTCATGACCTGCCACCCGCATGTGGATCGTCGCCCGATCAATTTTGATCCAGCAAGTCCATGCCGCCATCTGATTCAGTCGCACGCTTTTCACGCAAGATTTTCCAGAATCACTGAAGTGGAGCTGTTCAACGCAGTGAGCAGCTATTGCGGACGACAGAAGGGCGGCCTGCTTGGCGAACGAGAGCTCATCTTGACGGATGACAATGGAGATTCGCACCGGTTTTTCTTCGAGACATTTTTCAATCGCTACGACGCTTTGACGTTGGGCGTCTATCTCGGCGCGGAAGCACTTATGGTTCCTGTGAGCGCGTGACCCTCATTGAACGCGGGCAATCCGGTGCCGAACACCGTTTCGATTGTCGGAATGAACTCTGACTCGGCAGCGGAACTCTCAGGCAAGGAGAAGCCAATTTCAACGTAGGGACTAGCGGCTGACAGTTCGGCATTCGCTGCTTGAAAGGCGAAGCACATCAGAAATTCACAGTCGTGCGCTCACGCTGCCACACCGAAGTCGATTCCCAAAAGCTGCCATTTGTCGTCCTCCGTGAGAAGGGGTAACAGAAGTCGACGTGCCTGCGCATCGAAGTAGTCAGGACTCTGAACGATCTTTATCGCCTTCTCGACGCCTAGACAACAATTGGGTCGAAAACCAGATCCGCCCATGGGCTATCGGAAGGGCCAACTGGTTGTTCGCCGGCTCGCTACGAGCAGGCCAACGTGCTGCCGCCATCATGAGCCTGATACGCTCGGCCCAACTCAACGGCCACGACCCGCACGCCTATCTGAAGGACATCCTCACGCGGCTGCCGACCCACAAGGCCAGCGACATCTCGGCATTGCTGCCGCATCGCTGGCGTCCGCCTGTGATAGTCAATTAGCGCAATCCGTCAAGGCGGGTTTGCTGCGCGCTTACGTAGGAAACACGCGCCAGCGCCTCGTTCAATTGCGGATAACTCCGCGGCAGTCGGTGCACGCTGCATCGATTCTGGATGGCCGACTGTCACATGAGGTGGGGCGCACAGCGTGCGGGCCGAGTAGAGGTGTCGCGAAGAATACTTGCACAGTGAAAGTGCCCCACTTGCTGGTCGCGCCACGGGAGGATCACGACGCTGGCACGTCGCCGAAGCTTTCCGACACAAATTTACGCAGCTGCGACTGATCGGTAAGGGCATATGCTGCCGTGGTTTGCACGGATGAGTGACCGGCGAGCGCTTGCGCCACGGGCAGTGGCACCTGATGGCTCACAACAAGGTGATGCACGTACGAGTGTCGCAGCCAGTGGGTTGACGCGGCCATGAGGGCGAACCGTCCGGCGATGTCGTTGGCTGGAAGCTGGCCTGCGATCTCCTCGAAAGCCAGCTTCACCTCGCGATATAGTCCGCTTCGTCCCAGCCCGTGTCCTCGTGTGGTGTGGATGAGAGGCATGTCTTCGATCGGAGACGGAGCGGGCGGTAGTCCCCGCGACTCGCGGTAACGCATGATGCAGCTGACACATTGAGCAGGAAGGGGAATGCGTCTCACGCGTTGACCTTTCCCCTTCACCTCGAGTGTCCATCCTGTCCGGTCTGTATGAAGCAGTGGATAGCCGTCTTCCCACGCAAGCTCGGCCAGTCTGACACCTGTATAACGGTAGAGGCCAAGGATGGTTGCCTGGCGGTTCCGTTTTGCGTTGGCCGGCGGGGCGCTAAGCCACGCGCTAATCCATGCATCGCACGCTTCAGTGGCACTGTCTGGCAGAAAGCGCTTCGGCTCGAACGTGGGTCGTTCGCCCTTGGTACTCCCGAGTTCCAGTGCGGGGTTCACCGTTATATAGCCCGTTTTCGCCCAGTACTGGTAAAGACTTTTAACGACCGCCATGGCGCGCGCGCAGCTTGCTGCTCCAAGCGGGTGGGCGGTAGCGTGAGCTGAAATATGAGGCAGCGTATCACGGAATGCGATCAAGTGTTCGCGGGTGAGACCTGATAACGGTCCGAGATCGGCACACTGGCACCACGCGATCAGCCGTTTCAGCTCTGTCACGTACGCGCGCCGGGTATGCAAAGACCGGCCGGTACGGTCAACGAGGAATGCACGGAGTGCCGTCGCGTCGTTCGTCGAGCTCAGGGTATTTGTGCTGGGGTCCGCGTTGAAGAACCTGCCCGTTCTCGCCAACCACCTTTCATCATGGGAGGAACCGGTTATAGCAACTGCATGGCCGTCGCCCTTCGGGATCGGGTGATTGTCTGCTGAACGTTTCGTTGCATCCGGGTGCGTCAGGCGAAACCGGACGGTGAGGGTGCGTAACAGCTGTTCCAGCACCTGTCCCGAGGTGGGCGCCTGCTCGCTTGTCATCACCACGATGGTGCCAGCGTGCCAGAACTGCACGGCTTCGAGCGAATCGAGCAGCAGATTGAACACTGCCGGCTGGGCACTCTTCGCGGCGGTCATCGACGGATAACGACGTGCCAGCGTTGCCGGTGTCCATCGTTCATAGACAGGGACACCCAGCGCCGCGGACACATACTCGATCGCGTCGTCGATTCGGTCTGGCAGTCGCCGCGGCGGTGCGACCATCGCGTCGATCCACGCGGAAGGCATCATGATGCAACCTTTCAAACAGTGAACGGGCGGCCTGACTACCGGACCGGGGAATCCGCATCGCGCTGGCCCGCGAGTTCGCTCCTGAGTTTTTGCCGGTCGGCCTGGAGTTCCTCAATGATTTGCTTCTGGCTTTCAATCACTTGCGATGCTCTCGTCAACCCTCCTTCGAGGGCTGCCTTTTCAGACACCATCCCCTGCCGCAGCGTGTCGGTCTCAAGCCTGAGTTGCCTGCCGAGGCCGTCAAATTGCAGTCGGAGTGCATCAACGCGCTCCTGGTAAGCGCGGTGTGCCTCATCGCGCTGGGACTTCATCTCATCGAGCCGATCCGCCATAGTCCGTGCATTGCGATTTGCTGCTTCCAGCTGCGTCTCGGTTTCCGCGAGTCGGGCACGCAGTTCGCCAACCGTTTCGTCACGGGTGGAAAGATCCTGACGCAGATCATCCAGTTCCACCTTCAGCAGATCCACCCTCGCGCGGGCATTGTCGCGCTCGGTCTCGGCGTTCTCCACGGATTCGGCCGCCGCCTGCTGGATTTTAAGTATCTCGTGGGTCTGCGCATCCAGTGCCGCAGTCCATAACCCTCGCATCAGGTCAGAGACGTGTGGCGGAATGTCCGGCACGCGCAGGTGCGCCCGGCCCGCTGCGACGAGTTCAACTTCAATCTCGTTTATCGTCCGCCCTAACGCTGTGGTGTCACCGCCCCCGAGCCTCGCCCTGACTCGTCGGACCGAGACGTGACGGCGGAACTCTTCCGTTGACGCAGGCGCGGGTTGACCAGCTTCGGCCAGCAAAGCGATTACGGTCGCACGAACGGCTTCGGGGGAATTGGACGGAGCGCGGCTCATAAAACTGATTATGGCCCGAAAACGGATTTTAATGTGATTCGCGGTTATTCCAATACATACAGGACGTACTGATTGGGATAAATGTCCGGGATAGAGCGCTGGAGAAATGATAACTTTAATTATCGTGCGAAATGAGGCGGTATTTTTCGCGCTCGCCGTGCCGACGTGGCGTGCCCGGCAGTGGAGCTATTGCAGTCATTTTATTTGCACCTTTAACTAAATAAAAACGGCTCACAGTATCCAGGAACACGCATGTTCGCAATCGAACATGACGGTTGCGCGTATAGGCAATATAAACAAAATACCACAGGCGATGTTTTTAATACAAACAGTATTCCGCCAGACGGCTCTGGAAACCCCATCTGGAAGCAATATTGATGTTTCCGGGTCTCTTTAGGAATCCGGCTTCGAGCCGAAAAGACGTTTTACGTTCCCGTGTTATCCGGCCAGCAGCGCACGAACTGAAAGCGGCCACCGATGACGTCGATCAACTGTCAGCATTACGGGGCATGCCGTGATTCCCGGGCAGGCGACCTATGATTGTTCATGGCAGTGCGCGCGCGACTGTGGTTACTCTCGGGACTGGATGTCAAGGTGCGGGAGGTCGATCGGTAGCGACGCACTTGATTGAACAGCGCGCGGGAGGCGTACAAGTAAGGTCAGCGGACAGCCGATGGAAGCGCCTGGTGGCCATTTAGCCGTGAGTCGGCGGATCGCAACAAATGGAATTTTCGGGAACGCCCGCAGAACAGGGGCGAAAGTCCGTTCACGGCTCCGTGTCAATTGAGCCCCGAAGGCGCGATGGGTTGATAACGTAACCGTCATCCCTGCATGCAGGCTGGCTGTAAATGCTCTGGCTTCCGACGGTTGGGGCCTGGTGCGTATGGGCTGCTATTGCAGGACGCGTCAAGGCGCGTAAAAGATGGCGAACGCAAACGCGTTGACCAGGATGACAGTATCCAGTCGTCGCCAATCAGAACTGTGTGGCAAATTCGCTGCATCGATTGCAGGTGTCTGAATGTTCAGTCAACTGGAACTAGCTGAGTATCTGGCAGGCCATTCGATGCCGCCCGCCATGCGCGAGCTGGTTGAAAAGATCCGGCGCGGTCAGTCAGACTTCAACCCGTTCAATCATCAGGGTACCCGAACGGTCGTGACGATTCGTTCCGCAAAAATGCAGCAGGGCGTCACCGTACAGAGTCGGACGTTGCACGCCAGTGCGGCCATGTGGTACGAATTTGACGAAAAGATTCAGGAGTACTATGCAAATGCGCATTCTTTCACTGCAATTACTGAGCGGGAGGATGGGAGTGTCGCAAACAAGTCGCAGCACTGGTTCGATTTTCTGATACTGGGAGATGGTGCGCCCCGCTTCGAGGACTGGAAAGAGGAGACGCTACTCTTCCAGATGCAGAAAAAAGACGACGATCGATGGAAAAAGGTGAGCCGCTTCTGGCGGGATGAATCCGATCGCTGGCATGACCGCGCGTGCGAGCAATATTGCGGGTCACTTGGAATTGCGCATCGACTAAGGACAAACCGGGAGATTCCACGACGGTTTCTCGAGAACATCCGTTATCTGCGGGATTTTTACGATCCAAGAACACCCATTCTCTCGTCGGATACGGCAGAGCGGCTAAGGCAATGCGTAGAGAAGGGGCCGGTCACTTACGATGACATGATCAAGCATGAGGGATTCGAAGCGGATGTTCTGCTGTCGGCGATCGCGCAGGGCGTGCTGTTCGTTGATCTGAATAACGACAGTATCGGTAATCCCGCCGATCTGCTGATGCACCGCGATGCTGACCTTGCCGAGGCCGATCGGCTCATTCGTCGGGGCGGCCTCCTGTGTGAGCCGTTGCCCGTTCCTGGGCTTGCTGCATGCCCGATCGGCACCCGACTGCAATATGGAGGAGAGGAGTGGACCGTTATTCTGGGCTCGACAGGACCGGACGCGGAGGTGCTTCTCACTTCGGGCGCGGGAGGGAGAATGACCCTCCCCACGGAGACCGCAAGGCAGTTGCTGGCCGAGCGCGCAACGGATGAAGAGCGCGTTGCGCTCCTTAACAACGAGAAACGGCGCGCCATTGCATCCCTAAGCAGGACGGAGCTCAAGGAAGGAATAAAGAAATATAAGGCGGTGGTCCTGAACGAAGGGGCCGACCAGTACTCCGATGCGACTCTGGGCAGGGCCAGGCAGGCAATACGCGATTGCACCTTTGTACAGGATGTCCTGCTCGAGCTCGCGCCGCATCACGCAGAAAAAGGCAACCGGTTGCCCCGGCTTTCACCACTCGTCGAGTTGCTTGCAAAGACGACGATTGAGACCGTTCATAACACGGCATCGGCCGGCAATGCCAAGAAGACTTACGACAGCTACTGCGAGGAATGCATTAAACAGAATGTCGTGCCCATGTCTTATCCCACACTGTGCCAGCGGGTCAAGGCATACGAGGACCCAGATGCCCGGTTCGGCAAACGTGTTGCGTACCGGGACGGGGCGATTCCCTTGATACTGGATGCACGGGAGCCGGTGGACGGCGTGGCGCCCCACGAGGTCTGCTACATCGACCACACCGAACCTAATCTCTTTACGAAGGGTCCTGACGGACAGGACTGGGGAAAGCTCTGGCTCTCTGCGGCAGTGGACGGTAACGTAACCTGTGCGCGTGCGTTCTATCTCTCATATCGTCCACCATCTGCGCTGTCGGTGCTCATGACACTGCGCGACTATGTGCGCCGCTGGAGGCGCCTGCCGCGGATTGTGGTTCTCGATGGCGGCGCCGACTTGCGTTCGCACGCGGTTGCGCAGTTCTTCAAGCTCCATAACATTGATGTGCGTTATCGCGCAACTGGTCGACCGCGAGGCGGCAAAGACATTGAGCGGCTATTCGGTCTGACTGAGGAAGAATTCCTGTCCGGCCTGGAAGGCTGTTCGATCCAGTTGAAGGAAGCTCGTACCGTCACAAGGTCAGTTGATCCCACGCGCCGCGCTGTCTGGACGTTTCCTCAGCTGTACCGCTCGACGGACTCCTTTCTTTTCGACTTCAGGTATCGCCGGCACGTTCATCCGGCGCTGGGGATGACGCAGTGTGACTACGAGCAGGCCAGACTCGAACAGACGGGCCGACGGGATCATATCCGGGTTGAATTCGACGAGAATCTGCTTCTGCTCACGGCGCCTTCGCCACCACGCAGCGAGCACAAGGTTCACGCGCAACGGGGTGTGTGGGAGAGCGGCATGTTTTATTGGCATCCGGAATTTGCAAAGATCGGCGGGAAGCAGTGTCCGGTCCGATACGAGCCGTGGCTGGCCAACGTCATCTATGTCTATATTGGTCACTGCTGGGTGACGGCCCTCGCGCGTGATCTCGACCCCTACTGGGGGCGAACGCGCTACGAAGTGGAGTACGCGAAGCGCGTGGAGCGGAATTTCAACCGCCTTGCTGCAGAGCGTGACCGCCATACGACATCACGGGCGGTGCGTCTTGGGCAGGTAAGAACCCCTATCAGCTTTGACGAGACCACTGCAAAGAAGCAGAAGAGCGAATCAGAACTTTATAAGGCGCTCGGGATGGGAACTGCAAGAGCCATTGATCTTGGCACGGTACCGCGTCGGGAACCGGCTTGCAGTCCAGCCGCTGGGCCTGGTTCCTCAGTCGACATGGCGTCCGATGCGGCGATCGCGCGAACTGATGGAGAAGCGGCTGCCGAACTCGCCACGCTGTCTGATCCGAACACTTCCGAATGGAGCGAGCCAGATGAAGCTGGACTTCTCTAGAACAACACGCGGGATCACGTACGAAGAGAGGCTGATGTATAGCAGGCTGAGTCGTGAGCAGGTCCTCGCGCTCGCCGATACGGAGAAAGTTCGCTACTTTTATTCGCTGAGAGTAAAGCATCGTCTTCGTGACGGTACAGAAAAGAAGCTGACGGATCTGTTGGGGCCGTGCACCGATACCGGAATAATTACACTTTTCGGGCCAACCGGAGGGGGCAAGACCGCGCTCGCCGAGACAGTTGGTTCCCGGATGTGCTCGACTGAGCCTGGTCACCGGCCATATATTTATGTGAGAGCGCCCGCTTTTGGTGCCGCAAAAGTATCCTGGGGTGGTTTTTTTAGGAAAGTCCTGGAGGCCGGTCGTGAACCGATGATTGACGCGAAGCGCTCATGGAGCGTCCGGGACAATCGGCTGATCGGCTCGAATGGTCGGGCTGACCTCCCGGCGTTGCAAACTGCGGTATGCAATATGCTGGACAATCGTGACACGCGGCTACTCGTCGTTGACGAGATTCTTCATATGCTGCGATATGGTGATCACGATAAAGCCCTAGACTCGGTGAAGGACCTGTCGGACGCCGTCTCGTCCCAGATTCTGTTGATCGGGCCTTATGAGCTGTTCGGCATGGTGGACAACTATGGCCAGGTGGTGCGACGAGGCGATATGGTTTATCTCGGCCGGTACCGGAATGATCGACCGGATAAGGTTCAGAATAAAGCCGACGCCGAGGAGTACAAGAAAATTATAACAAAACTGATGGAGCGCTGGCCGTTGGAGCAGGTGCCGCAATTTGAACTGGTAGCAGATGACCTGTTGACAGCGACTTTGGGCATCGTCGGATTGCTCAAGGAGTTTCTGACCCGATGTCTGATTAGCCAGCTTGAGAACGCGGGAAAATGGAAGGAAGGTTTCATAGCACTTGCACTCAAGAAGAAACATTCGATCGAAAAGATCCGGAAAGAAGTCGAGGACGGTGAAGCCATGCTGATAAGAGAAAATTTCGATGAGTCCGCCATTGATCCGGATCGTATTGCGGAAATGGAAAAGCTCGTGGCGGGAGGGTGAGTTGAACACAGATACGACGCAGTCTGCCGTCTCCGAAGACTTGCGCTCCAGTCTAACGCCGGCACGAGAACCAGTTCCGGTGTTTTATGGGCTTCTTCCAATGGGGATAGGGACGGGAGATTGTGAAGGTCTGGTGAGTTACCTTTGCAGGTTGGCTCTGGCGCATTGCGTTAGCGTCGATGATCTGGTCAACATGGGACTAGCGCGGTATTCCACAAACGATTTCAAAATCTGGCGTCATTTCTCGACGTGGATGAAAGATCGCGCGGTGGATGTCTTTACGAAGCAACGCACGCTGGCACTCCGGGACGCCCTCGTCGGAGCGACTGGAATTCAGGCGGTCGGTCGGCTTTCGCTAGCCTCACTTGATGGTGTCATAGATTTGGCGGGCATGTCTTCCCTCCGTCTTCGTCACTGTCCGCTGTGCTACGGTACTGCAGAGTTTGCGCAACTGCACCGTCCCCTTCTTTGGGATTTGAAAGCAGTCAGTTGCTGTCCGGTTCACGCGGTGCGACTGGTTCATTCTGAATGCGGACGGGAGATACCCCAACGCCGCCCGAGGTGGCATAGAGTTCACATGCCAGGTGTCTGTACCGAGTGTGGTGCGATTGCCTACGCTTGCCGGGCCGCATCCCCCGTAGGCGCGTCGCTCGCAGAACAGTGGGTGGCGCGTCAGTCAGAGATGCTCATTTCAGCAGTCTCGGGTGGCGAGAGGTTCGACGCACCGTTGGCTCCTGAGCGCATCCGGGAGCTCGCGACCCAGATAGGCGATGGCTTTCCATTTCGCGCAGCTGCAGTATGCGGGTTCAATAAAGCCAGGCTATACGATTGGATTCACGGAGTCAGGCCGATCAAGTACGCTCCACTGCTCGCGCTTTGCGCGGCACGCGGTGTAAATGTCGTTGATGTGTTGCGAAACCCGCCGCAGTGCTCGGAAGGGGCAGACTTTCGCTATAAGCCTCACGCGCGCCGAACCCGGATCACTTCTCTTGATGAGTTGCGCGAAAAGATAAAATTTGCGCTCGCTGTCCTGCAAGATCCATCCGTGGCGGCTGTCGCGGCTTATATCGATTGCGACCGTTCAACCATTTCGAAACGCTTGCCGAAGGAGGCGGCGATGATCACAGCGCGTTGGCGTTCGACAAGAAGCATTAGTACGGCCGCGCGCAGACTTGAAGCAGAAGCATCGATTGAGTCCGTGGCCCAGAATCTCAAGAATGCAGGCAAACCGGTTACGGTACGCAATGTGTGGCTTGAGTCGGGCATTTGTGTGAGTCGCGGCTCACGCTTTGAAGATCCTTTCAGGCGCGAGCAGGAGGCGCAAAATGATTAGCTTGGTTAGCCGCGGCGTTGGTACGGCACAAAGACGACGAGGCCGAAGTGCAGCGATTGAACCGACGAGGAAATGACGGGCTAGTCGTTCACATTGCCCGAATTTCTTCGATCACCATTTTCAAACGGCGTGATCACCGATTTGCTTCTAGAACGCGAGGTCCACATTTCTCGACGTTCTCGAGTCTTACGATACGTAATAGTTAGCTGACGACGTTATTTAAGGTACGTACTGTGGAAAATCAGGTAGATGTGCAGACCACGGGAACCATTCTTTATCCACTGAAGCCTATTGGTCTTGGTTCGTGGGATTGCGAAAGCGTTGCAAGCTTCATGCGTCGCCTCGCGTTCCAGCACTGCCTGAGTTACCGGAGATTAAAATCCTACCTTTCCGATATTTACCCGAATCGTCGCGGATCTGGCCATAAATATGATAGTTCAGAGAACATAGCAGAAGCGCTCATGTTAGCAGTTGGCTGCGACGGTCTGCGTAAGTGTGCACTACTACCATTTCGGAATAACTTCACTTTAATGATCGGAGGGATAGATGGCGCTGGGCGCTATTGCCCTGCGTGTATTGAGGAATCTCCATTTCCAGCTGCTTGGGGCCGGGTACTTTGGGATATTCCCATAGTTGACGCGTGTCCATCACACGGGCTCGACCTGGTGTCCCACTCATGTCTTACCCCGAGGCGGTGTGGTTCTGCAAGCGCACCGAATCTATTCGGTGTATGTCCAAGCTGTGGCTCGGTTTCGTATAGGTGTTCACAGCCTTCTGCAAGACGGGCAACCGGGGATAGACTGATAATCGCCGCGCAGATGGCCGAACTGGTTGAGGCGGTATCGGGTGGCAAGGAGTTTGATCGCGGCGTCACTGCCGAGGCCGTCTTGTGCCACCTCGCGGAAGAGTTCGGCAGCGTGTTGGAGGCATCCCGGTTTTTTAGAATGGATGTAAATCAGTTGTATCAGATGGGCGCCCGACCAAAGATCCCCGTCGATTTGCTGATGACGATATGTGTGGCAACAGGCGCGAATCTGGTACACCTGATTGACGGAAAAATTGAACGCGCTTACCAACCGTCCGATTCTATCCCCAAGGCACGCCGCACGAAGATCCGCAATGCTGAGCTCGCTCTGGCATTTCAAGAGGTAGCTGGCGAGATGCCCGGAATGTCTTTACGTGAACTCGCACGATCGTTGCGCATCACTTCAAGGAGGCTAGAAGTGATACTCCCGGACTTGGCGGCAACCATAAGAGAGGAAGAATCTAAAAAGGTCATTGAAATGGCTGGCAGGCGTCGCGCGCGTAGGCAACGGCTCGTCCACAGGCTGCATGAGATCAAGAGAGAAGTTGAGGCAACCGGCGGCAGACTTACATTGAGGCTTGCTCGCTCGAAAACAGGAGACGGGTTCTGGACCGGCACAGATAGCAGTCGCATACTCAAACTGGTAATGCGAGGTAAACTTTAGTTTGGGTCAGCTCATACTCAACCCATAGCTTTGTGCGCACGTTTTCCGTTCGCCTCAACATTTGGCGTGGGGAGATTAAAGCATAAGTTCGCTAGTATTTGCAATAAAGCATAAGGCCGTTCTACTGCTCAACTTATGCTTAATTTGTCACCCGCGCACACACCGAAACCCCGCATACACATACTGATAATGCGCTTGAAACCAGTTTCGAAACGCGGGTCTCAACATGCATTGCGCGGTGCGTGGCGAACCACCCTTCAATACGTAATGCTGCCCATCGAAGAAATTCGCTGAGTATCCCAGGTAGAACGGAAACGGCTCGAACCCCGGCAACGCATCGAACAACGTCGAGGTCCATTCCCAGCCGTTGCCGAACTGACCTTCCACCCCGAATGCGCTGATGTTGTCGGGATGCGCATCCACGGCCTGCGGATCCCAGCTGCGAAAATCGAAGTTGCCTGATGCTGCGTGCGGGGCGCCGTGCGCGGCGCGCTGCCACTGCGCTTCGGTTGGCAATGCTTTGCCGGCCCAGCGGGCGTACGCACTGGCTTCCGCGTGGCTGACGTAGACCGGCCAGTCGAGCGGCAAGGGGATCTCTTCGAACATGGTGCGCAGCATCCACTCGCCGTCACCGTCGCGTTGCGACCAGCCGGCGGGGTGGCTGATGCCCTCGCTCTCCTTCCAGACCCAGTCCTTGTCTTTCCACCAGGCCCGCTGGTGGTATCCACCGGCAAGCAGGAACTCGCGGAAGGCGCCGTTCGTCACCATGTAGCGGTCAATCTCGAAGGTGGGCACGTCGACGCGCAGTTCTCCGAACTCGTTGTCCCAGCCGAAGCGGCCGCTGTCGCGCGGCATGCCGAGCAGCGTCGAACCAGCCGGCACCTGGACCATGGCCGCTTCTTCCGGCCCGAAGGTGCGACGCTCGGAACTCGTCGCCGCCTGGCCGTCTTCGCGGCCAGGTGCGCCTACCTTCCACGCAAGCGGCAACTGATGCAGCATGTAGGCGAGCGTCTCGGCATGCATCAGACGATGCTCGATGGCCACGTTCAGCAGCTGCGCGGCCGTGGCATCCTGGGCGTCATCCGCCTCGAGGTCGCCGTCGATGTTCAAGGCCGCCAGTTCACGGTCGATCTGTTCGCGTGCCTGCTGGCCGTAGCCGCGCACGGCCTCCAACGACGGCCAGTCGTCGGGCACGTCGGTCGGCAGGCCGCCGTCGACCGGGTCGATGCCGAAGGCAAACAACTGGTCGAGCGAAGCATTGAAAGCGGGCAACGTGCACAGACGCTGATCGAACAGATTCCGGTCGAACGCCTCGAGATGGCCGATGTAGAACACGACCCGGTGACGCTCGCGGATCGGCCGTTCGTACAGGTACTCGGGTTTGACGATGGAGAAGAGGGCGTCTGTGATCTGACGCGCGTCGATCAGGCGCTGGACTAGCGGATGATGCGGGGTGGGGTCACGATTCATGTCGCCGGGTCTCCTGGATGGGGGACAGTTTGAAGACTGTACCCCAGTCGCAGGAGACGTGCCAAGGCGGAGCCACGGGGGAGACGGACGGTGGCGGAACCGAAGCGTCCGGGGACAGGCGCGGCGCGCGGGGCCGCGCCGTGTGACACCTCGCGGCTTACACGTGCCGCAGTCCGTCCAGATCGACGATACGGATGAACTTGCCTTGCGTGTCGATCAGACCGCGCTTTTGAAATCTTGACAGGGTGCGGCTCACGGTTTCCAGCGTGGTGCCGAGATAGCTGCCCATGTCCTCGCGCGTCATGCGCAGGTTGAATTCCGCGGACGAATATCCGCGTTTTGCGTTGCGTTCCGATACATCGAGCAGGAACGCGGCGACCCGTTCGTCGGCGGACAGCGAGCCGAGCACCATCATTTGCGCGGCCTCGCGGACGATCTGCTCGCCCATCAGCTTGTGCAGACGCTCCTGCATGGAGCCGATGTCGCGGCACAGACGCTTGAGCTTGACGTACGGAATGATGCACACGGTGCTGTCTTCCAGCGCGGTTGCGCTGCAGGCGTGCCGGTCTTCGCTGATGCCGTCGAAGCCGAGTGCCTCGCCGGCAAGGCGCAGGCCCGTGACCTGCTCGCGGCCGTCGCGGTAAGCCAGGGTGGTTTTCAGCGAGCCGGAGCGCACCGCGTACAGATTGCCGAACGCGTCGCCGGAGCGGTATAGCGTCTCGCCGCGCTGGACCGGGCGCGCGCTGCAGATGAGCGCTTCGAGCTTCGGCAGTTCGTCCGGGGAGAGACCTTGCGGCATGCAGAGCGGCCGCATCGCGCAGTTCGAGCAGCGCGCGATGCTGCGGGGTACCGGCAGGCTGGTGGAGGGGCGGCGGCGACGGGCTGGAGGCCGAACTACGGCGGTGGGCGTAAGCATGGTGTACGACCGTTTGTAAGGGAATTAATCCATTGTCCCACCGTGGTTATCCACCGTTTCGCGGCAAAATGACGCGTCAAGCCGATGCGGCGTCGTGCTCCTGTCCTGCCGCCGAAGGCACCAGCAGCACGGGTAGCGCAGCCTGACGCACGCAGCGTTCGGCAACGCTGCCGAGGAATAGCCGCTGAACGCCCCGGCGCCCGTGCGTGCCCATGACGAGCAGATCGGCGTTGAACGCGGCGGCGGCCTTCAGCACCACGGTGGCGACATCGTCGACCGCCGTGGCCTCGGCGACCGCCACCTCGCCGGAAACGCCTTTTTCGCGCATCGCCTGGGTAAATTCTGCGCCCAGTTCCTTGCCCTGTTCGATCAGCCGGTTACGCAGGATAGACGGGTCATAGCCGGGCGCCTCGAAATACATTGGCGTGTTTTCGACGACGTAGAACGGCTGGAGTACCGCGCCCATGGAACCCGCCAGGTTCAGCGCAGATTCAAATGCGCGGCGCGAGGTATTGCTGCCGTCGACCGCTACGAGGATACGTTTGTACATGTTGGACTCCGCGTGGAAAGGGTTCGGGACCGGCTGCGCCTGTTGCCGCCTGATTGCCGGTTTCAGCTTAGATCATGTGCGGGATTGTGTTTTTTTGTCGGGATGTAAATCAAACACTTGGCAAATTTCCGCAGGTAGGGTCATATAGGCGGAACGCCGTCCGGTGAGCCTTTGCGGCGGGCGTGCAGTCCATCTAACCAATCTTTGAGCAGGCAATCCACCCTGTTTGCCTTACAATTGTGGCCTATTCTGACAAGCTGAAACCTTCATCGATGATGAACGAGCGCAAATCGACGGGCCTGCCCGACAAGATCTACGGCGACATCCTCAATCGCATACTCGAAGGCGAGTACAAGGAAGGCGAGCGGCTGCCCACCGAACACGCGCTGGCCGAGCGCTTCGAGACCTCGCGGCCCACGGTACGCGAGGCGTTGGCCCGTCTGCGTGCCGACGGCATCATCGTGACGCGGCACGGCTCCGGCACTACGGTCGCGCGTCGCCCCGATCCGGACGTGCGCCGCTTTGCGCCGCTCGAAACGCTCTCCGATATCCGTCGCTGCTACGAATTTCGCATTGTCACAGAGGGCGGGGCCGCCGAACTCGCCGCGGAAAAAGCTGAAGTGGACGACATCGACGCGATCCAGTTCGCGTGGGACGAACTGGAGCGCATCGTCGAAACCCAAGGGATCGGCGCGAAGGATGACTTCTCGTTTCACCTGGCGGTTGCGCGGGCGTCGAAGAATCCATTCTTCATTACCGTGATGTCCTTTATCGAAGAGCAGATCGTGTTCAGCATGAACCTGTCGCGCAACCTGTCGCTGGTGAAGACGGTCGAGCGGCAGCGGCTGGTGCAGGCCGAGCATCTCGCGGTGCTCGAAGCAATCCGCCGCAAGGACGGCCCCGGAGCCGGCCGGGCGATGCGCGCGCACCTCGAAAATGCGCTCGAGCGGATGTTCGGTTCCTGAGTTATCCCAGTCTCTGCGGGCCGCGTCGAACGCGGCCCGTTTTTTTTGAACGGTCCGGCCTCGTGTCTGGCTCCCTCATGCTCCTTTACGCGCTACGCCGCGTCGTGCCGAAGTGAATCTTCCCCGCCCCCTGCCTTTCCGTGACGCGCTGCTGGCAATGCTCGGCATCGCCCTCGTCAACATGCTGGTCGCCCTCGACCAGACCGTGGTCAGCACCGCGCTACCGTCGATCGTCTCCGAGTTGCGCGGTTTCGAGTTTTACGCGTGGATCGCGAGTGCCTACCTGCTGGCGTCCGTGGTGACGGTGCCGGTGTTCGGGCGCCTTGGCGACTATTTCGGCCGCAAGCGCTTTGTGATCGCAGCGGTGATCGTCTTCACGGTCGCCTCGCTTCTGTGCGGCGTGGCGCCCACCATGCCGTTCCTCGTGGTGGCGCGCGGCCTGCAAGGCGTAGGCGGCGGGATGATGGTCGGCACCGCGTTCGCCTCGATTCCCGATCTGTTCCCCGACGCCCGCGCGCGGGTGCGCTGGCAGGTCATCATGGCGGCGGCTTACGGCATCGGCACGGCGGCGGGGCCGTCGCTCGGCGGTTGGCTGAGTCAGCAGTTCGGCTGGCGTTCTACCTTCCTCGTCAATCTGCCTGTCGGTGCGCTTGCGCTGTATTTCATCTGGGCGCATCTGCCGAATTACCGGCGTGCCGTGACCGGCGAGGTGCGTATCGACTGGAGCGGGGCGGTACTGGTGGCGCTCGTGCTGGGCGGCCTGCAGACGTTTATCGAGGCGGTGCCCAAGTCGGGGCTGACAACGGCCAATCTGCTGCTGGCGGCGTTCGTCGTGCTTGGCACCGGCGCGCTGCTGGTTTGCGAGCGCCGGGCGACGCACCCCATCATTCCGCTCGACCTGTTCAGGGACACCCAGCTCGTGACGCTGTTCACCCTCTCGCTGCTGTCCGGTTTCGTGATGTTTTCGCTGATTTTCTTCGCGCCGTTGCTGCTGCAGGGCGGCTTTGGGCTGACTCCGCAGGAGGCCGGACTGCTTGCGACGCCGATCGCCGCCTGCATCGCGCTCGGCAGTCTGATCAACACGCGGATTGTGATTCATTTGCCGAAGCCGACGCTGATCCTCTCGATCGGTTTCATGCTGCTGGTGATCGCTTCGGTCGGGATCGCACTGGCGACGCCGGCCACACCGCATCTTTATCTCGAACTGGCGATGGGCGCGGTCGGCATCGGACTCGGCTTCATTCTCAACAATCTGAACGTCTTCGGCCAGGAGATCGCGGGCCGCGAGCGCTTCGGCATCACGACGGCGTTGTTGCAGTCGAGCCGGATGGTGGGCGGCATGCTGGGTACCAGCATCGTCGCCACGATCATCAACCGCCGCTACGAGACGGGCGTCGCGGACGCGTTGCAGGTGCTCGGCGAACCGGTGGCCTCCACCTGGTTGCCAAAGTTGTCTGACCCGCGGATCCTGATCGATCCAAGCCTGCGCGATACCTTGCTCGGCGAGCTGGGGCGGGCGGGTCTCGCGGGTCCGGCGCTAGTGGAAGCGGCACGCCATGTGCTGGTTCAGTCCATCCATATCGGCGTGGTGCTCACGGGCGTTGCCGCGCTGGTGGCGGCTTTTGTGGTCCGCCGGATCTCGAATATCACGTTCAGACGCAGCGCCAATTAAGTCACATTTTTACCGTTTTTCAAACACCATAATCAGTTATCCGGAAATAATTCCTGATTTCCTGTGTTTATCGGCTCGTCCGTAGGGCATAAAAAACGCGTGAAAAACGGTATGCATGTTGGGTCGGATTTGCACCTACCTACCTGGATAGGTGTGTCCTTTTTCAGGGTCCATCAAAATTCAGACGAATAATGGTTAATCCACCTGAGAGACTCAAAAAATGGAATTACTCGAAAATCATTGGAAAGCACCCGTCACCATTCAAAACCGGGCCGTTGACGTTGCAGAAGAGACTCCGGCCACCGCAGTGGATCGGCATCTCATCATTGCTTACAGGAAAATGAAAAAGGAAAGCCAGCGCCGTTTCTGGGCGCGCTTTGGCGTGACGCAGTCGCGCGGCAGCCGGTTCGAATCGGGCGCGGAAATTCCGCCGCCGGTTTCAATCCTGCTGGGGCTTTACTTCCTGAAAACGGTTTCCGACAGCGATTTAGGGCGTGCCGAACGCGTGATTTACAGCCGCGACGCCGCTGCGCTGCTTAGCCCGGGTCAATAAGACCGAGTTGAGCGGCAATCACGGCCGCCGCGCGCCGTGAGTTCACCCCGAATTTCGCCCTGATATTCTTTACGTGGAAGTTCACTGCAGCTTCCGAGCAACTAAGAATATGTGAGATTTCCCAGGTGGATTTACCGCGCGCGGTCCAGTTCAGGCATTCCCGTTCACGTGGCGTCAATTGCGGCAGGACACTTTTCGCATGCGAGTTGAGATGCCGGCGGCTGGTGTCGATTACCAGATCGCGCAGCAGGACGAGATTGGGCAGCACGCCGTCGATGTGAGTCCAGAACGTGTCGGTCCCGTGGAAGTTGTTGGCGACGCACAGCATGCCGGCTTCCTGATTGGGTCCATGAATCGGCAACGACACACCGGAGCGCAGGCCGTGCGAGCAGGCGAGTTCGTAAAGCGCCCGCTGATCCCGTGTGGCAAAGAGTTCGGGTGACCAGACCAGCGGCGTTGCGCGGGTGAGGCAGTGGCTGACGACGGGATCGATGTGCATGTATCCCTGCTCTTCATAACTGCGGCGCCAGCTTTGCGAATAGGTGCTGCGCACATATGCATCTTCCAGACGCATGCCGGGCCGCGGCAGCATTGCAATCAGAACCCGGTCGAAACCCCAGCCGCCTGCAATAGTGGTAATCGCGTTGAACCACGTTGCTTCGTCCGGAGCGTCCACGAGTGGCGACATTTGCTCAGTAAAATGTAGCGACACTTTCGATTCCTCAATCACAGCGGCCCAGCTGCGGGCTTCGCCGGCGCGAACTCGCGACCGGCATGATAATGGGCAGCAATCTATCACCGTTTATTACTGAGCGGCTCGAAAAACGAAGTCCGGACCCATATTCCGGACTTTCAGAATCTCTCCGCGCGGCGGATAAACCAATACTATCTTCGCTCGGCGAAAATTTGCCCGGACTGGTTACCGCTTGTAAGACCAATGCACCGGCTGCTGCGGATTCCTCAAAAAATTGTCAAATCGCCCGGCTGAAAACGATTTCCGGACGATTTAACAATTGCCCCGGGCCGGTTTTTGCGCGCGGAACAGCATCATAGTTTCAAACACTTGATATCGGCAATAATCTTCAAAAATTTAGCTGCCAGGGTTGAATGGGTTGTCCGGCGTGCCGGAATTCTGTTCAAATCGCCCAACGGTTAATGGCCGGGTACTTATAAAAACCAGGCCCAAAAATAGAGTGCCTATTCGAGCGATAAAACTGCGCGAAAGATTATGTTCTGCCCGTTTGACCGTTTTCTGGTTTGTTCCGCCTGACCGATTCCGGTGCCGCCTGGCCATCGACGCTTATCCAGCGTGAACTAACGAATCTTGATTGGTCCGCGACGACCCTCGGTTTAAATGTTGTCATACGAAATTTAGGTCACTGATTCGGCCCACGGAAAAAATCTCTGACAGCACCGACAGGCCGGCTTAAAGACCAGAATCGAAAGGTTGCTTTCGTCACCGTGCGTGCACGCTTGCGCGAGCACATCCTCCGAGCGTCTCGCAAATGTTGTTTGACAACCTTGCGGACCCGGTGCTACCTTGGCATCAATTCTTCGATACTGTGCTGAGGCGCCATGAAAATCTCCCCCATCCTCGATAGCGAGTTTGCCGCCACCGTGATGGCCGTGCCGCCGCTGGCCCGCCGCGCCGATTATTCGCTCGACGCCGCCGAAAACCAGAAGCTGATCCGGCACATCGAAGCCGGCGGCGTGCGCACCTTGCTGTATGGCGGCAACGCCAACCTGTATCACGTGGCCGTGAGCGAATACCGCGAACTGCTCGACATGCTCGCGGAAAGCGCGGGTCCGGACACCCGGGTGATTCCGGCCATCGGCGCCGACTACGGCAAGATGCTCGACCAGGCCCGCATCCTCGCGCAGACCTCGTATCGCACGGCGATGGTCCTGCCGCTCGCCGGCTTTACCACTTCCGAAGGCGTCGAAACCGGTCTCAAGCGGATCGTCGACGCCGCGGGAATCCCGCTCACGCTCTACGTCAAAAGCGAAAACTACGTGGACGTCGACACGCTCGCGCGCCTCGTCGACAGCGGCACGCTGATCGCGGTCAAGTACGCCATCGTGCGTGAGAACCCGGCCGACGACGTGTATCTGCGCCGTCTGCTCGAAAGCGTGCCAGCCGCTAAACTGGTGTCCGGCATGGGCGAGCGTCCGGCGCTGGTGCATCTGCGTGAATTCGGTCTCGCCGCATGGACCACCGGCTCCGGCTGCATCGCCTCGCATGCCGTCATGGCGTTGCTGCGTGCCATCAAGGCCGGCCAGATGGACGAGGCCCAACGCCTTTATGACGCTTTCATGCCGCTCGAAACCTTGCGCGACGATATTTCGCTGATCCGCGTGCTGCACGACGCCGTGACTTTCTCGAAAATCGCGGACATGGGACCGATGCTGCCGCTGTTGAGTTCGAGCCCAGTGGGGCATCATGCGAGTATCGACAGCGCGACACAGGCGCTGCTCGCTTTCGAACGCCAATTTGCGGAAACCTCCGCGGCACGTTAAGGGAATTGCAAGATGCAGATCACAGGGGACATGCTTTTGGGTGGTTCCGCAGTACGCGGGACCAAAGGCACATTGCGCGCGTTCGATCCGGCGCGTAACGCGGAGATCGAACCCGCGTTCGGCGCCGGCGGCGCAGCGGATGTCGACCGCGCATGCGAGTTGGCGGCCCAGGCGTTCGACGCTTACCGTCATGCGCCGCTCGAGACGCGCGCACGTTTTCTGGAAGCGATCGGCGAGAATATCGTCGCGCTCGGCGACGCGCTGATCGAGCGCGCTCACGTTGAATCGGCGCTGCCCAAAGCGCGCCTCGAAGGCGAGCGCGCACGCACGGTCGGGCAGCTCAAGCTGTTTGCAACGCTCGTGCGCGAAGGCCGCTGGCTAACCGCTACGCTCGACTCCGCGCTGCCGGAGCGTAAGCCGTTGCCGCGCTCGGATTTGCGTCTGCAGAAGATTCCGGTCGGGCCGGTTGCAGTGTTCGGCGCGAGCAACTTCCCGCTCGCATTTTCCGTGGCGGGTGGCGATACCGCCTCCGCGCTGGCCGCCGGTTGCCCGGTAGTCGTCAAGGCGCATCCGGCCCACCTCGGCACCTCCGAACTGGTCGGACGGGCCATCCAGAAAGCCGTGGCCGATAGCGGTCTGCCGGAAGGCGTGTTCTCGCTCGTCATCGGCGCGGGCAATGAAATCGGCGAGGCGCTGGTCAAGCATCCGGCCATCAAGTCGGTGGGCTTTACCGGTTCGCGGCGCGGCGGCCTGGCGCTGGTCGACATCGCCTCGAAGCGTCGCGAGCCGATTCCCGTGTTCGCTGAGATGAGCAGCGTCAATCCGTTCTTCGTGTTCCCCGGTGCGCTGGCGAAGCGCGCCGAAGCGCTGGCGAATGCGCTGGTCGATTCGGTCACGCTTGGAGTGGGCCAGTTCTGTACGAATCCGGGCCTCGTGCTGGTGCTCGAAGGGCCGCATACACGCGGCTTTATCGACGCTACCGCGCAGGCGCTCGCCAAGAAAAGCGAGCAGACGATGCTGACCGCCGGCATCGCCGCTACCTATAAGGACAGCGTCAAGCAACGCGCGGAGCAGAGCGGCGTACAAAGCGTGGCGCAGGGCACGCCATCGGAAGCGACTTGCGCCGCCATCCCGGTCCTGTTCGAAACCACGGCGGCGAAATTTCTCGCGACAGCACAACTCGAAGACGAAATCTTTGGGCCGACCTCGTTGATCGTCACCTGTGCGGACATCGACGAAATGCTCAAGGTGGCCGGCCATCTCGAAGGCCAGCTGACGGCGACCCTGCAACTCGAAGCCGACGATTACGCACTGGCGCGGCGTCTGTTGCCGACACTCGAGCGCAAGGTAGGCCGGATTCTGGCGAACGGTTTTCCGACGGGCGTCGAAGTTTCACATGCGATGGTTCACGGCGGCCCGTTCCCGGCTACGTCCGACGGGCGTGCGACTTCAGTGGGTGCGACCGCAATCGAGCGCTTCTTGCGCCCGGTCTGCTATCAGGACCTGCCGGCCGAACTGTTGCCCGAAGCGTTGCACGACGATAATCCGCTCAAGCTCTGGCGCCTGCGCGACGGCAAGCTTGTGCAGGGATAAGCGCCGATCGCTTCGCACGGGCGCCGAACAAGGCGCCGTGCGAAGAAGCGCCATAGGGGCGTCGCAAGAGGCACCAAACGAAGCATCCAAAGGACATTGCATGACCGAGACAAACCGACGCTATCCCGACCCCGCCGTCCGTATTCTCGATCCGCGTTTCAAAGCCTTGCGTCTTGCGTCGGCTTCGGTCGAATGCCTGTACCAGGGCGCGCGCTGGTCGGAAGGTCCGGTATGGTTTGGCGACGGGCGTTATCTGCTGTGGAGCGACATCCCGAACAACCGCATTCTGCGTTGGGATGAACACAGCGGTACGGTGACGCCGTTTCGCCAGCCGTCGAACAACGCCAACGGTCACACGCGCGATCGTGAAGGGCGGCTCATCGGTTGCGAGCATCTGACACGCCGCGTCACGCGTACCGAGTACGACGGTTCGATCACCGTGCTGGCGGATCGTTACAACGGCAAGCGCCTCAATTCGCCTAACGATGTGGTTGTCAAGTCGGACGGCTCGATCTGGTTTACGGATCCCACCTTCGGCATCGACGGGTTTTACGAAGGCGAGCACCAGGAATCTGAATTGCCGGCCTGCGTGTACCGCGTGGACGGGCAGAGCGGCGAAGTGACGATGGTGATCGACGATGTGCTTGGCCCGAACGGGCTCGCTTTCTCGCCGGATGAAAAGATTCTGTACGTGGTCGAGTCGCGTAGTGAGTCGCGCAAGATCCGCGCGTTCGACGTCAGCGGCAACACGCTTTCGAACAACCGCGTGCTCATCGATGCGGGCCCGGGCACGCCGGACGGTTTCCGCGTGGATATTCACGGCAACCTGTGGTGCGGCTGGGGTATGGGCACCGACGAACTCGATGGTGTGCGCATCTTCACGCCGCAAGGCGAGGCGATCGGCCATATTGCATTGCCCGAGCGTTGCGCGAACGTCTGCTTTGGCGGCGTGCATCGCAATCGCCTGTTCATGGCGGCGAGCCACGGTTTGTATTCGCTGTACGTGAACACGCAGGGTGTGAAGGGCGGTTAAGCATCAAAAGGATTTTGCTGAAACAGGCTACGGCGTCTTGCCCGCGCTTTAGCCTGCGATTTGCTTGACGTGATGAATGGGCGCTGGCTATGTTGCATTGAGAGACACGTACCGCGGGCACCGCAATCCGACCGGCGGACTTCCATACCAAGAAGCGAGGAGACGTAATGACTTTTTCTGGCAGCTTGTCAGTCAGGTTAGCGAGTATCTGCGTGGCAGTGGGAACAGCGTTGGGCGCGACCTTCGCGTCGCCGGCCTATGCAGACCCCGTCACGCTCAATATCGTCGATGTAGCGGGCGATCTTCAGTTGACGCAAAAGGGCTTTGAGGCGTTCAAGGCGAAGTACCCGAACCTCGTGGCGAACATCACCTATACGAACGCTCCGGCGCCGCAATTGCCCGGCAAGATCAAGGCGATGCAGGCGGCTGGCCGCTCCGATATCGATCTGGTGCTGACCGGCACGGACGCACTCGCTGCAGGCATCGAACAGAGCCTGTGGACCAAGCTGCTGCCGGAGCAGGCCGCCACCTTCCCGGGCGTGCTCGACAAATACGCGCCTGGTCCACGCAAGATGCAGGACCTGGCGCAGGGCTTTGGGCTGGAAGTGGCGTACATGCCGGCTGGACCGCTGCTCGAATACAACCCGGCCAAGGTCACCGATCCGCCGAAGACTCCCGATCAGTTGCTGCAATGGTGCAAGGCGCATCCGAACAAGCTGATCTACGCCCGTCCGGCTAACTCCGGCCCGGGCCGCACGTTCCTGATGGGGCTGCCGTATGTGCTTGGCGACAAGGACCCGCGCGATCCGGTGCACGGCTGGGACAAGACCTGGGCATTCCTCAAGCAGCTGAACGACTGCATTCCGTATTACCCTGGCGGCACATCGGCGGTGATGAAGGAACTCGGCGAAGGCACTCGCGACATGACGGTGACGGTGACCGGCTGGGACATCAACCCGCGTGCGCTTGGGATCGTACCGGCGGAGTTCCGTGTGCAGAACTTCGACAACATGACGTGGGTCGACGACGCGCACTACATGGTGATTCCGAAGGGCGTACCGAAAGAGAAGCTCGACGTGCTCTACAAGTTGATGAACTTCATGCTGGAACCGGCGCAGCAGGCGTTGACCTATGACGATGGCTACTTCTACCCGGGACCGGCTATCAAGGGCGTGACCGTCGATCAGGCACCGGCGCATAGCCAGGAAGTCCTGAAGAAATACGGCCGGCCGGAATATACGCAAATGCTGGCGGCTCATCCGCACGTTCTGCCGCTGGACGCTGCTGCGATGGTCGCCGCGTTCCAGAAGTGGGACCGTGATATCGGCGCGCAGAAAAGCCAATAGCCGGAGCGCGGGCTACGGCCCGCCTCCGCTTTGCATGGGACGGGAGTAAGCGCCATGAAGCCTCATTTTGAGCAGTTGCGTCTCGATTCGGTGAGCCGCAGTTTTACGAATGCTGAAGGGCATCCTGTGGCTGCGTTGCAGGGCCTCGATCTGAACATCCAGCGCGGCGAGTTCATTGCGTTGCTGGGGCCGTCCGGGTGCGGCAAGTCGACCGCGCTCAATTGCATCGCCGGCTTGCAACCGCTCACCGGCGGCGGCATCTGGCTCGACGACACCCGTATCGACGTCCTGCCGCCGGAAAAGCGCGGCTTCGGCATGGTGTTTCAGAACTACGCGCTGTTTCCACACATGAGCGTACTCGACAACGTCGGCTTTGGACTGAAGATGCGCGGCGTCGCGAGAAGCGAGGCGGTGCGCCGCGCGCGCGAAGCCTTGCAGCTCGTTCAACTGGTCGGGCATGAAGGCAAGCTGCCGGGTCAGTTGTCCGGCGGCCAGCAACAGCGCGTAGCAATCGCGCGGGCCATTGTGATCGAGCCGCCACTCGTGCTGATGGATGAACCTTTGTCGAATCTCGATACGAAGTTGCGCATCGAGATGCGCGCGGAGATTCGCCGCATCCATAGTCAGCTCGAGCGCGCGACGATCTACGTGACGCATGATCAGGACGAAGCGCTTTCGATGGCAGACCGCATCGTCGTGATGAAGGAAGGCGTTGTGCAGCAGGTAGCGACGCCGAAGGAAGTGTATGGGCGGCCGAAGAACCTGCACGTCGCGCGTTTTATGGGTTATCGCAACGTGATGGAGTTCACGCTCGAAGGCACGCAGGGAGAAGCGGTCGCGGTGAACGCGAACGGTGTCCGTCTATTGGGTATGCCGATGCACGGCTTCAACAGCAAGCGGGTGAATGTGGCCATGCGTCCTGAAGATCTGGAACGCAGCACGCCCGGCGCCGAGAACGCGTTTGACGTCGAGGTAACGACCGTCGAATACGGCGGCCGCGATTCGCTGATTCGTGTGAAGTCGGCATTCGGCGATCTGTGGGCGCGCGTGGCGGGCGACTTCGCTGAGGGCGAGCGCATTACGTTGCGCGTGCCGCCTTCACGCACGCTCGTCTACGACGGCGACGCGCTATGAACGCCGGCACGCTGTCACCGCCGGTCGCTGCGCACGATCCCAAGGGCTGGCTGGTTGCGCCTGCGCTGATCTTTATCGTTGCGCTGTTTATCTACCCGTTCGCCTACGGCCTGGTGCTGTCGTTCCAGCCGATGAACGGCGGTGGCCTGTGGGCGAACTACGTCGCGTTCTTCACCGATACGTCGATGTGGCCGACCATCCTGGTCACATTGAAACTCGCGGTGCCTGCAACGCTGATCAACGTGGGCGTGTCGATTCCAGTAGCCTTCGCGTTGCGCCGCAATTCGCCGTATCAGAAGCTAGTCACGACGCTGTTAGTGATTCCGGTCACGCTCGGCACGGTGTTGATTGCGGACGGCATGCTCACGTATTTCGGGCCGAACGGCTGGTTTCCTCAGGCGCTGCAAGGCCTGCATCTGTACACCAACGAAGTACGGCTCACGCACAATTATTGGGGTGTCCTGATTTCGCTGATCGTGTCGGGCTTTCCGTTTGCGTTTCTGCTGACGCTGTCGTACGTGACGGGGATCGATCCGACGCTTGCCAGCGCCGCCGCCACGCTCGGCGCGAGCCCGTGGCAGCAGTTTCTGCGCATTTACCTGCCGCTGCTGGTGCCCGGTTTGACGATGGCCGCTTGCCTCTCGTTCGTGCAGGCGTTTTCGGTGTTCCCCTCAGCGGTGCTGCTCGGCGCGCCGGCGGGACCGACACGGGTGATGTCGATTGCTGCCGCCGAAGCTGCGTTCGAAAACTACGACTACTCGCTGGCGTCGGCCATCGCGATGGTGATGGGCTTCGTGCAGTTGCTGGTGGTCGCCGGGATGCTGGGTGCGCGCCGCTTCTTCTATAGCGGCCCGGTGACAGGAGGGAAGGGCTGATGACAACCGATCATCACGCTACGCAAGCGTGGCCCACCTCCGCCAAGCCGCAAACCCAGGCCGGCCAGACCGAAGACGATAGCGCGGGCCGCAATCGCGGCGTGCAGCCGGGCAAAGCCGTCAAACAGCGCACGCCGCTTGCCGAGCGGATCTGGAAAGTGCTGGTGTGGGGCGCGATGGTGTTTTTCCTCCTCAACGTCCTGCTGCTGATCGCGACGGTGGCTGTCAACTCGGTGGGCACGCGCTGGTTCGGCACGCTGCTTCCGCAAGGCTTCACGCTGCATTGGTACGCGCAGGCATGGAGCGACTTCCAGTTGGCGAGCGTGCTGTGGGTCACGGTGGAAGTGGTTGGCGCCGTGGTGATCCTGTCGGTACTGCTCGGTGTGCCGGCCGCCTATGCGTTGGCACGCGTGCAGTTCCCCGGCAAACGCTTCGCAGTGCTGGTGTTTCTGCTGCCATTGATGGTGCCGCCGGTCACTTACGGCATTCCAATGGCAACGGTGATGTACAAGGTCGGCCTCGCCGGCACATTGCCCGGTGTGATTCTCGCGAATCTCGTGCCGGCGCTGCCGTTCGTGATTCTGGTGATGACGCCGTTCATCGAGCAGATCGACCCGAATCTCGAAGCGGCTGCGCGGATCTTCGGCGCGAATACGTTTCGCTATTTCCGTTACGTGCTGCTGCCGCTGCTGGTGCCCGGCATGCTGGCCGCGGGGTTGCTCGTGCTGGTGCGCACCATCGGTATGTTCGAACTGACCTTTTTCACGGCCGGTCCCGGCACGCAGACACTGGTGGTCGCGCTGTACTACGCGGTGTTTTCGACCGGGGTGCGAGCACCGCAATCGATCGATGCGATGGCGATGATCTATATGGCGATCACGCTGGTATGGGTGTTGATCGCGCTGCAATTCGTGAGCCCGACGCAGATCGTCTCACGTGTGAAGGAACAGAAGCGCTGAGCGAAACGAACTGCCGCGCGAGGTAACGCGGCGGTTCGGGCAGGCGTGCTCAGCGTGTTTTATTAACGAGCTTTGTAGTCAAGACGTCGTTGGAGAGTGTTGTGACCAAGAGAAAGACCCCTGAAGAATTGCGCAGCCATCGCTGGTATGGCGTAAATGACCTGCGCTCGTTCGGCCACCGTTCGCGCACCTCGCAGATGGGCTATAGCCGCGAGGAATATGCAGGCAAGCCGGTGATCGCGATCCTCAACACGTGGAGCGAGATGAACCCGTGCCACACGCACTTCAAGCAGCGTGTGGAAGAAGTCAAACGGGGCATCTGGCAGGCGGGTGGCTTCCCGATCGAGCTGCCGGTGCAGACGCTCTCCGAGCCGTTCCAGAAGCCCACCACGATGCTCTACCGCAACTTCCTTGCGATGGAAGCGGAAGAGACGCTGCGTTCGTATCCCGCAGACGGCGTGGTGCTGATGGGCGGCTGCGACAAGACCACGCCGGCCTTGCTGATGGGCGCGATCTCCATGGATCTGCCGACCATCTTCCTGCCGGCCGGTCCGATGCTGAACGGCAACTGGAACGGCGTGACGCTCGGCTCCGGTTCGGACACCTGGAAGTACTGGGCCGACCTGCGCGCGGGCAAGATCACCGAGCAGGACTGGCAGGGCGTGGAAGGCGGCATCGCGCGCTCGCCGGGCCACTGTATGACGATGGGCACGGCCTCGACCATGACGAGCGCAGCGGAAGCGCTGGGCTTCACGCTGCCGGGCTTCGCCTCGACGCCTGCGCCGGATTCGCGCCACGCGCAGTTGTCGGCGAAAACCGGCATGCGGATTGTCGAGATGGTGTGGGAAGACCTGAAGCCGTCGGACATCATCACGGCGGGTTCGATCGATAACGCCGTGACCACGTGTCTGGCGCTCTCCGGTTCGACCAATGCGATCGTGCATATGATTGCGCTGGCACGCCGCGCCGGCATCGACCTGACGCTGAACCGCTACGACGATATCTCGCGGCAGACGCCGGTGCTGGCGAACGTCCGTCCGACCGGTTCGTACTTGATGGAAGACTTCTACTATGCGGGTGGCCTGCAGGCGATGCTGGCCGAGCTCGGCGACTTGATCGACCGCTCGCAGAAGACCGTGAACGGCCGCACGATCGGCGAGAACCTCGAAGGCGCGAAGATCTTCAACGACGACGTGATCCGCCGCCGCGCTGCGCCGCTGTTGCCGAACAATGGTCTCGCCGTATTGCGCGGCAATATTGCGCCGGACGGAGCCGTCATCAAGCCGGGTGCGGCCGACCCGAAGCTGCACGTGCATACCGGCCGCGCAGTGGTGTTCAAGGACTACAACGATATGGCGGCGCGCATCGACGATGACGCGCTCGATATCGACGAGACCTGCGTGATCGTGCTGCAGCATGCGGGTCCGGTGGGCGCACCGGGCATGCCGGAGTGGGGCCAGTTGCCGATTCCGAAGAAGCTGCTGCAACAGGGCGTGCGCGACATGCTGCGCATCTCCGATGCGCGCATGAGCGGTACGAGCTACGGTGCGTGCGTGCTGCATGTGGCGCCGGAATCGTTTATCGGCGGACCGTTCGCGCTGGTGCAGGACGGCGACATGATCGAACTCGACGTGCCGCAACGCAAACTCAATGTGCTGGTATCGGACGAGGAACTGGCGCGCCGCAAGGCCGCGTGGGTCGAACCGGCGCCGCGCTTTACGCGCGGTTACGGTGCGATGCATCAGGTACACGTGATGCAGGCCAACAAGGGTTGCGACTTCGACTTCCTGCAGCGCGACGGTGCGGCTGAGGCGGGCAGCGAGCCGGAAATTCACTGAGTGTTTTGCTCGGGGCGGGGGGACGTTTTTGGTCGCGTCCCGCCGCCGTTGGTTGCCTGGCGCCGCAGGCATCTAATACGTCATTGCGCATCAATGCATCGTCAAGACCCGATCCGATACACGCGTCCCGTCTGCGCGCCTTCTACGCTGCGCAGATACCCCTGCGCAGCGCGCTGGGCCGTCACCGGTTCGAAGCCGCGGAAATACGGCGCGTAGCCTCCCATCGATTCGGTCAGCACCGTCGGGCTCACCAGGTTGATGCGGATACCGCGCGGCAATTCGATCGCCGCGCCGCGCACAAAACCTTCCAGCGCGAGATTAACGGTGGTCGCGTTCGCGCCTTCCCGGATCGGCTCCTCGGCGAGGATGCCGCTGGTCAGCGTAAACGAGCCGCCGTCGTTGACGTACTGCTGCGCCGCGAGCACCACGTTGATCTGTCCCATCAGCTTGTCGCGTAAGCCGACCCAGAACTGTTCGATCGTCATCTCCGGCAGCGGGCCGAAATGCACCTTGCCTGTGGTGGTGACGACGCCATCCACCTTGTCGATTTCGCGGAACAGCGTTTCGATGCTCGCAGGATCGGTGCTGTCGACGCGATATTGGCCGCGCGTCGCACCCACTTCGATTACTTCATGGCGGGCCTTCAATTCGGCGCTCACTGCCTGGCCGAGTGTGCCGGTAGCGCCAATCACGACGATCTTTTTCATCTGCCACCCCTGAATGTTAAATGTGGGTTCGATTGTCGACGGGATAGGGAGCGGGAGTAAGAGGGTGCGGCTTGCAAGTGCTTAAACCTGCAGTTTCGAATCGTCTTGCGAAGCGGCGTGTCGATGCAGCGACGCGTAGCGCCACGTCGTCATTCAAACGGTACGCGCTACGCGGATTCCCTCCGATCCGGGCGAAACAGGAAGAAAGTAAACGCTGCGCCGCATGAGTCTCGTGAGCTCATGCGGTGCAAGGTCAGTCCTTGGTCCTGCGCTGCAACTCGATGACGCGCGTAGGCCGCATATGGTTCAGCGCGTAATGAATGCGCCCACGGTCCTGACGGCTCCCCACCGGCCGCGGATCGTCGAACTGATGATCTTCATCGTAGGCGGACTGCGGCCCGACCATGCCCTTGTCGATCACCGTATAGCCCGGCTCTAACGCGAGCAGTAGGCGATTGCCGCCAACGCGGCTGTCGAAGCCGCCAAGACCGTCGCCTGCTTCCGGCACACTGTTCACCAGCGTGGCGTTGGTGGTTGTGACTTCGTCCGGTCCAATCGGGCTATGGCCCGCGAGACGCGCGGCTTCGAGATTCTTGCCGTCGGTGTCGACGGTGCTGTCGTGAGTGCGGTCGTTGTGCAACTCTGTGCTGCTCGGACCGCCGGTGCCGGGCTTACGGGTGGTGTCTGTGACATTGCTGTTCATTATGCTTTCTCCTTGAAGACAACATAGGTGAGTGCAGCAAAAGTTGTTCCGGGTCTTCCCTGAGTAGCGCTGCACGGTTCAGCTTGCACCAGGGCGGGCGTATGACATTCTTTTGATTTTTTTTTGACCAGCGCGTATTTTCTACAGAGTATGATCTTAATCCGACGAGTCAGCGCGGTTATTAAATCGACGGTTTTTACCGAGCCGTTTCAGCGTGACCAGAGAGAGACGGCGCTGCTTGAGCCAACTATATACGAGGCAATCAGGGGCGGTGACACATGCACTTCGATGCTGCATTCACACATCGCGGCTACTTGCTGAATTGCGAGCCGGCGCGCGCAGGAGATGGAACCTGGCAACCTTACGTGGTGATCTCCCGTTCGAGCGACGGCGAACTGGTGGCCAACCGTTTCTTCCCTACCGATTTCCGCTTTACCGATGAAGCCGCCGCGATCGCGCATGCGCGAGACTGGGCGGTGCGCTGGATCGACGCCAGCAGCGTCACCATATGACGCTGCTGGCCTGGATGCAGCGCCGCGCGAGCGGCGGCAAAACGCGGTAATCTCTGGGGACAATTCACTCTGAACCGTGCTCGCCGCACGGGCGCCGTCCTCACCATGTCAAACCGTCCTTCCCATAACTGGGGCCTCGAGCAGATCGTCGCAGACCTGCGCGAGTCGCGCGAGCAGTTGCACCGCACCCGCCACCCGCTCGGCATTCGCGACCTGCCCTCACGCGAGGCAGTGGGCAGTATCGTCACGGGCCTGCGCGCCGCGCTCTTTCCGACCCACTATGGCGCGCCCGACCTGACTGACGAGACCGTCGACTACTACGTTGGGCACACGCTCGAAAGCACCTTGCGGCTGCTCGCCGAACAGATTCGCCGCGCCTTGCGATTCCTGCCGGAACACGCCGAGACACCGGAGACGGAGCTGGGCGAGCGCGCGTTCGAGGTGGCGCGTGAATTCGGCACGCAGTTGCCTGGTATCCGCGCGCTGCTGGTCAGCGACATTCAGGCCGCATTCACGGGCGACCCCGCTGCGCAGCACATTACCGAAATTCTGCTCTGCTATCCGGGCGTGTGGGCGATGACGCACCACCGCCTCGCGCACGCACTGCACCGGCTCGGTGTGCCGCTGCTGGCACGCTTTATCAACGAGATCGCACATTCGGCCACTGGCATTGATATCCACCCTGGCGCGCAGATCGGGCCGAGTTTTTTCATTGACCATGGCACGGGTGTGGTAATTGGCGAGACCGCTGTGATCGGCGAGCGCGTGCGGGTGTATCAAGCCGTGACGCTCGGCGCGAAAAGCTTCGCGGCGGATGTGGATGGCACGCTGGTCAAGGGCAATGCCCGCCATCCGGTCGTTGAAGATGACGTCGTGATCTACGCCGGCGCGACGATTCTCGGACGTGTGACGATTGGGCGAGGCTCGGTGATCGGCGGCAATGTCTGGTTGACGCATAGCGTGCCGCCGGGCAGCAGCGTCTCGCAGGGCAAGATCCGCGAAGGCGATCGCAAGGACGACGGGGGGCGTTGATGCCGACGCTCTTCCACGCCCGGAGGAGTTCGCCGTGACTGGCGGTCGCGTCTATATGCCCCGCTGCGCGATCGCCGGCGTAGAGGCGACGATTGCGGAAACGGCACATGCATTTCCACGACACTCGCACGACCGCTTCGGCGTTGGGGTGATCGTGCGAGGCGGACACCGCTCGGCGAGCGGGCGCGGTGTGGTGGAAGCGCGCATGAATGACGCGATCATGGTCAACCCTGGGGAAGTTCACGACGGCAGTCCGCTGGACGAGCGTGGCCGCGCATGGCGCATGCTTTACTTCGAGCCGGCACTTCTGCGCGATGTTGCGGGTGAACTGGTAGCGCAGGGACCAGCCGGCGTGCCGCATCAGATGATTGAATTGACGCAGCCGGTCGCTCACGATCCTGTATTGAACGCCCTGTTCGATCGGCTGTTCCTGGTGTCCGTTACGGTAGCCGGCCCCGGCGATGCACTGGCGCGCGAAACGGCGCTGCTGCATATGCTCGGGCATCTCGCGCGGCGCCACACTACGTTGAGGTACGTTTCGCCGCGCGACGTGGCGACTCCGATTGCGCGCGCCAGGGCCCGCATCGACGATGATCCCGCAGCACAGCTTACGCTCGCGGAGCTGGCCGCAGAGGCGGGCATGAGCCGCTTTCAGTTATTGCGCAACTTCGCGCAAGCGCTAGGGCTGCCGCCGCATGCGTACCGTATGCAGCGGCGCGTTGTGCTGGCTCGTCAGCTGATTGCGCGTGGCACTGCGCTTGCCGAGACGGCGGCTGCCGCGGGATTTGCGGACCAGAGTCATATGACGCGTGCATTCGTGCGTTTGCTCGGTGTGACGCCGGCTAACTACGCCGCGGCGATCCGCTAGCGATCCGTTCGGCGTCTCGCGAGGGCCACATGGCCGGTGTTCGCAGCGTTCTCTCCTTTCTTTTGCATGCGGCGGCGCGCGGGGCGATCTGCGCGCGTCAACACGCAGTACGCTGCAATTTCGTTCAAGACCGCCCGCTGCGCGACTTCTAAGCTGGCCGCTCATTCAATCATGAACGGCGGCAGAATGAATTCGCGTTACGTCGGCTATCTGTTTTGCGGTCTGGCGATGATCGGTGTCGGCAGCACGGTCGTGGTCAGCAAGACGATCGCGGCCGGGCTGCCGCCGTTTTCGGCCACTGCGTTGCGTTTTGCGATCGCGTTTCCTGTGTTCCTGCTGGTGATGCGCGTGCGCGGTGTGCGTTGGCCGTGCCTTGCATGGCGAGACGTGTTGCTGCTGATCGCGCAGGCAGGTGCGGGCAGCGTCGGCTACACGGTGTTTCTGATCAGCGGCATGAAGCTCGCTTCGGCAGCGGATGCCGGCGTGATTGCGGGCACTCTTCCGGCCGTGTCGGCACTCGTGGCGATGCTGGCGCTCGGCGAGCGTCCAGCGCCTTCGCTCGTCGGCGCCATTATTCTGGCGACATCAGGCGTGCTGGTGTGCACCGTGCGGCTGGGCGAGCTTGGTGTCCCGCGTGCAGCGAGTTCGTTAGCGGGGAATGCACTGGTGTTTATCGCGATCGTGTGCGAAGCGCTATTCATTCTGCTTAACCGCAAGCTGCGCACGCCGGTGGCGGCGCTGCCGCTGTCCGCATTGATGAGTGGAATAGGCTTCGCGGTGGCAATCGTACCAGCGGCCTTTGAGCACGCATGGCGCCTGCCGTTCGATGCAGCCGCGCTGGCGGGCGTTGTCTATTACGCCCTGGTGCCGACGGTGGGCGGGTTCGTGCTGTGGTATGCGGGGGCCGCCCGGATCAGCGGCGCGGAAGCCGGCCTCATGACGGCGCTCGTGCCTATCAGCGCCGTAGTGATGGCGGCGGCGTTTCTACGCGAGCCGGTGACGGGTGCGCAGCTTACCGGGGTGGTGTGTGTGCTCGGCGCGGTTTTGCTTGCGACGATGGGGCACCTGAAGCGCGCACCGCGTCGCACAGCGTGACGCGGCGTACCTGGCTGCGGCTTTGATCGCGGGTCTGAGCGCCGATCCCACGACGGAACTTTGCGGGCGCCTACGTGCGTGCTCAGGTATTCGACACTGCCACGACACCAGGATGGCCGACGATCGACAGGAATTCCCGACGCGTGGACGGATCCGTGCGAAATGTGCCGAGCATGCGCGAGGTGACCATCGTGACGCCGGCCTTGTGCACGCCGCGTGTCGACATGCATTGATGAGCCGCTTCGAGGATCACGCCGACCCCGGCCGGTTGCAGTACTTCATTGAGCGTATCGGCGATCTGCACAGTCATCTTCTCCTGGATCTGCAGACGCTTGGCGAACGCATCGACGAGCCGCGCCAGCTTCGAAATCCCCACCACGCGATGGCCCGGCAAATAGGCGACATGCGCACGACCGATGATCGGCACCATGTGATGCTCGCAATAGCTTTCGAAGCGGATGTCTTTCAGCACGATCATCTCGTCGTAGCCATCCACCTCGGAGAAGGTGCGAGCGAGCAGTTCGCGCGGATCGACCGAATAGCCCGCAAAGAACTCTTCATAGGAGCGCACGACGCGCGCCGGCGTATCGAGCAGTCCTTCACGTTGCGGATCGTCGCCGGCCCAGCGCAACAACACGCGTACGGCATCTTCCGCCTCTTCACGCGTCGGGCGGCCAAGGGCTTCGCTTTGTTTGGTCTTCTTTGCCTTGCTGGTCATCCTTGACTCCTGTGAGGTCGCACGTCTACCAGGTCCGACCGGTACCGGTCATTGTTCCATGTTTTGCGATGCGGTGTGTAAGGCTGCAGCTTTATAACCGTGAGCGCTGGTCCGCGGCACCGCAATGCGCCGGCTATTTCGGCCACTCGTCCATGGCGTCGTTAAAGAGTTCGGCGACGACACTACGCAGCCAACTCGCACGCGGGTCGTTATGAAACTTGCGATGCCAGTGCTGCTTCAGATCGAAGCGCGGCAGTTCGAGCGGCGGTTCGACGAGCATGATGGAGGCATGTTCGGAGACGTACGCAAAGCCGATTGCATGCGGCACTGTGGCGATCAGGTCGGTGCGCGCGAGAATGAACGGCAAGCTCATGAAATGCGAAGTTTCGAGCACCGCGCGGCGCCGGATGCGTTTTTTCTCGAGGAATTGCTCGAGGACTTCCTGACTGCGTCCTTCGGCACGCACGACAGCATGTCCACATCCGATGAACTGCGACAGCGTCAACGGTTCGCGCGCGAGCGGATGATCGCTGCGCATCAGACAAATGAAGCGATGCGTGAAGAGGCGTTGCTGAAAGAAGTTGTTCCCTGAGAGGTCCGGGAAGTAGCCGACCGCCAGATCCACGTCGCCTGATTCGAGACCGCGCTCGATTTGCGAAGGCGGCAGTGAGACCGAGCGGAGATTCGCGCGTGGTGCGCGTTCGGCGAACATTTGCAGCAGACGCGGCAGAAAGACGATTTCGCCGACGTCGGAGAGAGCGATCGAAAACGTCTGGGTGGTAGTGGACGGCTCGAAGTCCTGCGCGTCCAGCATGCCTTGCTCGATGCGCAGCAGTGCCTCGCGCGCCGCGGGAATCAGCGCGAGAGCACGCGGCGTCGGTTCCATGCCGCGCGAAGTGCGCACGAACAGTTGATCGCCGAAATACTCGCGCAGCCGGCCAAGCGCCGTACTTACGCGTGGCTGGCTGACGCCCAGACGCTCCGCGGCGCGGCTCACGTTGCGGGTTTCCTCCATCGCAACGAGGTAGGGGATCAGGTTGAGGTCTAGTTCGGGCATGCCGGCAGCGCAAGGGAGTATCGGTTTAACGCATATACCTTACTCCTTAAATCGCGCTGGCGGATATTGGGGAAAGCGCCGAAGGGGCCGTTTGCCACTCGCGTAGCGCATGCCTTACCTCGTCGACGACGGCATCCCATTCTCCCAACCGACGTTGCCGGAACAGGCGCATTGATGGATACCAGGGGCTATCTGTTCTGTCCGTCAGCCAGCGCCAGTCCGCGCAGGCGGGTATAAGCGTCCACACGGGCAAGCCCGCGGCTCCGGCAAGGTGGGCAACGGAGGTGTCTACCGTAATGAGCAGATCGAGCGTTTGAAGTATCGCGAGCGTATCGGTGAAGTCTTCGATTGCGGGGCCTAACGTGTGCACGTCGAAGTCATTGCCGAGACGTTCGCTCTCGCGTTCGCGCTCGCCTTTCTGCACGGAATACCATCTGACCTGCGGGAGGTTGAAGAGCGGCTTTAGCGCCTCGATCCGGATAGACCGGTAACGGTCGAGAGCGTGGGTCGCGCTGCCTGCCCACACCACGGCGATATGTTTGCCTCCTTCGCTCATCTTTCGCGATGACAGGGCATCAATGTAGCCCTGCCAATAGCGAAACTTGTGAGGCGTCGTGGTGAGATACGGCATCGCAACGGGGAGCATGGGCAAGCTGAGTTTCATGCGCTCTGGAATCCTTAGCATATGACTCCAGTAGTCGTAAGGTCCGGGAGGTACGGTAGTCCATACGGTTCGCACGTTCGTCATGCTGGCGGCTAGCCTTGCTATGGGCTCGCTTACCAGCACGTCGACGATTGCTCGTTGTTGATGCAACCATTCAGCAAACCGGATGAACTGGATTTCATCGCCACGTCCTTGTTCACCAACCAGCAGGAATAGACGTCCCGCAACCGATTCACCCTGCCATTCAGGAAACGGTGGACGGACCAATTCTTTCTCCCGGCCGGGGATTTTGTAGAACCATCCGTATCGCTGCCAGCCTTCTTCGAACTCGCCCAATCCAAGTTGCACACCGGCCAGTTGAAATTGCATATATGGGTTATCCGGCATAAGCCGCGCAGCCTCCATACTGTGTGGCCGGCTTGCGGCGAGGTCACCCTGCATGCCGAGTGCGCGCGCTGCGTTGTGGTGCAGTAAGGGATGGCGTGGATCGATGGCGAGTCCCTGTGTCGCAACGCTGTATGCGTCGCTGAAATGATCGTTGGTGTTCAATACGAACGACAGCGATTTGAGCGCCTCGGCGTCGCGGGCAAAGCGGGTTCGGATCTGCGCGGTCGCCAAGTCGAGCTGACTGGTACGGTTTGTCTTTGCCAGTGCTGCAATCAGATCAAGGCCGTCCTGCAGGCAGGATGCATCGAGCGTCCATGCGCGCAACCAGTAATCGGCGGCGTCATCGATGTGGCCGATTTGCGCGCTGATTCGGGCCAAGGCACGAATTGCATGATTCAACGCTGGCTCGATTTCAAGGGACTTTTTGTAGTGGGTGATTGCCTCGCTAAAGCGGCCGGACAACCGCAGGCTGTCAGCGAGGTTCCTGTGAAGGCTGGCGGTGCTGCCGCCCAATGCGATCGCGCGACGATAGAACGCGTCGGCGCAAACGATGTCTCCCTGCAACGCCGCGAGCAGGCCGGCGTGCTCCCACAGATCGGCGCGGTCAGGGGCGACTTGCAGCGCCTGTTCAAGATAGCCGAGCGCCTGGTTCATGTCGTTCGCATGCACGCAGGCGAGTCCCATCAGATGCAGCGCATGCACATGGCGCGGGCTGATGGCGAGCACTTTGCGGTAACCATTCATCGCCTCGGTGAAACGCCGCGCGGCAAAGTCAGTGTCGGCGAGTGCGACAAGCGCCTCCACGTCCAGGGTTGCGTCGACGTCGTTGTTAGGCGGATGGTTGAGCTGCAAGATATTTTGTCTCTATGATGAATTGTGGTTCGATCTGGCTCATTCAATTTGGTTAGTTAAGAATCCTGATGAAGTGAGATACGTGAGATACGGATCGTGTGTCCTGAATCACTTACCCCAACCGTCAGGAACTCAAAACCACGTGGACATCGAAGATCGCCAGATCAAGATATTGAATATCCTGAGCAGGTTAAACAAGCGGGGACTTCTTTTCTTTCGTCAGAATTTTTACCGGGCGGGTGGGATAAAAGCGGATCATGGATAGCCCCGCCTTGACAAGCGCAAGCAGCAGCTTTCATAATGCGCCAATGCGTTCGCTAAACGAATCAGTGTTCGTATATCGAACAAATTCGCGAACAAACCGCGTGTTGATCGAATCCGGTCGGCGCGCCATGACCAGGACGTGGAGACCGTCCCGCAAACCGTTCCGCGTGGTTCGCCAGAGCAGGCGTGCCGTGACGGCGCGAGCGGCACGGTACGGCGCGTCCCTTAGGGAATTCGACATGATCAACAAGATTTTCGAGTCACTTCAGTCGGCGGTCGCCGATGTGCACGACGGCGCGACCGTCATGATCGGCGGTTTCGGCACGGCCGGTATGCCGTCCGAGCTGATCGACGCGCTGATCGAGCAAGGCGCGCGCGAACTCACCATCGTCAACAACAATGCCGGCAACGGCGACATCGGCCTGGCCGCATTGCTGAAGGCCAGGCGCGTGCGCAAGATCATCTGCTCGTTCCCGCGCCAGACCGATTCCTATGTGTTCGACGCGCTCTACCGCGCCGGTGAGATCGAACTCGAACTCGTGCCGCAGGGCAATCTCGCCGAGCGTATTCGCGCAGCAGGTGCGGGTATCGGCGGCTTCTTCACTCCGACCGCGTACGGCACGAAACTCGCGGAGGGCAAGGAAACGCGCCTGATCGACGGCAAGCATTACGTGCTCGAGTCGCCGCTGCATGCGGATTTCGCGCTGATCAAGGCTTTCAAGGGCGACCGCTGGGGCAATCTGGTGTATCGCAAGACGGCGCGTAACTTCGGCCCGATCATGGCGAGCGCGGCGAAAACTGCGGTTGTGCAGGTGTCGAAAGTGGTGCCGCTCGGCGAACTCGATCCGGAAGTGATCGTCACCCCCGGCATTTTCGTGCAACGCGTGATCGAAGTGCCGCAAGCCACGCATGAAGCAGAGCTCGCATCCGCGACCGCAGCCTGAGGAGACCCGACATGAAAAAACTGACCCGCGATGAAATGGCGAAGCGCGTCGCTCAGGACATCCCTGAAGGCGCGTATGTGAACCTCGGTATCGGCGTGCCGACGCTGGTGGCCAACCACCTCGCTGCAGACAAGGAAATTTTCCTGCACAGCGAAAACGGTCTGCTCGGCATGGGCCCTGCACCGGCACCCGGCAAGGAAGATGACGAACTGATCAACGCCGGCAAGCAACACGTCACGTTGCTGACGGGCGGTGCGTACTTCCACCATTCGGACTCGTTCGCGATGATGCGCGGCGGCCACCTGGATTTCTGCGTGCTCGGCGCATTCCAGGTATCGTCCAAGGGCGACCTCGCGAACTGGCACACCGGCGCGCCGGATGCGATTCCGGCAGTCGGCGGCGCGATGGATCTGGCCATCGGCGCCAAGCAGGTGTACGTGATGATGGAGCACCTGACCAAGCAGGGCGAAAGCAAGATCGCTGCCGAGTGCACCTATCCGGTCACAGGCGTGGCCTGCGTGGATCGCATCTACACCGACCTGGCGATGATCGACGTCACCGCAGACGGCCTCGTGGTGCGCGAGATTTTCTCGGACATCGATTTCGACGCGCTGCACAAACTGACCGGCGTGCCGCTGATCGACGGCACCCAGGCGGCACGCGCTGCGTGACCTCGGCGCGGCATTGGCGACAATGGTGTAACTTGTCTGGCGTGTCCATTGTTTCCGAAGGCCGCGCGTGCTCCGCTTGCGCGTAGATTCGGACGCTCGGACGATATCCTCTCTCCGTTTTTTCAATTCACCATGCTCGAAGCCAGCGCCCGTCTGACCGGTCTCATCTGCGGCACGCAGCCAATGAACGATGTCTGGTCGCCCCGCGCCACGCTGCAAAGAATGCTCGATGTCGAAGCGGCGCTCGCGCGGGCCTCGGCGCAGCACAACGTCATTCCGCAATCGGCGGTGGCCGCGATCGAAGCGGCTTGCCAGGCTGATCAACTGGATGCCGACGCGCTCGCACGCGACGCGGCGCTCGGCGGCAATCTGGCCATTCCGCTCGTCAAGCAACTGACTGCGCGCGTGAAGGCGGCGGACGCGGAAGCGTCGAAATACGTCCACTGGGGCGCGACGAGCCAGGACATCATCGATACCGCGACCGTCCTGCAACTGCGCGACACCTTCGATCTGCTTGGCCCGCATCTGCAATCTACCTGCGCAGCGCTCGCTGTGCTTGCCCGCACCCATCGCGCGACGCCGATGATCGGCCGGACCTGGTTGCAGCAGGCTTTGCCGATTACGCTGGGTCTGAAATTCGCGCAGTGGCTCGATACGTTACTGCGTCATCAAGAACGGCTCGATGCGTTGCGCCCTCGCGTGCTGGCACTGCAATTCGGCGGCGCGGCCGGCACGCTTGCGAGTCTGCGCGACGCAGCGCCGGAAGTAACGCAAGCGTTAGGCAAAGAGCTGGACCTGAGCGTGCCCGCGGTGCCGTGGCATACGCAGCGCGACCGTATCGCCGAAACGGCCTCATGGCTCGGCATGCTGATCGGCACGCTTGGCAAGATTGCTCGCGACATCTCGCTGCAGATGCAAACCGAACTCGGCGAACTGGCCGAACCGGCCGCGGCGGGCAAGGGCGGTTCGTCGACGATGCCGCATAAACGCAATCCCGTCGGCTGCGCGGCCGTGCTCACCGCCTCGACGCGCGCGCCGGGGCTCGTCGCTACCGTGCTTGCAGGCATGGTGCAGGAACACGAGCGTGCCCTCGGCGGCTGGCAGGCAGAGTGGGACGCACTGCCCGATCTCGCGCGGCTCGCAGGTGGGGCGCTTGCCAACATAGAACAGATCGTGAGCGGTCTCGACGTCAACGTCGAACGGCTCGCGAGCAATCTCGAAGTCACGCATGGTCTGATCCTCGGCGAATCGGTGATGCTTGCGCTGGGCGACCGCATCGGTCGGCTCGACGCGCATCATCTGGTAGAGCGGGCTTCGAAAACAGCGGTGCAATCGGGGAAGACGCTCTTCGACGTGCTCGCCGCCGATGCCGCTGTCATCGAACATCTTCCGGTCGAGCAACTGCAACGCCTGCTCGATCCGGCTCAATACGTCGGCCAGGCACACGCCTATGTAGACGCCGTGCTGGCTCTTCACAGCGAGCGCGCTGGCCGCGCACCTTCCCAGGAGTAACGGAATGCCCTACGCCGCAGTCAACGGCATCGAGCTTCATTATCGGATCGACGGCGACCGTCATGGTCACGCGCCGTGGATCGTGCTGTCGAATTCGCTTGGCAGCGATATGTCGATGTGGGCGCCGCAAGTCGCCGCGCTATCGAAGACGTTTCGCGTGTTGCGCTACGACACGCGCGGCCACGGTCATTCGGAAGCGCCGAAGGGGTCGTACACGATCGAACAGTTGACGGGCGACGTGATCGGCCTGATGGATACGCTGAAGATCGCCAAGGCGAATTTTTGCGGCCTCTCGATGGGCGGGCTGACCGGCGTCGGCCTCGCGGCCCGTCACGCGAACCGCTTCGAACGCGTCGTGCTGTGCAATACGGCAGCGCGCATCGGTTCGCCGGAAGTCTGGGTGCCGCGTGCCGAACGGGCACGCAAGGAAGGGATGCTGGCGCTTTCCGAAGCGGTTTTGCCGCGCTGGTTCACCGCCGAGTTCATCGCACGCGAACCGCTGATCTTCTCCGTGATCCGCGATGTTTTCGTTCACACGGACAAGGAAGGCTACGCCAGCAATTGCGAAGCGATCGATGCCACCGACCTGCGTCCCGAAGCGCCTGGTATCAAGCTGCCTGTGCTGGTGATTTCCGGCACGCATGATCTGGCCGCGACGCCTGCGCAAGGCAAGGAGCTCGCAGCGTCGATTCCTGGCGCGCGCTATGTCGAGCTCGACTCCTCGCATATCTCCAACATCGAGCAGGCTGACGCCTTTACGAAGACCATCCTCGACTTCCTCACGGAGCAGCAATGAACGACGACGAACGTTACGAAGCCGGAATGAACGTGCGCCGCGCCGTGCTGGGCGACGCGCACGTAGAGCGGTCTTTGGCCAACCGCACCGAACTCACCGAGGAATTCCAGAACTTCATCACGCGTTATGCATGGGGCGAGATCTGGACGCGCGAAGGTTTGCCGCGTCATACCCGCAGCCTCGTGACGATCGCGTTGATGGTTTCGCTCAATCGCAGCGAAGAACTCGCGCTGCATCTGCGCGCCGCGAAGAACAACGGCGTGACCCGCGACGAGATCAAGGAAGTGCTGCTGCAGACCGCAATCTATTGCGGCGTGCCCGCGGCTAACTCGGCGTTTCATCTGGCCGACAAGCTGTTCCGCGAGGAAGACGGGGCAAAGGCATAAGCGCCAGCCCTGGTCAGCCCTATACCGAAGCTTTTTCGCTCTCTGTGCCGGCCACCTCGGCCGGCACTTCTGCCAACACCGCTCGCAGTACCGTCTCCTTGATGACCTCGCGCCAATGCGCGAGTGCCTCCTTGTCCATCAGCGACTCGCCCAGAAACGCGCCAAGCGTGTACTGATTGGCGTTATAAAAATACCCTAACGACGCGATCATGATATACACATCACGCGCCGCGATGCTGTGGCGAAACACACCCTTGTCCTTGCCCGCATCCAGCACTTTCTGGACCACAGAAATCGCGTAGCCGGAAATCTCACGCAGCTTGGACGATTTCTTCGAGTGCTTGCCCTGATGCAGATTCTCGCTGGACAGCAGCGTGACGAACTCGGGGTGATCGAGGTAGTACTGCCAGACAAATTCGACCATCTGTTGCAGGCCATGCACGGGATTGTCCAGATCCAGGTCGAGCCGGCTTTCGGCTTCATTGAACTGCGAGTAGATCGTCTCGAGCACTTCGACGAATAGTTGCTCCTTGCTGCCGAAGTAGTAGTAAATCATCCGGTCGTGCGAGCGCGCTGCTTTTGAAATGCTTTCGACCCGGCCGCTTGCATAGCCTTGCTTCGCGAATACCTTGATGGCTGCTTTCAGGATCTTTGCGCGCGTATCCTGGGCCTGCTTCGCGCGGATGCCGGTAGCGCCCGTCTTGCGGGCGGCAGTTGGACTCATGGGCGGCCTCGGTTCTCTCTGGTGATGGTTCTGATGCATCTACTCACAAAACTAGGCACAAAACTGCGGGCCAGCGGTTTCCGCCGCCGGCCGTTGTCATCATACCGCCCGGATGCAAACGGGCAAGCACGTCATTAATCGAACACTGGCGACTCCACACCCAGCACCTTGTGCAGTTTAGTGCTGGTTGTTGTGTACTGCATATGAATCTTCTTGTCCGGGAAAATATAGGGCGCAGCACCGAATGCTGCCAGCGCGGCTTCATGGAATCCCGAGAGAATCAGCTTCTTTTTGCCGGGGTAGGTGTTGATATCTCCAACCGCAAAGATGCCCGGCACATTGGTTTCGAACTTCTCCGTATCGACGCCTACCTGTTTGCGTTCAATATCCAGTCCCCACTGGGCGATCGGCCCAAGCTGCGGGGAGAGTCCGAAGAACACCAGCAGATGATCGAGTTCGAGCGTGCGCGTGACGCCGTCACCGCCCGCCACCTTGATGCGATGAAGCGCTTCATGATTGTCTTCGAAACCGCTCACCTGGCCGACCAGACATTGCATGCGAAGATCGTCGCAGAGCGCGCGCATTTTTGCTACTGATGCGGGCGCCGCGCGGAAGTCATCGCGCCGGTGCACGAGGATCACGCTTTGCGCGACGTCCACGAGATTGAGTGCCCAGTCCAGCGCGGAATCGCCGCCGCCGCAGATCACAATGTCCTTGTCGCGGAACAGTTCGGGATCGCGCACGCGGTAGAACAGTTGCCGCCCGTGGTATTTGTCGATGCCTGCGACTTTCAGCGTGCGTGGCTGGAACGAGCCCACCCCCGCTGCAATAAAGATGGTTTTAGTCACGAACTCGGTGCCTTTGCTGGTGCGCACGAAGAAGCGCCGGTCTTCCAGACGCTCGACGATCTGCACTTCCTGCCCGAGGTGAAACGTTGCGCCGAACGGTTCGATCTGCTTCAACAGATTGTCGGCGAGCTCCTGACCGGTGCAGATAGGCACCGCAGGAATGTCGTAAATCGGTTTATCCGGGTACAACTCGACGCACTGGCCGCCTAGTACCGGCAGCGAATCGATGACATGCGCCTTGATTTCAAGCAGCCCCAGTTCGAACACCTGGAAGAGGCCGACCGGCCCTGCACCGACGATCAATGCGTCGGTTTCGATGGGCGATGGCGGTTCGGCATGGGTGTCCTGCGTATCGTGAGAGGCGGGGTGGTCAACAACTTCGTTCATGGGTTTCTCCTGCGATCGGTTGAGGGAAAAACAACGGGGGAACGAGGAGCCGGATACGCACGCCGGGGAGGCTGCGGTGCGGCGAAATCAGGGTGCTGAACGGCGGCGGCGCGGAACGCATGGGACGCGGCATGGCACACCTCAGCGCTCGAGCAGATGCAATTTTTCCGTGACGTCTTTCCATGCATCGGCCTCGGGCAACGGGTCTTCACGCTTGCTTAGCACCGGGAACACGCCGGTCAACTCGGCGTTCAGCGCGGTGAACGTCTGCTGTGCTGCAGGCAGATCTTCTTCGGCGTAAATTGCATTGACGGGGCACTCGGCTACGCAGACCGCGCAGTCGATGCATTCGTCCGGGTCGATCACCAGCATGTTCGGTCCGGCGTGGAAGCAGTCCACCGGGCAGACGTCTACGCAGTCGGTATAACGGCAGCGGATGCAGGCTTCTGTCACGACATGTGTCACGGCGAAACTCCTTCTGCATAGGGTCGCGGCGCAGGCAATGGCGCGCCGCAACATGACCAACGACCAGGGAAAAGACGTTGCGCAGTCTATTTTGATCGAGTAGATTTCTATCAAGTTTGATGTAGTGCATACTACACGAACGGTTAGTGACCGCAACATTTTTCAAAATGCATGCCGGTGCGGGTCACACGAATATGCCTTGAAACAAGGGCTATTTCGTCAACCGGGCAGGGCCGATTGTAATGTCGTCGTATGGGAACCCCAACATGACCGAACATACGAAGGTCGATTTCGGTGCAGACCGTGTGGATGGCGAAACCGCTTCCACGCCCGGTCCCACCGTGCTCGAAAAAGCGGCGCCCCGCAGCGAGCGGATGGCGGGCAACAAGATCGAATGCAATGCGTGTCCCGTGCTGTGCCAGATCTCCGAAGGCCGCACCGGAGCGTGCGACCGCTATGCAAATGCGGACGGGCGGTTGATCCGCGTTGATCCGGTGGTGTTCATGGCGCCGTCGCTTGCGTCCGGCAAGCCCACGGACGAAGCAGCGGTGATCGAATTTGGTGCATCTGCCGGCGTGAACGGAGCTTCGCCGGCGGCACTCCAGGCTCAGGAGCAGGCGCTGTTTGTAACCGGCGTAGGCGCGTCGTCTACCTATCCTGACTACAAGCCGGCGCCCTTCATCGTTTCTTCAAAGCTCGACGACGTCGACATGGTGACGGTCGTCACCGAGGGCATCTTCAGCTACTGCAGTTTCAAGGTAAAAATCGATACCGACCGTTTTCTCGGCCCCGAGCAATCGAATGTGCGTTGCCAGGGCGAGATCGTCGGCCACGTGACCACGGCCGAATACGGTTCGCAGATGCTGAGCCTCGGCGGCGTCCACCATCTGACCGGCGGCAGCAAGAAAGAGGGCCGCGTGACCTGCGAGATGATGCTCGAACTCGGCAACAAGCAGCCGGTGGAGCTGACCATCGACGGCGGCGCGAGTCTCGTGATTCGCGCCGGCGCGGCGCCGATCGTGGATGGCGTCGAAGAGCAGCGCATGCGTGTGGGTTGCGGCTCGGCCACCATCGGCATATTTGCCAAGCAGTGGTTCGGACATGTCGACGAAGTAGTGGTGGTCGACGATCACATTACCGGCGTGCTAACCGAGCATCAGGCGGGGCGATGCCTCGGCATGACGCGTTCAGGTCTGAAGATTCGCGGCCGCAAATCGACACCGGGCCGTTATTTCCAGGTGGCAAACCCCGGCACGGGATGGGGCGGCACGGACATCTCGGACCCGCTTGCCATCGTTGAGGGCTTTGATGCCGCTGTAGCGCGGCCCGGGATGCGTTTGTTGATGGTGTCCACCACGGGCGAACATGCGCAGTGGTACGAACTGGATGCGAATCTGGTGCCGCGAGTGATGGAGATGCCCGAAGCGGTTCGTCGGACCGTGGAGCGGATTGGCGAAAACTGCGAGCCATCGCTGGCTACGGTGCTTTTCCTGGGCGGCGCGGGTGGCAGCCTGCGCGCCGGCGCTACTGAGAATCCCGTTCTGCTGACCCGTGCGATCAAACAGCGTCTGGTGAACGTGACCTGCGGCGGGGCGCCTGCGTACGTGTGGCCTGGTGGTGGTATCACCGTCATGGTAGACGTGACACGCATGCCGGACCGTTCGTTCGGTACGGTGCCCACACCCGCTCTCGTGGCGCCGATCGAATTCACCATGAGCTATGACGTTTACCGCGATCTCGGCGGCCACCTCGATGCCGTTCGTTCGCTGGAAAGCGTGCTCGCTCACGGACCAGATCATGTGGAAGGAGCGCCGCTCGGGCGCCGTACCCTCGTGCGCCACCCTGACAACCCTTGGCCACTCGGCACACCGCCGATGCTCGGATGACGCCCATGACCGCAACCCGCGCGCCCCTCGACGCCACACGCTGGCACCTGCATCACGGCCCGATCGATCTGATCATCGGCGCCGATGGTGACGCCGCGGCGGTGCAGGCTGCGCATGAAGCGTGCTGGGCGCGCTTCACGACGATCCTCGACGAACTGGTGGCCGAGTTGCCGAAGTTACGCCAGCCCGTGCCGCAGGATGCGTCGAGCGCGCCATGCGAAGGCGCGGTCGCACGCCGCATGTGGGACGCCTGTTATCCGCACCGGGCCCGCTACATCACGCCGATGGCTGCAGTCGCGGGCAGCGTGGCCGATGAACTGATCGCGGCATTCGCGCGGCCCGGCGTATCGCGGGCGTTCATCAACAACGGTGGCGATATTGCGTTGTATCTTGGCGAGGGCCAACATTACCGGATCGGCGTGTTCACCGATCTGGCTGAATTTGAAGGCGCGAGCCTGGCCAATGGTCCCGATGCCGGCTTGAATGAAGGCCTCAAGCTCGACGCCAACCTGACGCTCGACGCTGCGTCGCCGGTGCGCGGTATTGCAACGAGCGGCTGGCGTGGCCGCAGTTTCAGCCTCGGCATCGCGGATAGCGTGACCGTGCTGGCTCGCAGCGCAGCCGCCGCTGACGCCGCTGCAACGATGATCGCCAACGCGGTCGATCTGAAGCACGCGGATATCGTGCGCCAGCCGGCTTCGTCGCTGAAAGACGATAGCGACCTCGGCGACTTGCTGGTCACCGTCGACGTGCCGCCGTTGCCGCAACCGCTGGTCGATTTCGCGCTCGCCTGCGGTGCGCAGGAAGCGAGACGTCTGCACGAGCAAGGTTTGATCGAAGGCGCCGCGCTGTTTTTGCAGCGGCGTGTGAGTGTCGTCGGCATGACGAGTTTGCATGCGCCGCTGACCGCTGGCAGCGGCTTGCGCGTGACCCATAACACCCAATATCCAACGGAGGCTCCGTGTTCGAAATCCGCCGCGTGCTGACGCACGTCGAAGACATTTTTCACGAGTTCGGACCGCCGCCTGCGCAACCATTGCGCAAGGGCGCGATTGCCGCGGTGATGACGAATCCGTTTGCGGGCCGCTACGAGCCGAAGATCGAGCACGCCATGGAAGCGCTCAAGCCGATCGGCATCGACCTGGCCCAGCGTCTGCTTGCCGCGATGGCCGTCCCGCATGCGGCAATCGAGAGCTACGGCAAGGGAGCAATCGTCGGCGCGGCGGGTGAACTGGAACACGGTGCGCTATGGCACGTGCCGGGCGGCTACGCCATGCGTGAACTGCTGGAGAAGAACGGCGTGCCGACCAACGCGATCGTGCCGTCGACCAAGAAGGTCGGTGCACCCTCCACGGCGCTCGATGTACCGATGACTCATGTGAACGCGAGCTACGTGCGCAGTCATTTCGATGCGATCGAAGTCTGCGTGCCCGGAGCGCCGGCAGCGGACGAAGTGGTCTACATCCTCGTCATGAGCACGGGGCAGCGCGTGCATGCGCGGGTAGGCGGTCTCGCGAAAGAGGCGATTGTCGGCAAGGACGGCCTGCGCTAGGCGACCGCGACGTAGCGTAGTGGCAGACACGTAGACACGGTCAACGCAGGGTCAAGGCAAACCGGGCTCACGCAAACCCGGCGAACCCATACACGGAGAGCGAAATGGCAATCAAGCTTCGCAAGCTGGTAGTTCAGGTAGATGAAACACGCATTGAAATGGGCCAGACGATCGATCCGCCGACGCGTCGCGCGGTGGCCATCGCCGTGATCGAAAACCCCTACGCGGGCCGTTTCGAACCTAAACTCGATGCACTGATCGAGGCGGGTGAAGAACTCGGCGCGCTGCTCGGCAAGAAGTGCGTCGAAGCGCTGGGCATCGAACCAGGCGAGGCGCAAAGTTACGGTAAGGCGGCGATTGTCGGAGAGGCGGGCGAGTTGGAGCACGCTGCGGCGATCCTGCATCCAAAGCTTGGTGCGCCGCTGCGCGTTGCAGTGGAGAAGGGGGCGGCACTGGTGCCGTCGGCGAAGAAAATGGGCACGCTGGGTACTGCCATCGACGTACCGCTTGGCCATAAAGACGCCGCCTTCGTGCGCAGCCATTTCGACGCCATCGAAGCACGCGTTGCCGATGCGCCGCGCGCCAACGAAATCGTCGTGGCGGTTGCGGTGACGGCCTCGGGCCGGCCGCTGCCGCGCATCGGTGGATTGCAGGCGAGCGAAATCAAGGGCGAAGACGGTTTGCGTTGAATAGTTTCGCTGGTACTGTGCTGCCCGTGAGGTGCGTATGAGCGTGCCGCGCATGGGATGGATGGCAAGCCGCTAAGGATTACGATGCTTTCGAATCTGCTGGTACAACTGGTCAACGGACTCGCCGATGCGTCGACGCTGTTTCTCGTCGCCGCGGGCCTGTCGCTGATCTTCGGCGTGACGCGCATCGTCAACTTCGCGCACGGCTCGTTCTATATGTTCGGCATTTATGTCGCGTATACCTTTGCGAGCCGCTTCGGCCACACCGTAGGCGGCTACTGGTTTTCGGTGCTGGCGGCAGCGCTGGTTGTTGCGGTGCTGGGTGCGCTGGTCGAAATGATCGTACTGCGGCGCATCTACCAGGCGCCGGAGCTGTTCCATTTGCTGGCGACCTTCGCGCTGGTGCTGATCTTCCGTGACGCCGCGTTATGGCTGTGGGGTCCGGAAGATCTGTTCGGGCCACGTTCGCCGCATCTGGGAGGTGCCATCAATCTGCTCGGCCACCCACTGCCTACCTACGATATCGCGTTGATCATCATCGGCCCGCTCGTATTGCTGTTGCTCTGGTATGCGCTTACGCGCACGCGCTGGGGCACGCTGGTGCGCGCGGCGACACAGGATCGTGAAATGCTCGGCGCGCTGGGTATCAATCAGGCCTGGCTGTTTACCGGGGTGTTCTTCGTTGGCGCATTTTTAGCAGGCCTCGGCGGCGCGTTGCAAGGGCCGCGCATGTCGGCGAATCTGTCGCTTGACCTCGAGACGATCGGCAATGCATTTGTGGTCGTGGTGGTGGGCGGTATGGGATCCATTCCCGGTGCGTTCGTCGCTGCCTTGCTGATTGCGGAGATCAAGGCGCTGTGTATTGGCATCGGACACGTGTCGATTGGCGGGATCGACTTTTCGCTAAGCCGCTTCACACTGGTTGCGGAATTCGTCGTGATGGCCGTCGTGCTCGTTGTGCGGCCTTGGGGTCTGTTTGGCCGCGCAACTGCCGCGGTGCGCGGCATGGCTGCGCCGGAAGCGCCGCTGCGGCCCGCGGGCAAACGTCTGAAGCGGCTGGCGGTAGCGGTGCTTGCCGTGCTGGTGCTCGCGCCGCTTGCGGCCAAGGCGTTCCCGTATATGCCCATCCTGCTGGTCGAGATCATGATTGCGGTGTTGTTTGCCACTAGCCTGCACTTCATCATGGGACCGGGAGGCATGCACTCGTTCGGGCACGCTGCGTATTTTGGCCTCGGCGCTTATGGGGCTGCATTGTTCCTCAAGGTGCTCAACTTGCCGATGGAAGCAGCGCTCCTGCTTGGGCCATTGCTCGCTCTCGCCGGAGCGCTGGTGTTCGGCTGGTTCTGCGTGCGACTGTCTGGCGTGTACCTCGCCATGCTGACGCTGGCGTTTGCGCAGATCGTGTGGTCAGTCGTGTTTCAGTGGGACGATGTGACGGGTGGCAGCAACGGCGTGCTCGGATTGTGGCCGTCGAACTGGTTGTCCTCGCCGGTTGCGTATTACTACCTGACGCTAGTGTGCGTCGTGATCTGCGTCTGGTTGCTGCGGCGCATGCTGTTCTCACCGCTTGGCTATGCCATGCGAGCTTCGCGCGATTCCGGCTTGCGCGCCGAGGCAATCGGCATTGACGTCAAGCGGGTGCAATGGGCGTCGTTTGTGATTGCATCGGTGTTTTGTGGTCTCGCGGGCTCCCTGTACGCGTTTTCGAAGGGCACGATTTCGCCTGAAGTGATTAGCGTGAGCCGTTCCGTCGACGGACTCGTCATGGTGCTGCTAGGCGGTCTGCAGACCCTCGCCGGGCCGATCGTCGGTGCGGCGGTGTTTACCTGGCTGCAGGATACGGTGGCGCGGCAGACCGACTACTGGCAAGCACTCCTTGGCTTTGCCATCCTGCTGCTGGTGATCGCTTTCCCGCAAGGCATCGTAGGTTTCGTCCGTGAACGCTTCGGCGACGACGATACTGGTACGAAGAATGGTCACGCAGGTGGATCGGCCGACGCGGAGCGGGCTGCCGCCGGGCCAGCATCAACCCCGCCATCGCAGGCCACTGCGATGAAGGAGGGTCTATGAGCCTCCTGCGCGTCTCGGGCTTGTCTAAATCATTCGGTGGCCTTAAAGCGGTCGACGATGTCTCCTTCGATCTCGAAGCCGGTCAACTGCTCGCGCTGCTCGGCCCGAATGGCGCTGGAAAATCGACGTGCTTCAATATGGTCAACGGGCAACTGCGGCCGTCGTCGGGTTCGATCCGCCTCGACGATCACGAACTCGTCGGCATGCGGCCACGCGATATCTGGCGACTCGGCGTGGGCCGCACGTTCCAGATTGCCGCAACCTTCAACTCGATGACCGTGCTCGAAAACGTGCAGATGGCATTGGTGTCTCGCGAACGCAAACTGTTTGGCCTGTGGAAGGCCGCCGGATCGTGGTATGCGGATGAAGCATTCGGCCTGCTCGAGCAGGTAGGCATGGCCGCCGACGCGCATCGCGCCTGCGGTGTGCTGGCCTATGGCGACGTCAAACGCGTCGAACTTGCTATCGCCATGGCGAACCGCCCGAAGCTTCTCCTGATGGACGAGCCGACCGCCGGCATGGCGCCCAAGGAGCGCAACGATCTGATGGCGCTGACCAAGCGCCTGGTCACGGAGCACAAGATCGGCGTGCTGTTCACCGAACACAGCATGGACGTCGTGTTTGCCTACGCTGACCGCATGATCGTGCTCGCGCGCGGCAAGCTGATTGCCGAAGGCAGCGCAGAGACGATCCGCAACGACGCTCGCGTGCAGGAAGTCTATTTCGGCACTGGCAAGACCTTCCAGGCGCATGCGGCGCTGGACGACCATCACGACGACCAAAGCGGTCGCCAAGGGGCCTTGCAATGAGCGAGCCGATGCTGAAAGTCTCCGGCCTCAACGCGTTCTACGGTCGCGCACACATCCTGTTCGACGTTGGCCTCGAAGTCGGGCGCGGCGAGGTAGTGGCGCTGATGGGTCGCAACGGTGCGGGGAAATCGACCACGATGAAGGCGGTGATGGGGCTGTTGCCGCGTCGCCAGGGCGAAGTGCGTTTCCGCGGCACGGACATTGGATCGCTACCGCCGTATCGGATTTCCCGCATGGGAATGGGCTTCGTACCCGAGGACCGTCGCGTGTTCTCCGATCTCACGGTGCTGGAAAACCTCGACACAGGTCGGCAACCGCCGCGCGAAGGCGCGCCGCGGTGGACCCCGGAAAAGCTGTTTCGCCTGTTCCCCAATCTCGGCGAGATGCCAAGACGTCCCGGCGGGCAGATGAGCGGCGGCGAGCAGCAGATGCTGACCGTCTCGCGCACGCTGATGGGCAATCCGTATCTGGTGCTGCTCGACGAACCGTCGGAGGGCGTGGCGCCCGTGATCGTCGAACAGATGGCGAACATGATTCTCGAACTCAAGCGCGAAGGGCTGTCGATTCTGTTGTCCGAACAGAACCTGCACTTCGCCGAGCTGGTCAGCGACCGCGCGTATGTCCTTGAAAAAGGGCAGATCCGCTTTAGCGGCACGATCGGCGAACTCGCGAAGAACGAAACAGTCAGGCGCGCTTACTTGAGCGTCTGATTCCTGCGACGCGGTCATACGCCTCGCGCAATGCGCGCGTGTGGGCCGCCTCGGGTAGTCGTTGCGAAAGGGAGAAGCAGATGGCAGCAGAGACGTTGACAGGATTGTCGGGGAAGGTTGTCGTAACGAACATCGGCCTGCTGTTATCGGGCGATATCGATCAGCCGATTCTCGATGCCGACACGCTGGTGATCGACGATGGCGTGATCGTCGCGGTTGGCAAGGAGAAAGACTGCGACCTCGAAGGCGCGCGCACGAAGGTCGATTGCAAAGGCACGGCGGTGGCGCCTGGCCTGATCGATTCGCACGTGCACCCCGTCTTCGGCGACTGGACGCCGCGCCAGAACCAGATGGGCTGGATCGAGTCGAACCTGAACGGCGGCGTGACGACCATGATCTCCGCCGGCGAAGTGCACTTGCCAGGGCGTCCTAAGGATATCATCGGCGTGAAGGCGCTGGCGATTACGGCGCAGCGCTCGTTCGAAGGCATGCGCGGCGCGGGCGTCGGCGGAGGCGTCAAGGTATTGGCCGGCGCGCCGGTGATCGAAAAGGGCATGGTCGAGGAAGACTTCAAGGAACTGTCGGAAGCGGGCGTAAAGCTGCTCGGCGAAGTCGGTCTCGGCAGTGTCAAGGCCGGCGAGGAAGCGGGCCAGATGGTCGCCTGGGCGCGCAAGTACGGGATTCAAAGCACGATTCACACGGGCGGCCCGTCGATCCCCGGCTCGGGTCTGATCGACAAGGACGTGGTGCTCGCGGCTGACGCCGACGTTATCGGTCACATCAATGGCGGCCACACGTCCTTGTCTTATCGTCACGTCTGCGACCTGTGCGAGCAATCCACACGCGCACTGGAAATCGTCCACAACGGCAATGAACGCATTGCATTGCTGACCGCGCGTCATGCGATCGAACTCAAATGTCCGCACCGCATCATTCTCGGCACCGATAGCCCGGCCGGCTCCGGCGTGCAACCGCTTGGCATTCTGCGGATGATCGCGCTGATCTCAAGCCTCGCCGACGTGCCGGCGGAAATCGCATTCTGCTTTGCAACCGGCAACACGGCGCGGCAGCGCAATCTGCGGCAAGGGCTGATCGAAGTGGGCCGCCCCGCGGATCTCGTGTTCATGGACCGCGCGCAGCATACGGCCGGCAGCACGTTGCTCGAGAGCGTACAGCTTGGCGACATTCCGGGCGTTGGCATGGTGATGATCGACGGCCTGATCCGTTGCCGGCGTAGCCGTAATACGCCGCCGGCGACCGAAGTGCCGGTGGTTGTCTGAACGCGCGTCGCGACCTGCCGGCGTGGTGGCCATGAACCTCCCCGAGAACCTCACGCTTAGGGTGAATGGGGCGACGCATGTCGTCAGTGCCAGCGCTGACACGCCGCTGCTCTATCTGCTGCGTAACGACCTGGCGCTGAACGGTCCGAAGTTCGGCTGCGGGCTGGGCGAGTGCGGCGCGTGCACGGTGCTGCTCGATGGCATGCCAACCCGCTCGTGCGTGACGACGGCGAGGGTTGCGGAAGGACGAGAGATCACCACGCTCGAAGGATTGGGCACGCGTGCGGCACTGCATCCGGTGCAGCAGGCGTTCATCGACGAACAGGCCGCACAGTGCGGCTATTGTCTCAACGGCATGATCATGACCGCGAAAGCTCTGCTCGACCGCGATCCTCATCCCAGCGACGCCACCATCCGGCGCGAGTTGTCACGCAACCTGTGCCGCTGCGGTACGCATGTCGAGATTCTGCGTGCAGTGCATCGTGCCGCCGAATTGCTGGCAGCATGCCGTCGCGGGCATGAAGGGCTTGAAGGAGAGCGCGCATGACAGGGCCGGACGTGAGCGTCGAGCGTCAGCCTCTGTCGCGGCAGCAGCTCGACGACATGCAGAACGTGCTGGTCGTCGTACGGCCGCCGCAAGCGCCGGTAAAACCCGCGATCGGGCAACCTGGGTCGCGCTCATCGTTTGTGCCGACATTGGCCGATGTGTTCCTCGTCGTGCGTGGCGACGGCAGCGTGGTGGCGTTTAACGGCCACGTCGATCTGGGGACGGGCATCGGCACGGCGCTCGCCCAGATCGTCGCCGAAGAGCTCGATGTGCCGCTCACGCGTGTCTCGATCGTGCTCGGTCACACCACCGAGGCGCCAAATCAGGGGCCAACCATTGCGAGCGCAACGATCCAGATTTCCGCCGTGCCGCTGCGTCTGGCCGCGGCGCAGGCGCGGCAGTACCTGGTCGGGCAAGCAGCGTTGCGCTTTGGCGTCGGCGCGCAGACGCTGGAGGTTCGCGATGGCATCGTGCATCGTCGTGGCGACGACCGGGCGCAAGGAATCGGTTATGGCGAACTGATCGCTGGGCGGCGTATCGAGCTGACGCTAGCAGCGGATACGCCTTTGAAGCCGCCTGAGGCGTATCGGATCGTCGGCAAAAGCACTGCGCGCATCGACATTCCGGCCAAGGCGATCGGCGAACTGATGTTCGTGCATGACGTGCGTCTGCCGGGCATGTTGCACGGCCGGGTAGTGCGGCCGCCCTATGCGGGCGTCGCGCAGGGCGACTTTATCGGCAACAGTCTGCTGCACGTCGACGAAGAATCTGTGCGCGATCTGCCGGGTATCGTCAAAGTGGTTGTGATCCGCGATTTCGTAGGCATCGTCGCGGTGCGCGAGGAGGTCGCGCAGGAGGCGGTGAAACGGCTCGACGTGCAGTGGAAAACAGTGGAAGGCCTGCCGGCGCTCGAAACCAGCGAGGAGGTCGAGGCCGCCTTGCGCGCGAATCCTTCGACGCGCCGCGATCTGTTGATCGAAGGTGATGTCGACGCGGCGCTGGCGCAAACGGACAACACGCTCGAACGCACGTACGTCTGGCCGTTCCAGATGCATGCGTCGATCGGACCGTCGTGTGCGGTGGCCGACTATCGCGACGGTGTGCTTAAGGTCTGGTCCGGTACACAGAACCCGCATTCTCTGCGCGCGGATCTGGCGTTGCTGATGTCGCTGGAAGAAACTCAGATTGAAGTGGTGCGCATGGACGCTGCCGGTTGCTACGGTCGCAATTGCGCCGACGACGTAGCTGCGGATGCCGCTTTGCTCTCCCGCGCGGTGGGCAGTCCAGTGCGCGTGCAACTGTCTCGCGAAGACGAACACCGGTGGGAACCGAAAGGCGCGGCGCAATTGATGGACGTGCGTGGCGCTGTGGACGCGAATGGCCAGCTCACGGGCTACGACTTCTCCACGCGTTACCCCTCGAACGATGCGCCCACACTTGCGCTGCTGTTGACCGGAGCGATCTCGCCGCAGCCGCAGGTGTTCGAAATGGGCGACCGTACGTCCGTCCCGCCCTATGACTATCGCACGATGCGCATCGTTTGCGACGACACGCCGCCGATTGTCCGCGCCTCGTGGCTGCGTGGCGTGTCGGCGTTGCCCAACACGTTTGCACACGAATCGTTCATCGACGAACTGGCCGCCGACGCGGGTGTCGATCCGGTCGAGTTCCGTCTGCAGCATTTGACGGATCCGCGCGCGATCGATCTCGTCAAAGCCGTTGCAGAGAAAGCTGGCTGGGAACCCCGCAACGTCGCGCTCAAAGCGCAAGACGCGGAGGAAGAGGAAGGCGACATCGCACGCGGCAGAGGCTTCGCTTACGCCCGCTACGTGCACAGTAAATTCCCCGGCTTTGGCGCGGCATGGGCGGCATGGGTCGCGGATGTCGAGGTGAATCGCAAGAGCGGCGAACTGGCGGTGACGCGTGTGGTAGTCGGTCAGGACACCGGAACGATGGTGAATCCAGATGGTGTCCGTCACCAGATTCACGGCAACGTGATCCAGGCGACGAGCCGCGCGTTGAAAGAGCGCGTGACTTTCGGCAAGAACGAAGTGACGAGCCAGGAGTGGGGCGCGTATCCGATCCTGACGTTCCGCGAGGTGCCGGTCATCGAGGTGGTGATGATGCCGCGCCACGGCGAGCCGCCCATGGGTACGGGCGAATCGGCGTCGCTGCCTGGTGCGGCTGCGATTGCAAATGCGCTGTTCGATGCGACGGGTGTGCGGTTTCGCAGGCCGCCTTTCACGCCGGAAGTGATTCGGGCCGCGCTCGCCGACGGCCCGGCGCAGGCGGCCGCGGCCGCAACCGCGCGCAGGAAAAAGCGCTGGCGTTTCGGTTTCCTCGGCGCATTGGCTGCAGGTACCGCGGGCTGGTTAAGCATGGCCTCGTTCGCACCTCAGCCGATTGCCCCGATCACACCGCCTCTAGCGACTTCGTTTGCACCCGGGTTGATCGCACGCGGCAAACTGCTCGCCTCGCTTGGTGACTGCGCCGTCTGCCACACGGCACACAACGGCGTGCCGAACGCGGGAGGTCTCGCGCTGGATACACCGTTCGGCACGGTCTACACCACGAATATCACGCCGGATGAGCAGACGGGCATCGGCAACTGGTCTTTCGACGCATTTGCACGGGCGATGCGCAAGGGCATCCATCGCGATGGACGGCACCTATACCCCGCTTTCCCGTACACGTCGTTCAAGAACGTATCGGACGATGACCTTCAGGCGTTGTATGCCTACCTGATGTCGCAAACGCCGGTACGCTCACGTCCGCCTGAAACGAAGCTGGCGTTTCCCTTCAGCGGGCGGCCCCTGATGGCCGCATGGAACACCATGTTTCTGAAGCGCAATACGTTCACGCAGGAGGCAACGCAAACCGCGCAATGGAATCGCGGAGCCTATCTGGTCAACGGCCTCGGCCATTGCAGCGCATGTCATACACCGCGCAATGCATTCGGCGCCGAGAAAACCGGCGCGGCGTTTCTTGGCGGCGGTATAGCGGAAGGCTGGGAAGCGCCTGCGTTGACGACACTTTCGAATGCGCCCGTGCCGTGGACCGAAGACGAACTGTTCAGCTATCTGCGCTTTGGGCACGCGCCGCTGCATGGCGTAGCGGCCGGCCCGATGGGACCGGTCGTCAGCGAGCTGGCTTCCTTGCCGGACAGCGATATCCGCGCCATGGCGAATTACCTTGCCTCGCTGAACCCCGCGGGTCCTAATGCGAATCCAGAAGCGCTGGCGCGCGAATACGAGCAGGCCAGCGCGGCTACGCCCACGGCGTCGAGCATGGGCGCACGGCTGTTCGACGGCGCCTGCGCGGCGTGCCATCACACCGGCAGTGGACCGACGCTATTCGGTGCGCATCCGTCGCTCGCGCTTAACACGAATCTGCATAGCGCAGCGCCCGATAATCTGATTCGCGTGATTCTGGACGGCATCAACTCGCCTGCACGGCCCGAACTCGGTACGATGCCGGCTTACCGCGACAGTTTCAACGACGCCCAGGTAGCCGAACTCGTGTCGTACCTGCGTCAGCAATTCGCGGGCGGCAGGCCCGCATGGCAAGACGTCGAGGCAAGCGTGGCGCGTATTCGCGCGACATCGCGCGCCGATTGATTCGCTGTACCCGCATTCGCCTTCTCGCACCCACTACTGATAACGGAGAAACGCATGACCACACGCGCAGGATGGATCTCTCGTCTGACTGTTTCGTTGACGCTCTCGCTGACGGCGCTTGGGGCCGTGGCTCAGGAGACGATCAAGATCGGCGAAATCAACAGTTATAAGGCCCAACCGGCCTTTCTCGGCCCTTACAAGAACGGTTGGAATCTCGCGCTCGACGAGGTGAACGCCTCGGGTGGCGTGCTCGGCAAGAAACTCGAAGTCGTCTCGCGCGACGACAACGCCAACCCTGGCGATACGGTACGCGTCGCGCAGGAGCTGGTGACGGGCGAAGGCGTACAGGTGCTGTTCGGCGGCTTCCTGTCGAATACCGGCCTCGCGCTGGCCGACTACGCGAAGCAGCGGCATGTTTTCTTCCTCGCGGCCGAACCGTTGACCGACAAGATCGTCTGGGCCGACGGCAACAAATATACGTACCGTCTGCGTCCTTCCACCTATATGCAGGTCGCGATGCTGGTGCCGGAAGCGCTCAAGCTGCATAAAAAGCGCTGGGCGCTGGTGTATCCGAACTACGAGTACGGTCAGTCGGCGGTGGCGACTTTCAAGAAGCTGATGCAGGCTGCCCAACCCGATATCGAGTTCGTGTCCGATCAGGCGAGCCCGCTAGGCAATCTCGACGCTGGCGCGGTGACCCAGGCCATCGCCGATGCGAAACCCGATGCGATCTTTAACGTGCTGTTTGGCGCTGACCTCGGCAAGTTCGTCCGTCAGGGCAATACGACGGGATTGTTCAAGGACCGTAGTGTGGTTTCGCTGCTGACGGGCGAGCCGGATTACCTGGATCCGCTTGGTGCCGAAGCGCCGACCGGTTGGATCGTGACCGGCTACCCGTGGTACTCGATCGATACGGCTGCGAACAAGAAGTTTGTCGATGCGTATCAGGCGAAGTATCACGACTATCCGCGTCTCGGTTCGGTGGTCGGATATTCCGCGTTGATGTCGCTTGCGGATGGGCTGAAGAAAGCCGGTTCTACCGATCCTGACAAGCTGGCCGCTGCATTCAAGGGCTTGAGCGTCGACACGCCGTTTGGTCCGGTGTCGTATCGCGCGCAGGACAACCAGTCGACCATGGGCGCTTTTGTCGGCGTGACGGGCGTGAAGGACGGCAAGGGCGTGATGACGTCGTTCCACTATATCGACGGCGCAAGCGTGCAGCCTTCGGACGCCGAAGTGAAAAAACTGCGTCCGGCTGATTGATTGGATGTTAAAGCGGGCCAGGCGTGGCGGGTGCGGTGAAAATCGCCACGCCTGCGTTCGCTACTCTTCGGCGTCGTGCTCGGCGACGAAACGCTTCAGGTAAGCAAGCACAGCCGCTTCCGCGGCGCGATGATCGGCGCAGCTTTTCGAACCGGCGTTTTCCTCGTCGCCGAACAGCGTCGACGGTGCGTTATGCACATCCACTTCCTGTCCCTCGCGAAACACGCGAATCTCGTGGACGTCCTCGGCATATTCGGCAATCCAGTGCACGCCTTCGATGTGGGCACCTGCTCGTAAGGTGGGTATCTTCATGCGGCTTCTCCCGGATGGTCCGAAAACCGTAGAGTCGGCGCAGCTGCCGGCCCTTGCTATAACCATACGCCGTCCGCGCGTATACCGCACGTTTTTGCCAAGGCACAGGGGTTGCTGCGTGATACGGGCCAACAGCCAATCTGGAGGACTGTCATGCCTGAACAGAAAACCATCCACCGTGCCCACGCGGACAAGCGTGCCGGCAAAGCCTCGAGTACCCAGGCCGGGGAGTTCGTCAAGGAAGAGGTCGACCGCGTGCGCGCCGGCAAGCACGGCGTGAAATCGGCCAAGCAGGCCATCGCCATCGGTCTGTCGAAGGCGCGGCGTGCCGGCGTCGATCTGAAGGCGCCGAAGAAGGGTACGACCAGCGAAGCGACGCGTAAGAAGGCCGCCAAAGACAACGCGGCGGGCCAGCACAAGACCGCAGCCAAAAGCGCCAGCACTGAAACGAAGGCAAAACGCGCGCGTGCCGCCACCACAGCGCTAAAGCGCGAGAGCGGACGCGGTGCGTCGAGTGCGGCAATGTCGAAACAGGCGAAGAGTTCGGCGGCCCGCCGGCCCGCAGCGAGTCGTTCGGCGGCGGCGAAAAAGGCGGTCGCCACCAAGGGCACCGCGGGCCGTTCGGCCGCGGCGAAAAAAGCCGCTCATACGAGAGCGGCGCGCTCGCATCATTGAGTTGGGCGCAAAAGCGGTAGAAGGGCGGCGGTACCCCGCCGCCGCCTGATCTTGCCTTCCGTGCAATGCGGATGGGCGAATGTAATAAATGCAGAACCCTTACCCCACGTAAGTCCGGCTAATTTCGCACTCCGGCCGGGCCGCTTGCATGACGCGCGGCCAGGCGATCAAAATTCTGCGTCCTCACAAAACCCTTGTACTTTATTTTTTTGTTCATCTATAACCTGACCGACAGGACAGGATTGAAACTCGAAAAGACCAACGATGCGCGATGCATCGATGCGGCTTCCCCTTAACGACGCGACGTAGAGGTTCATCGCGCTGCAGCATGTCGACGTGAATGGACCGTTCGCCGGCCGAGGGTGGACGTACGTGTCTTTGCGCTGCACTATACGGTGCACGCTTGGGCGACGCACTGGATAAGATCGACAAAAGAGACGACAGGAGGAAGATAGGTATGCGAAGGAAAATTTAATCCGCTTTGTGACCGTCCGCTCATCCCCAATTCTAATTTCCAAACAGCGAGCACAACGTGGATATCTTACGCAGTCTGTGTGGCATTGTTTTTCTATTGCTGATCGCTTATGTGTTGTCGACCAATCGAAGTGGTATCCGCTTGCGCACGCTGATTCCCGCGCTCCTCGCGCAGGTGTCGATCGGTGCGCTAGTGCTGTTCGTGCCGCTTGGCAGTGCAGCGCTGGCGGCCGCCGCGCGTGGTGTCAACAATGTGCTGCAGATGGGCGACCGCGGCGTGTCGTTCATGTTCGGCGGCCTCGTCGACGCAAAGATGTTCCAGCTCTTCGGCGGTGGCGGCTTCGTTTTCGCGCTGCGTGTGCTTCCCATGATCATCTTCGTCACCGCGCTGATTGCGGTGCTGTACCACATCGGCGTGATGAAGTGGATTATCAACGGCCTCGGTGTCGTGTTCGAGAAGCTGCTGGCTGTGACCCGAGTTGAGGCATGTTCCGCGGTAGCTACGATCTTCCTCGGCCAGAGCGAGATGCCGGCTTTCGTCAAGCCGTTCGTCCGCGAGATGACGGGCGCGGAGTTGTTCGCGGTCATGTCGAGCGGAATGGCTTCGGTGGCGGGTTCGGTGCTGGCCGGCTATGCGGGCCTCGGCGTCAATCTGGAGTATCTGCTGGCCGCGTCGTTCATGGCCATACCGGGCGGCCTGCTGTTCGCCAAGCTGATCTTCCCGACCACGGAGCCAAGCCGGGTGGTGCTGGAAGGGCTGCATTTCGACGAAAGGAAATCGGCCAACGTGATCGAGGCAGCGGCAGCGGGCGCCTCGATTGGCCTGAGAATCGCCATCAACGTCGGCGCCATGCTGATTGCGTTTATTGGTTTGATCGCGTTGCTGAATTCGACCGTCAGCGGAATCGCGGGTCTGTTCGGGCATCCGCAGATCACGCTGCAAAGCATCCTCGGCTGGGTGTTTGCACCGCTCGCGTGGTTGATTGGCGTACCGTGGCACGACGCACCGCTCGCCGGCAACTTTATCGGTGAGAAGCTGATCCTCAACGAGTTCGTCGCATACGTCGATCTGTCGCCGTACCTGAAGGGCGCCCAGTCGGTCGCGGCGGCCGGCTTGCAGGTGCTGGATCCGAAGACGCTTGCGATCGTGTCGTTTGCACTGTGTGGCTTTGCCAATTTTTCTTCGATCGCGATTCTCACGGGCGGTTTTAGTGCCGTTGCCGCGGAACGCCGTGCGGAAGTGGCGCGCTATGGATTGCGTGTCGTAGCGGCTGCTACGCTATCGAACCTGATGAGCGCCGCCATTGCAGGGATTTTCCTGTCGTTTCATTGAGTCCGTCCGTCACCGTAACGCCAGGGTCTCCTACCTTTTCTTAAGCTGATCATTATGTCGTTGACGCAGGAAATCATTCGCAAGAAACGCGACCAGCAGCCGCTAAGCCGTGATGAGATCGGCGAATTCGTACGGGGTGTGGTCGACGGCAGCGTCGCGAACGAGCAGGTCGCCGCGTTCGCGATGGCGGTGTATTTCAACGACATGAGCGTGGACGAACGCGTTGCGCTGACGCTGGCGCAGCGCGATTCGGGCCAGGTGCTGTCCTGGGACGCGTTCGATCTGCCGGGCCCGTTGATCGACAAGCATTCGACGGGCGGCGTCGGCGACCTGACTTCGCTGTTGCTCGGCCCGATGGTGGCCGCCTGCGCCGGTTTCGTGCCGATGATCTCCGGGCGCGGTCTCGGCCATACCGGCGGGACGCTCGACAAGCTCGCGGCCATTCCCGGCTATAACCTGGTTCCTGAGGCGAGGACGTTTCAGCGGATCGTGCGGGAAGTCGGCGTGGCGATCATCGGTCAGACGGCGCAGCTCGCGCCTGCCGACAAACGGATCTATGCGATCCGCGACGTAACGGCGACCGTCGAATCGATCGCGATGATTACGGCGTCCATCCTGTCGAAAAAGCTTGCGGCAGGGCTCGAAGGGCTGACGATGGACATCAAGGTCGGCTCCGGCGCTTTCATGCCGACCTACGAGCAATCACTGGAACTGGCGCGCAGCATCGTCGCGGTCGGCAACGGTGCAGGCATGAAGACGACCGCCGTGCTCACCGATATGAACCAGCCGCTGGCCCCCTGCGCCGGCAACGCGCTGGAAGTGCGCTGTGCGATCGATTATCTGACTGGGCATCGTCGTCCTGCGCGCTTGCATGAGGTCACGCTGGCCTTGGCCGCGCAGATGCTCGTACTGGGTGGACTCGCGAGCGATACCGCGCAAGCCTGTGCAAAGTTGAACGCGGTGCTCGATTCCGGCGCCGCGGCGGAGCGCTTCGCGCGGATGGTGCGAGCGTTAGGCGGGCCCGCGGATCTTATTGGTGCGCCCGAGCGTCATCTGGGGCAGGCGGCGGTGATCGTGCCGGTTACTGCACCGCGTGCAGGGTATGTGACACACATCGATTGCCGCGCGCTGGGGCTGGTGGTAGTCGGGCTCGGTGGAGGCCGGCGCCGCCCTGATGATGCGATCAACTACCAGGTCGGTTTGACAGACGTCGTTGAACTCGGACAATACGTCGAAGCGGGAGTGCCGTTGGCACTTATTCATGCCAGCGATCTTCCTGCCGCCGAACAGGCGGCCCGTGACATCCTGACAGCGTGCACGCTCGCCGAGACCGCTTCGCCCGTTCCGGCCACCGTGTACGAACTGATCAGCTGAGTAACCGAACAACGCGGATCCTGACCCCGATGCGGAGGAGTAGTGACACACGAACATCTGATTGACGAAGCCCGCAAAGCCCGCGAGCTTGCGTATGCGCCTTACTCGCGCTTCCTGGTCGGCGCTGCGCTTGAGACAAACGACGGCAAGATTTTTCACGGCTGCAATGTCGAGAACGCTTCGTATGGCCTGTGCAATTGCGCGGAACGTACGGCGTTTTTTAGCGCGGTGGCGGCAGGTTATCGTCCGGGGCAATTCAAAAGACTAGCTGTCATTGGACAAACCGATGGCCCGATTGCACCCTGTGGCGCTTGCCGTCAGGTGATGATCGAACTGGGCTCGCCCAAACTCGAAGTCGTACTGAGCAATCTGGATGGCAAGGTCGAAGTGACCAGCGCCGCCGCATTGTTACCGGGCGCGTTCTATCTCGAACCTGACGGCGGCGCGTCTGCGGCTTAGCGTCAGGCATGGCGACGTGCGTTTCACATGCACGCTAAAGCGGTCCCATACGCAATCAACATGAGTGCCCAACCATCATGCACAAGGTAATTTTCGACACCGATCCCGGTGTCGATGACTCGATGGCGCTGGTGTTCCAGACGTGTCATCCGCAGATCGAGTTAATCGGCGTGACGTCCGTGTTCGGCAACGCGACGATCGAAACCACGACCCGCAATGCCGTGTATCTGGTCGAACGCTTCGCTGACCCGGGCGTCGTCGTGGCGCGCGGCGCAGCAAAGCCGCTGCGCAAGGCCGCACCCGAGCCGATTCCGCATATCCACGGGGAAAACGGCCTCGGCGATATCGAACTCCCCGATATGCCCGACGAGGGCCGTGCCCGCCTCGACGCACGCCCGGCGCATCGTTTCATCATCGACGAAATCCGCAAGCATCCGCACGAGATCAACCTGATCGCGGTAGGGCCGCTCACCAATCTCGCGCTCGCGCTGCAGGAGGACCCGGAGATCCAGCACCTGGTCAAACAGGTGATCATCATGGGAGGCGCCTTCGGTATCAACGGCGTGTTAGGCAATGTGAGGCCGTGTGCCGAAGCGAATATTTCTGCCGACCCGGACGCAGCCGATCAGGTCTTCACCGCTGCGTGGAAAGTCACGGCGGCAGGGTTAGACGTGACGCAAAAGGCCATCATGAACACAGCTTACCTCGAGCGCATCCGTCAGCACGGCGGCGAGGTGGGGCAGTTTATCTGGGACGTGTCGCGCTCATACGAGCAGTTTCACGTCGACAGTTCGGGCGTGCAGGGCATCTACGTGCACGATTCGTCCGCGGTTGCCTATCTGGTGGCGCCTGAGCTTTATCAGATCCGGCGTGGCGCGGTGCGCGTGGTGGTGGAAGGTCTCGCGATTGGGCAAACCGTCCAGAAGCCGGAGACGATGGGCGTGCCGGCGCCCGACTGGGATGAAGCGGCGAAGCAGGATGTGTGTGTCGACGTCGACGTAGAGGGCTTTCTGCAACTCTACTTCGAGACGATCGTCGGCAGGGCCGGCTAAACAGAGCGGGCAGCGGCGCTTGACGGCACGTAGCCGCAGGCGCTGCCCGATACCTCAAAGTGTTGCCGCAGTTCTTACTGCACCGTGGCGAGCACGTCGCGCACGGTCTTGAAGATGTGCTGGATCTGCTCTTCGCTGATGATCAGCGGCGGCGAGAACGCCAGAATATCGCCCGTGAAGCGGATCAGCACGCCGGCCTCGAAGCATTTGACGAAAGCCTCATAGGCGCGTGCGCCCGGTGCGCCGTCGCGCGGCTCGAGTTCGATCCCGGCGATCATGCCGAGATTGCGAATGTCCTTCACATGCTTCGCATCGCGCAGTGCATGCGCAGCGGCTTCGAACGCGGGCGCTAGCGATGCAGCACGTTCGAACAGGCCGTCGCGGCGGTACAGGTCGAGCGTCGCCACGGCCGCCGCAGCCGCAACCGGGTGCGCCGAATACGTATAGCCGTGGAACAGCTCGATCGCACCTTGTGCGCCGGCATTGACGACCGTGTCGTGGATGTTACGGCTGGCGGCCACCGCGCCCATCGGAATCGAGGCGTTATTAATGGCCTTGGCCATCGTCAGCAGGTCCGGCGTGACGCCGAAGTATTCGCTGGCCGTCGCTTTGCCCAGACGCCCAAAGCCGGTAATGACTTCATCGAAAATCAGCAGGATGCCGTGCTTCGTGCAGATATCGCGCAGCTTCTGCAGATAGCCTTGCGGCGGAATCAGTACGCCCGTCGAGCCGGCCACCGGTTCGACGATAACCGCGGCAATCGTCGACGCGTCGTGCAGCGTGACGATGCGCTCGAGTTCGTCGGCCAGATGCGCGCCCCAGGCGGGCTGCCCCTTCGTGAATGCGTTGTGTTCGAGGTTGTGCGTATGCGGCAGATGATCGACCGCCGGTAGCAGCGCGCCAGAGAACGTCTTGCGGTTCGGTGCAATGCCGCCGACCGAAATGCCGCCGAAGCCCACGCCGTGATAACCGCGTTCACGGCCGATCAGGCGCGTGCGCTGACCTTCGCCGCGCGCACGGTGATACGCCAGCGCGATCTTCAGCGCCGTATCCACCGATTCGGAACCCGAGTTGGTGAAAAAAATCCGGTCGAGGCCGGCCGGCATCAGTTCGGCGACTTTCGTTGCCGCTTCGAACGCGAGCGGGTGGCCCATCTGGAAGGTCGGCGCGAAATCGAGCGTGGAAAGCTGCTGGGTGATTGCAGCGACGATCTCATCGCGGCCATGGCCGGCGTTCACACACCAGAGTCCAGCACAGCCGTCGAGCACCTCGCGGCCGTCCGTCGCGCGGTAGTACATGCCCTTGGCCGATTCCAGCAGGCGCGGCGACGCCTTGAACTGGCGGTTGGCGGTAAAAGGCATCCAGAAAGACGACAGATCGTCGATGACGGGGCGCGAAGTCATGGTGTTCTCCTCGAAGTGGTCCCCCGAGGAGATTTCCTTCGGGGCGTTGCCGTTGCGAAACTGTAGCGTCCGCGGTTAAATGGAGGACATAAACAGTTGATGCACTGCGCTGCTAACTGTGCAGGTCAAGTTGCTGAAACTGTGCTGGTTGCTTGAACGTCCTTTGGGCGTCCTGCAACTCGCCTCTCTTGCCCATATTGCACCCTTTTTGCCGTGACTCCGCTCGCAACCTTGCTTTCGCCCCAATGATCGAACTCCAACTGGAACGCGGCCGCCGCGCCGCGCCCACCCTCGTCGAGCAACTAGTGCAGGGGTTTGCGAGCGCCATAGAAGGACAGTCGTTGCGGGCCGGCGCGTTGCTGCCGTCCGTGCGGCGCCTGGCGGCGAGCCACGAGCTGAGCACCTTTACCGTGACGGAGGCCTACAACCGTCTTGTTTCGATGGGTCTGGTGGTCGCGCGCCGGGGTTCGGGCTATCGGGTGGCGTCGCGCGCGCAGGCCGCGCGCGTGAGCGCGACCGACTGGCAACCGCCCAGCCTCACCGCGACGTGGCTGCTGTCCGACGTGTTCGCCGACCATTCGGTGCCGATCAAGGCCGGCGGCGGGTGGCTGCCGAACGAATGGATCAACGAAAGCGGCCTGCAGCAGGCGCTACGCTCGATGAGCCGGGTGCCGGGGCCACGCATGGGCGATTATGGTCATCCGTACGGTTTTGCGCCGCTGCGCGAGCGCATCGCCGGGCAACTCGATCGCCACGGCTTGCCGGTCGAGGTTTCGAATGTGCTGCTGACGCAAGGTGCGACCCAGGGGCTGGATCTGATCGTGCGGACCTTGCTGCGCGCGGGCGATGTGGTGATCGTCGAAGATCCCGGCTACTGCAACCTGCTGCAGATTCTCAAGCTGGCGGGGTTGATCGTGTACGGCGTGCCGCGCACGCCGGCGGGTGTCGATACGGATGTCCTCGAAACCCTGGTGGCCGCGCATCGGCCCAAGGCGATTTTCGTCAACACGACGCTGCAGAATCCAACCGGCGCGACCTTCGGGATGGCCGCGGCGTTCCGTCTGCTGCAGATTGCGGAACGCGCGCGCATGTGGGTGATCGAGGATGACGTGAGCCGCGAGCTCGCTCCGCCGGGTGCGCCGTTGTTTGCCGCGATGGAGGGTTTGCAGCGGGTGCTGTATGTGGGTGGATTCTCGAAGACGGTGACGCCTGGGTTGCGCTGCGGCTATGTGGTGGCCGAGCGCGACGTGCTGCGCGAACTGGCACGCACCAAGATGGCGGTGGGGCTGACGTCGTCGGAAACGATCGAGCGGATCGTCGACAAGGTGCTGCTCGAAGGACGCTACGCGCGTCACGTGGAGGACGTCAACGAACGGCTCAAGGCCGCCCATGCGGTGGTGGAAGAGCGGCTCGATGCGCTGGGGTTGGAGGTGTTTCACCGGCCGCGTGCAGGACTCTTTCTGTGGGCGCGTTTGCCGGTTGAACCGGAGCGTGCAGGAGAGGTGGCGACGGCCGCGCTCGCTCACGGCATCTGGCTCGCGCCGGGCTCGTATTTCCGGCCGGATGATGCGGCGAGCGCGTGGTTCCGCTTCAACGCGCCGTATTCGACCGAGGACGCGTTGTGGCGGTTTATCGAGCGCGTGGGTAAAGGGAAGCTCGACTAGGCCAGCAGACGCGCCGCGATCGGATACAGCGTCAGCACGAGCGACAAGGCCATCGCTATGTTGAAGATGCGCAGCCGTTTCGGGTCCGTGAGCACTTGCCGCATGGCCGTACCGAACCCGGCCCACAGACAGATGCAGGGCAGACCGATGACGTAGAACACCACGGCCATCAGCATTACATTGCTGCCGAAGTTTTCGCTCACGTGAATCGTCGTGACGGCAGTCAGCACCATCATCCATGCCTTCGGATTGACCCATTGAAACGCAATGGCCTCGTGAAATTTCATCGGGCGGCGCTCCCCGTTGCGCAGTTTCACCTCGCCCGACGTACCGATTTTCCACGCGAGATACAGCAGATAGGCGACGCTGGCGATTTCCAGCACCGAGTACAGCGCCGGGAAACGGTGGAATGCTTCGCCGAGCCCGAAACCGACGCACAGCATCAGCAATACGACCCCGGCGCTAATGCCGAACACATGCGGCAGCGTGCGGCGAAAGCCGAAGTTGACCCCCGAGGTGAGCAGCATCGTGTTGTTAGGCCCCGGCGTGATGCTGGTGACTAGCGCGAACAGGATGCCGGCGGGCAACGCACTGAGGGATTCGAAAGACATGGGGGTAACTCCGGTGACGATACGCTTTTACGCAGTCTATCGGCCAGAGCCGGTACAGTAACGGTACAGATTCGATGATGGTATCCGGTACAGATTGTCCTTCGCCACGGGTTCTAGAACCGGTCGATCATCCCAAACTGGACACCGCGCACAGGCGCACCCGTATAAGCCGGCGCGAGCCCGGTCACGTCGACACCGCGCAGCGTGAACTCAGCGTCATCACGATTGCGCAATATGCCGGCGCTCGCGTACAGCATCATCCTCGGCGAGAGGTCATATTCGCATTCAGCGCTGAACTGGTCCGCGTTGTTGTCGCCACCCGACCGGTCTCGCATATAGGTGTAGCCCAGTGAGGCCCGCAGGCGCGTCGAGACCGCGTAGCGCGCCGACACCGACATGCCGTCGTCGTGATAACGCGGCGATCCGCCGTCGCCGTTGAAGAACGACACGAAAGCGGTCGTCTTGCCGATCACGTATGACACGCCGCCGAGATTCGCGCGCAGTCCCGTGTCCCCTGAGGTCTGCTGGTGAGCATACGAAACGTGGAATGGCCCGTTACGGTAATCGAAGGTCTCGTAGTTGCCGGATAGACCGTTGCCGTTGCCGCTTTGGGGCAGTGCGACCATCAAGGTCGTCGTGAAGCCGTGCAGATCGGGTGACAGATACGCGAGGCCGTTGTTCGTGTACGGCGTGATTTTCGACAGGTTGTTCAGTCCGGATGCAATCGTGCCTGCGCCGAATGCGTCGAGTTGTCCTTTGAACGGAATGTAGATCGGCGAGTACTGGCGACCGAGCCGCACTTCGCCCCATGGTGCACCAACGCCGATCCACGCCTGGCGGTTGAACAGGGTGCCCGCCGTCGCCAGTGCGCCGTTACCCGCATTGAAACCGTTCTCGAGATCGAACAGGATGCGCGTATCCGAGCCGATCTGCTCTTCGCCGCGCAAGCCTACCCGCGATCCACGATATGCGCCCGAATCCACTCGTGGTGTCCACGAAGAGCCGGGGTTGGTGATTTCGATGCTGGTATCGATCAAACCATACAGCGTCACCGAACTTTGCGCGTAAGCGCACCGGGCGCCAGCGCCCAGTGCAAGCAAAACGGCAAGCGAGCAGACCGCGTGTTTACGCACGCGGATCAGTTCCCGTCAGGCAATGCGTAGGCGATGACATAGTCGCCCAGTTTCGTGCCGAACGAGCCATGCCCCCCAGCGGCAATCACTACGTACTGCTTGCCGTTGATTTCATAGCTCATCGGTGTGGCCTGACCGCCTGCAGGCAAACGGGCCTGCCACAACTGCTCACCCGTGTTGGTGCTGAAGGCGCGGATATAGTTGTCCGCAGTGGCGCCGATAAAGAACACATCGCCCGCAGTTGTCATTGGACCGCCGAGCATTGGCATTCCCATCTTGAACGGAAGAGGCAGTGGTGAGCTGTCGCGCACGGTACCGATACGCTTCTTCCAGACGATCTGGTTGGTCTTCAGATCGATTGCGGAGACATAACCCCAGGCCGGCTGCTTGCACGGCAAACCGAGCGGCGACAGGAACGCGTTCAGCGTCACGCCGAACGGTACGCCGTACTGCGGCTGAATACCGGATTCGGTGCCGCTGCCGCCCGCATCGCTTGCGGCCGGCTCGATAGGATTGCCCGGACCACGCGGCATCAGCCTCGATACGAACGGCAGGGCAATCGGGTTGGCAATCGCGATCTGACGATCGGTGTCGACAGCCATGCCGCCCCACTCGAACATGCCGAGGTTGCCCGGGAACACCAGGGTGCCGTTCACCGATGGTGGCGTGAACGTGCCGTCATAGGTCAGGCGGTGGAACATCACGCGGCACACCATCTGATCGAACATCGTTGCGCCCCACATGTCTGCGCCCGTCAATTTCCTGCTTGGCCGGAACGTCAGCTCGGAGAACGGCTGGGTAGGCGAGACGTGATCGCCAGGCGCGGCTCCTTGCGGGACAGGCTGTTCCGGAGCCGGGACGACCAGCGCGCCAGTGCGGCGATCCAGTACAAAGATGTTGCCTGTCTTTGCGGGTGCGTAGACCACCGGCACGACGTTGCCCGACTTGTCGGTGATGTCGGCCAGCGTGGGCTGAGCCGGCAGGTCCATGTCCCACAGATCGTGATGCACGGTCTGGTAGAACCAGGCGAGCTTTCCGGTCGAAGCGTGCAGCGCGAGCAGGCCGCTTGCATAGCGCTCCTCCTCGGGCGTACGGTTGCCGCCCCAGATATCCGGGGTGGTCACGCCCATCGGCAGGTAAACGATGTCGAGTTTGGCGTCGTAGACCGCGGGCGCCCACGAATTCGGCGAATTCAACGAGTAATGTTGCCCTTCGCCGGGAATGACGTTCGGATCCTTGTTGCCCGGATCGAATGCCCAAAGCAGCTTGCCGGTATTGACATCGAAGCCGCGGATCACACCCGAAGGCTCGCGGGTCGAATAGTTATCTGTCACCGCACCCGCGATGACGATGACCTTGTCGGTGACGATTGGCGGAGAGGTAGGTTCGTATTGACCCGCCGTGGTCACCGGCTGGCCATGCTGGAGATCGAGGTCGCCATGGTTGGCGAAATCCGGGCAGCGTTGACCCGTTTGCGCATCGAGCGCGTACAGGTGGCCGTCGTTGACCGGCAGAAGCACGCGGCGCGCGCAAACCGCTGGGGCGGCGCTCGAGGCCGTCGTTTGACCGTTGTTACCGGTATTGGCAGCGGTCGAGGCCGTTGTTTGACCGCTGTCATCGGTACTTGCCGCGGTCGAGTCGTAGTAAGAGACGCCACGACATGTCACGTGCTGGAAGCTCGGATCCGTTTTCAGGCCAGGGTCGAATTTCCACGCGAGCTTGCCCGTTGCAGCATCCAGCGCGAACAGGATCTGGTGTGGCGAACACAGGTAGAGCATGTTGCCCACCTTGATCGGTGTGACTTCGTTGGTCGTTTCGACCGGGTCGGTCGCACGCTTCGTGTCACCGGTCTGGAATGTCCATGCAACCTGCAGATTCTTCACGTTGTCGGCGGTAATCTGCTTGAGCGGCGAGTAGCGCGTGCCGTGCTGCGTGCGGCCGTAGGCAGGCCAATCGGCATCGGTGCCGCCCGCCGCCGGGGTTGCGGACGATGCTGCACTGGCGCTCAGGGTTCCGTTGATTTCCTGCGGATCGTTGAAGGACGCGTACACGAGCACAATGCCGCTGAGAATCAAGGTGGCGCCCAACGCCAGTGCCGCGGACTTCGCAGGGGCGTCGAGGGTGCGATAGACAAATGGCAGCAGCAGCCAGATGCCGAACACAACCAGCACATCGAGTCGTGGCGTCAAGGCCCAGAAGTCGAAGCCGGCTTCCCACACCGCCCATACGATGGTGCACAGCAGCAGCAGCGCATACAAGCCAAGCGCGCTCGCGTTCCGGCGGTAAAGCAGGGCGGCCGTCACCAGCATGACCAGGCCGGCGACGACATAGTAGGGCGACCCGCCGATCGAGATGAGCCACGCCCCGCCGATCAGCAGATACAAGCCGGCGAGGGCTGCGAACAGAACGCTGAGGAGATGCACTACGCCTGACGATGCCCGCTTCTGCATGATGTAGACCCCTTGGATTTCTAAAGGAACATGAGACCGCCGGAGAGCAACCCAAGCCAGACGCAAAAAAAGTGCCACCCTTGGGACGAGATCAATTTGTATCGGGTGTACGTCTGCCAGTAAGCAGTGTAAGCGGGAGTTCGTTCAAGGCGAAACCACTATTCACCAGGATTGATCTATCTGAGCCCGCTTGCTAGCCTTATGGAACTTACACGGGGACACTTTGATGCGTTACTCAAACGAGGAACACGATGTGTTCGCGCGGACATTCGATCGCGATGGAATGGTGCTCCTGAAGCAGCACTTTCCAAAGGAAACGCTCTCGGGCTGGCGACAGGCCTTCGACGGCATCCTTGTCCATAGATTGCAGGAGAACGCAACGGCTGTGCGCGGAGCCAACCGGCACTACATCACGTTGCCGTTTGCGGGCGTGTTCGCGGATGAAAGCATATTTTGCGACCCTGACGTACTGGCTATTGTCGAACGCGTTGCAGGTGAAGACCCGGTCATGTGCCAACTCGCGACCGACACGCCACTACGCGGGTCGACGTATCAGGACGTTCATCGCGACACACCTGCCCTGTTCGACAACGAGCCGGAAACGCCGTCGTTTCAACTTGCCGTAAATTTTCCGCTTTGCGACGTCACCGCAGATAACGGCCCGTTCGAAACGACGCTCGGCACCCACCGAATGAACTCGGAAGACGCGATGCGGGCATATGTGGCGGGGGAGATTCCGTTGCATGCCATTCCGATGGAACTCGGCGACGTCATGATTCGCGACGTGAGAGCGTTGCATCGCGGTACGCCAAACAACACGGACGCCCCGCGTCCAATGGTCGTCATTGGATACAGTCGAAGCTGGTATTTCAGGCCGGAAGTGCATATCGACGTTCCGCGTGACGTTTTTCAACGACTTGGCCCGAAAGCAAAGCGATTGCTCCGGCATATGCCCCAGGTCGACGACGCCGGCGCCTTCCAGAGTGCCGAGAGTTACCTCAAATTCGCCTACTGACGTTCGTCATGCCGGCTTTACTTATGCTCCGCAGCCGCGTTGCTTGACCCGAACCGGCGGAGTAGCGGCAAGCGCTCAACCTAGCGCGTATTTGCTCCGGCATACTTAATAAATTCGCGGACAGCATAGGAACGCTCATGTCGTCGAAACGTAAGAGCTATCTCCGAGACAACAGGTTTGCCGCCAAGCGGTCGATACACCACGCCCGGTAAGTTCAGGCAGTCGCACAATGTGCGGGGCACGACGGCCACAAAGCTTCCAAGCGAAACGCACGCGAGTACCGCAGCCAGCGGGCCGGGTCTCGGCCCCAGTTTTGGCTGGAAGCGTCCACGTCTGCCCACCTCGAATGTGCCGAACTCCTGCTCCGGAAGCGCGAAGCACGCCTCACGCAGTTGCGACGGATTGATGACCGCATGATCTGCAAGCGGTGAGTCGTCCGGAAGGGCCAGCACGAACTCGTCCTGATAGACGCTGACGGCCCGTATTTCCTCCGGAAAGTCCAACGGCGGCCGTATGTACGCAACGTCGAGCCGGCCGTCGGTAAGCATCCCCGGAATCTGGGTCATCGGTGCTTCGATGAGCACGACATCCACTTTAGGGCGGTGCTTCCGGAAGCCTCTTATGGTCTTCTGCATGATCCCCGCAAAGGCCGCCGAGGCTATGAAGCCAATCTGGATGCGACCTAGTTCGCCTCGTTCCGCCAGTTCAGCGAGTTCCTGACCGCGCTGAAGCGAGGCGAGGGCGGCTGTCGCTTCGGGCAAGTACGCTTCGCCCGCCGCTGTCAATGCAACAGAGCGCTTGGTCCGGTGGAACAGACGGACCTGGAGCAGCCGCTCCGTCTCCTGGATCTGCTTGGTAAGGGACGGGGGCGCGATGCCGAGCTCTTCGGCTGCGCGAGCGAAATGGAGGTGTCTCGCGACCGCGATGAAGCAGCGAATGTGGCGTAACTCGAGTTTCACAGTGTTAATCCTTTTGTGAACATTATCGTGTCATTCGCTTGTCAGCTGGAAAGAGGCGAGTGGCTGACATTTTCGCATGGCAACTTGCGCAACAGTCGGCGCAGTCAGCGCCGACGCCGCTAAAAATTTTTGCGCTGAGCGGAATGTTTGCGCCAGCGCTGTGTTTGCTCCTAAGTACACCAGAGTGCAGCATTCGTTCGGCGGCCGTCAGGAATCGGCCAAACGATGACTGCCTGGGTATGGTTCGTCTATGGCGTCACCACAACGAGGTGAACGAAATCCGCGAATCTCGTCCTACACATGCTTGGGAGAAGTTTCATGAAGTTGAGTTCGTTTGTTCTCGCGGGTCTGACCTGCGCCACGCTGGTGAGCGCCACGACGTCATTCGCGCAGGACAGCGCTGCGGCCCCGTCCGCACCGATCAGGAATGTCGTGCTGGTTCACGGTCTGTTCGCAGATGGTTCGAGCTGGCAGAAAGTGATTCCGCTGCTGCAAGCGAAGGGCCTGCACGTGACGGCGGTGCAGAATCCGACCACCTCGCTCGACGCGGATGTCGATGCGGTCAAGCGAGCGCTTGCGCAACAGGATGGTCCAACCTTGCTGGTCGCGCACTCGTACGGCGGGATGGTGATCAGCCAGGCCGGCGACGATCCGAAGGTAGCGGGCCTCGTGTACATCGCGGCGCGTGCGCCGGACGCTGGCGAGGACTATCCGGCGCTGACGAAGAAATTCCCGGCCGCACCGGCGTCGGCGGGGTTGCAGTGGTCGGCGGATGGTTACGGCAAGCTGTCTGAGCAGGCCTTTGTGCACGACTTTGCGGGCGATCTGCCTACCGTTGAAGCTGAGACGTACTACGCGGTTCAGCAGCCGATTGGCAAGGCAATCACGATGGCGAAGACGACGGTCGCCGCGTGGCACGACAAACCCACCTGGTATGCGGTGTCGACTGAAGACCGGACGATCAACCCCGATCTGGAGCGCTTCATGGCGAACCGGATGCATGCGCATACGATCGAGCTCGATTCGAGCCACGTGTCGCTGCTGTCGCATCCGACTGAAGTGGCGAACCTGATCCTCGAAGCGGCGGGTCAGCAGAAGTGACGCTACGGGGTCCGGTCTTCGAGGACTTTTGAAACGCAGTGGAAATATTCCATAGGCACAGCCGTTTCGTGGAGAGGGATGCAATCCGCCATGCAGTCGTGGCATTGCATCGGCATCTCTACGACTCGAGTGCTGTGGAGTTGTAACTGGCGAGCCGCCTAACGCCGGCAGCCAGCGCGTCTTCATTGGCCAGCACCAACAGCTTGCCTACATTGTTAGATATCTAATATAATGACTCGACCTTTGCAATGTAGCGGCGTATGCCGCCGGGAGACGAGCCATGTTGACAGTCGAGGAAAACGATTTGCTGTGCCGGGTGGAAGGCGATGCTCCAATGGGGCAGCTCATGCGCCGGCACTGGACGCCAGTCTGCCTTATCGAAGAGGTGAGCGAGCCGGATGGGCCGCCTGTCAAGGCGCGGGTCTTCGGCGAGGACCTGGTGGTCTTCCGCGACACGGAGGGGCGCGTTGGCGTGATGGACGAATACTGTCCGCACCGACGCGTTTCGCTGGTTTACGGCCGCAACGAGGACTGCGGTCTGCGTTGTCTGTATCACGGCTGGAAGATGGACTTTCAGGGCAACGTCATCGAGATGGTGTCCGAACCGGCCGCGAGTACGATGGCGCAAAAGGTAAAGCACAAGGCGTATCAGACGAAGGAGTGGGGCGGCATGGTCTGGGCCTACATGGGCCCTCAGGATGCAATCCCCGAGTTCAGCCCACCCGCGTGGGCGCCGACCGCGGAAACCCGGGTTACGATTGCCAAGGCTCTTCTGCCATGCAACTGGGCGCAGATTCTTGAAGGGGCTATCGACTCGGCGCACAGTTCGAGCCTTCACTCGTCGGACTTCGTGCCGGCGCGGGTTGGCGGCGCCGAGGCTACGGACAAGAACTGGTTGCGGCCGTCTACCGACAAGGCGCCACGGCTTCAGATTGAACGCACCGGCTACGGCTTCCGTTACGCGGCAATCCGCCGTCCGATCTTCAACGCAAATACGCACGAGTATGTGCGCTCAACGGTGTTTGTTGCGCCCGCGACAGTACTGATCCCGCCTAATAATCTCTACAACGTCGCGAATATCAACGTGCCGATGGATGACGAGAACACGGCGTTTTATTTCATCGCTTGGGGTGATCCGAAAACGACGCCGGAAACGGAGACGTGGCGCAAGTTTCTCGGCCAGCAGGTCGGCATTGATCTGGACGAACGTTACAGGCCGCTGCGCAATCATGAAAACAGGTTCTGGCAGGACCGGGCGGCAATGACGGCGGGTAACTTCACGGGCATCAAGGGCTTTCCCAATCAGGATATTGCCATGTGGGTGACCATGGGGCCGATTGCCAACCGTTCGGATGAACGGCTTGGTGCAAGCGATCTTGCGATCGTGGAATTCCGCAAGCGGATGCTGGATGCGCTCCGCGAGTTCGAGAGCGGTGCGACGCCGATTGGCACATCGGATCAGGCGATTCCCGGGACAGTCTGCTCCTATCAGGCCGTGATTCCGAAGGAGGTCGACTGGCGCGCTTACGACACCCGCTATGTGTGGGGCGATAGCAACCAGCCTGCGCTCGAGACGAATTATCAGGTGACCCAATAAATGCCGGAGGGCGCGATGGAGAAACGTCCACTACGCATCGGAGTGGCTGGGCTCGGACGGGCCTTTTCGCTGATGCTGCCCACTTTTCTGGCCGATCGCCGGGTGGAGCTGGTCGCGGCAAGCGATCCGCGGCTGGAGGCGCGGCAGCAGTTCGAGAAGGATTTCGCTGCGCCTACCTATACGGATGTGCCCGACCTCGCGGCTGATCCGAACGTCGAGGTGGTTTACGTCGCAAGCCCTCACCAGTTCCACGCACGGCATACGGAAATCGCGGCAGCAAACCGGAAGCATGTGCTGGTGGAAAAGCCGATGGCGCTGAGTCTGGCCGAATGTGACCGGATGATCGATGCCTGCGGCCGCGCAGGAGTTTCGCTCATCGTCGGACATTGTCACAGCTTCGACACGCCTTATCTTGAGACGCGAAAGCTTGTCGAGAGCGGAGCGTTCGGTGCGATAAGAATGATTCAGGCGTTGAATTTCACGGACTATCTCTATCGTCCGCGGCGCCCGGAAGAGTTGTCGACGGCGGAGGGCGGCGGCGCGGTCTTCAGCCAGGCCGCTCATCAGGTCGACATTGTCCGGTTGCTGGCGGGTGTCAAAGCCACGCGCCTCAGAGCCACCGTCGGGCGTTGGGATGCGTCGCGTCCAACCGAGGGCGCGTATAGCGCCATGATCTGGTTTGAAAACGGTGCGTTTGCGTCGATCTCATACAGCGGATACGGGCATTTCGACTCGGATGAATGGTCGGGCTGGATCGGAGAGATGGGGGACGCGAAACATCCGGACGGCTACGGGCGCGCGCGCCGCCGGCTTGCTGCGCTGTCTTCCCCCGCAGAGGAGGCCAGGCTTAAAGCCGAGGGTACCTATGGAGGCGCCTCGTACAAGAGGCCTGCCGATTCCAGCGAAACCGCTTCGTGGCATCAGCATTTCGGACCCCTGATCCTCTCGTGCGATAAGGCTGATCTTCGTCCGATGCCGGATGGCATTCTGGTTTATGGCGACCAGTCCATCGAAAAGCGCGAACTCAAGCGACCGCTCGTCCCCAGGGCGGAGGTGATCGATGAGTTGTATGCGGCCGTAGTGGAGGGTATCGCGCCGATTCACTCGGGCGAGTGGGCCAAGGGCACGCTGGAGATCTGTCTGGCGATGCTGGAGTCCAGCGAAAGCGGAGCCGATGTTCAGCTCTGAGCGCACGTCCACTGCCGCGGCGCTAAACCAGAAGGCTGCCGTTGTCTTCGTGGCGGCCTTTTTATGCTCCGGACCTGCGCGCGACGAGCGATTCAGTTGACCGTGCCCACCACCTCTGATTTCAGCTATTTTCGTATTCCTCACCGCGTGAGGCGATGAGGTTGCCAAGCTCGCGTGTGGAAGGAATCCGGCGGGCCGGGTCATTGGACTCCGCCTCGTCCTGCGCCATGTTTTCGATGATGGTAAGCAGAACCTTCCGCGCGGTCTTGATCTCGCTTTCCTTCAAGCCCTTGATGCTAATTTCGTTGACTTCTTCGGCGAGCGGAACGAGTTTCTTTTTAAGGGCCTTGCCCTTGGCAGTCAGATAGACGTAGCTGTTCTTGCGGTTATCGGAGGCTTGCCGGCGTTCGACGTAGCCGAGCTTTTCCATTGCCGACACTGCAGTAAATGTTGTGGGAGTCATGACCCCTGCTTCGGCACTGAGTTCTTTTTGTGTCAGGCCGTCCCTCTCCCAGAGTATGCGCAAAAACGCCCAGTGCCCGAACGACACTTCGTACTGCGCCAGGCGCATGTGCAGACCGCGAATCATCGCGCGAGCGGCGTCCTTTACCAGATGCGCGAGACGGTCGTGGGGAACCGCTTCGCGCCAGTGCCGGAGAATGGGATCGGACGTGGGTTCAGTCTTGCTCGGGCTACGTTGGGTGGCCATGAATATTGCCTTTGGGAAAATTAGACTGCTTACAATAATATCGTGTTTGGCTACCCGCGAAGCTTTTCGGTAGTACGCTGACCTGAAGTATTCAGACCGATGGTTCGATGTGCCCTCCCAGTCGCGAGGGTTGACTGGCTCGCGAGTGACCAGGCAGCCTGCCTATACCAGCGAGACATGAGTATAAGCAGGGCTGGCTGTCGTCAGAAAAAGTGGTGTACCCCGACCCGGAACAGCAACTGATTCGCCGTATTGGACGGTGCCAGCAACGAGATGGCTGCATCAGCTCTACCATTGGCATGCTGATAGGCAGTCTGGGCGTAGACGATGGTCTGCTTTGAGAGCGAGTAAACGTCCCCGAGGCCCACCTCCTGGTAGTGCGCGCCGGTGAGCGAGGACAAGAATCCACCAACGTTGATGGTGTTGAAGCGCGATGTCATCACGTCCACGCCGAGCTCGCCCGTGGCCATATGCGCAGAGCCGGCGGGAGCCTCGATGGATACGTGAGTCAGCATGCCATGAACGGTCAGTGAATCATTCAATGCGTATCGCGCTGAAAGTCCGGTGATATCGGTACTATTCGCAAAGAACGTTTTACCCGTGCCCAGCGCCTGACCGAGGAAGCTGGTATAGCCCAGCTTCGACGCCAGATCCACGGTGCGGTCATGCCATCCGCTATAGACGGCGCTCGCCCGGAGCGGACCCTGGTTGTAAATGGCATCAACCGCGAAGACGCGGCCGGGCTGCGTGCTGGAGTCGTTGAAACCGTACATGGCGGTAAGCGACAGGCCGCCAAAAGTGGGCGTCGTATATTTGATTGCGTTGTTGACTTCGGTCAGCGCGGTATTGTCGAGGTTCGCGGGGTGGAACAGATAGTACGAGTATTGAATGACCCCGTTGGAATTTTGCGTGAGCGTATCGTTTGTCAGGTCGAACTGACGCCCTAACGTCATGGTTCCTGCCGGCGAGGAAAGGCCGACATACGCGACGCGGCTAAAGATGTCGGCTGGTACGAGATTGGCGCCGGTCGCTGTGTTAAAAGCCGTTTCCAGCCGGAATATCGCCTTTAAACCTCCGCCCAGATCTTCGCTACCTCGAAAGCCCAGAAAGTCCGGGACTGCTACCGGCCCTACAACCGCGGCATGTCCACCGTGTTCATTGTTCACATAGGTCACGCCCTCGTCGAGGCTGCCATATAGTTGGACACTACTTTGCGCGTGAGATAACTTTGGTAGTAGTGCTGATAAAATTAGTGCTGTTGCTAACTTCTTCATTTGATGGACTCCTCCGGGGTTAAATTATTGGTCTATGAATGCGAGTTCCCGGTGGCGGACAGACTCGGGACCGGTCAATCTGCTCGCGGCTCTCCGGATCAGAAGAGAGATCCGGAGAAAGACCCCAGTGACGTGCGGGGTCTCGCTGAGTTCGCGCAGGGATTAAATCTTGAAGCTCTCCAGGCTGGCGGGATGGAATAGATCCTCCGCCTTGAGACAGCGGCTCGATAGGCCTTCCGCATGATGCTGAACGAGGAAGCGATTGAGAACATGTTCGTTGGCGGCGAACCCATATGACCAGAAGTCGTCGCCCATCAGTTTGCGGGCCGCGCGCAGCTGGTCTTCCACGAAGGGCAGCGTGACCTTGGTGGCCGATGTATCGCCAAGACGCGCAAGCGCAACCGCTTTTGACTTTTCGAAAGCCTTCGTCACCGCTCCCGGCAGCCACGGATGCCGTTCCGCCAACTCCTTGCGGATGCCAAGGGTGTGCATGATCGGGAAGAGAGACGTGCGCCGGTACCAGTCTGCCGCGGCCGCATGCGGGTCGTCGAAGAGATAGCGAATCTGCGGATGACCCCTATCGAAGCACGAGGGGGCGCGTGGGCCGATGACGGCATCGATCTCTCCCGCCTCGAGCATGCCCGAGATGGTCTTCCCTTCAGGCGCGTTTTCGAGTCGGACATCCGGCGGTAGTTGCAGGGCGATTTTTTCAACGCGGGTCGGGTCTTCGTAACCTCCGCGCACCCAGGTGACGTCCGACGGTTTGACGCCGTACTCTTCCTCGAGAATCAGCCGAACCCATACGTTAGCGGTCAACTGGTATTCGGGTACACCGATACGCTTGCCCTTGAGGTCCTTCGGCTCGTTGATTCCCGCGTCCGAGCGGACATAAACGGACGTGTGACGAAAGGCCTTGGACGGGAAGACCGGAACGGCAATGTACGGAGAAATTCCAGCGGCAGTCTTGACGGAATAGCTGCTTAGCGAGAGTTCGCAAATATCGTAGTCGGCGTGTCGGAAAGCGCGGAAAAATATCTCCTCTGGTTCCTGAAGCATGAAGACAGGATCGACACCGTCGATCTGAACGTCACCGTCTACCAGCGGCCGCATTCGATCGTAGTTGCCGACTGCGACGGAAAGTTGAAGCTTGCTCATTGATACCTCTGCTTTGATTGCGGAAACTGTAGGGATAGCGCCGGTTATGCGGTCTGCCCGCTCTTTCGCGGAACACCGATGAGAACCGCGACGCCTCCCGCGAAGACCAGAAAGGCGACGAGCAGTAGGCCCGCAGCAAAGCTGCCTGTGACGCTCTTGACCCAGCCCAGCATGATCGGTCCGAAGAATGCCCCTATCTGTCCCAGTGTGCTGATAACACCGATCCCGCCTGCGGCTGCGTCGCCCGACAAATAGGTGGGAGGGATGGACCAGATAATCGCGGCCGCGGCGAAATAGCTGATCGATACGAGGCTCAGGCAGGCAATCGCCGCGGGCCAGTTATGCGTGAGCAACGTGAGCATCGCGGCACCTGCGGCGCCGGCAGTCGTCGTTGCAATGAAGTGCCAACGGCGTTCGAGCATCAGGTCGGAACTGCGAGCGATCACGAGCATCCCGATCGCGCCGACGATATAGGGCAACGCCGACAGCAGGCCGATGTGCAACACGTTATTGATGCCAGCTTGCTTGATGATCGTCGGCGTCCAGTAGTTCAGGATCGTGCCGCACAGAGGTACCGTGGCCCAGCCCGCGGCCAGGATATAGACGCGCGGGTCGCAAAGGGCGGCGAGGAGACGACTGGATGCGTCTGCCGGCTTGTCGCGATGGTCTGCCTCGATAGCATCCGTGATGATCTGCTTCTGGCTCTCATTCAGCCACTTTGCGTCCGCCGGCCTGTCGGTCAGGTAGAAAAATGCAACCATTCCTGCGATGAGCGCAGGAAGGCCCTCGAGAAAAAATAACCACTGCCATGCCCGATAGCCCCATATATTGGCGAAATTCTGCAGGATGTATCCGGAGAGGGGGCCACCGATAATTCCCGCCGCCGCGATCGCAAGCAGAAATCTTGAAGTGATCCGCGCGCGACGTTGGGAGGGGTACCAGTAGGTCAGGTACAGGATGATGCCCGGCCAGAATCCGGCTTCCGCCGCGCCTAGAAGTGTGCGTGCGAGATAAAACTGCCACGGAGCCGTCATGAACGCCATCGCAGTCGAGATGCCGCCCCAGAGCAGCATGATGCGGGTCACGGTCTTGCGCGCTCCGATACGCTTGAGAAGCAGGGTGCTTGGAACCTCTAGCAGGATGTAGCCGATGAAAAAGAGACTGACGCCAAGACCGTAAGCCGTGTCGCTCAGACCGAGATCCTGTTTCAACTGCAACTGGGCAAAACTGACGTTCACCCGATCCAGATAGTTCAGCACCCAACACACGAACAGGAAGGTCATCAATCGCAACGTGACCTTTCGATAAGTTGCTTCGACCTCTGCTGCATTGGCGATTGCGCGTTCGGACGACGGTCCGTATCTCAGCGCTGAATCTGTCATCTACGTCTCCGGTTTTCTTGACTGGCAGTGTGGCGCTGCACGAATTTTTGTGCGGTCAGGCTGATCCGCTTCTCTCATGCCTGATTTTCATTAGAAATCTAATTATATAGACTACGGAAGCTTTGGTTTCTTGGCAACCGAGGGTTTCTACCGACGAGGCGTGTCCGGGCGTTGTCCAGGCTGTTGCTTGTTAAATTAGATATCTAATGATATTCTATGTCATAGCGTGAAATTGCGCAGCCGATTTTTGGAGACCGTATGAGCACCATGCAGGACGATGTTCTTTTGAGCCTCAAGCTTGTGAGCAAACAGCAGGTCGCGCGCGACATCTGGCGCTTTGAGCTGTGTGAAGAAAGTGGCGCTGAACTGCCCGCGTTCCGGGCAGGATCGAACCTGACCGTGCTGGTGCCCAATGGCTCACGCCGTCGCTATTCGTTGTGCAGCAGTCCGGAAGAGCGCAATCGCTACGTGATAGCGGTGAAGCGTGACGCCAATGGGCGAGGCGGTTCGATCAGCATGATCGACGACACCAGGGAGGGCGACCTCATTCGGGTTTCGCCTCCAAAAAATGATTTCCCCCTCGACGACCGGGCGCAGGAATTCATTCTGATCGCGGGTGGTATCGGCATTACGCCTATGTATTCGATGATGCATGAGCTGCGCGCCGAGGGTTTGCGCAAATTCAGGCTTATCTACGTCGCGCGCGATCCGGAGACTACTGCCTTCCTTGACGAGCTTCAGGGCGATGAGTGGCGCTCGCAAGTCAAGATTCACCATGATTACGGAGACGCCTCGAAGTCATTCGACTTCTGGCCGGTGTTTGAACGTCCGACGAAAGCGCATATTTACTGCTGCGGCCCACGTCCGCTCATGGATGCGGTCAAGGACATGACCGGCCACTGGCCGCCTGGCAGTATTCATTTCGAGAGTTTTGGCGTCGACGGATCGGTGCTTAAAGAAAACAAACCCTTCATCGTCAAGCTGGCCAGGTCAGGCACCAGTCTCGAGATTCCCGCCGACCGGAGCATTCTCGAAGTGCTTCGCGATGCCGGTGTTCGTGTTCCGAGTTCGTGTGAAAGCGGAACGTGTGGTTCATGCCGTACGCAACTTTGCAGCGGTACGGCGGATCATCGGGACATGGTGCTGGAAGAAGGCGAAAAGACTCACCAGATCATGGTCTGTGTTTCTCGCGCGACATCCGGTGAGTTGGTGCTCGATCTTTGACGCGGATGGGGTGTACGCGTCACCTCGCCGGTTCCCGGTGAGCACAAGGAGGCGCCTGACAAACGGTGCCTATGCTTGCAATACTGGCTGGTTGACGGCGTTGGCTACTTCGTGCGTCCTGTTCGACGAGTAGGCCTCACTAATCCAGCGTGCACCGGGCCAGTTGCCGCGGGACACGGCGTCCTGCATACATCGGGTAAGCGCCGCAGCGACGCAAGCAGTCGCCTTCGTCGCCTGCCGCGTGGATGACTGGGCCAATACCAGGCGACGCAACAGATTCGGCTGGATCAACGATGTGCACGTCAGCTTGCCGTCTGCAACATCATCGATAACGGCTACCCGTGGAAGGATGGTCACACCGTGTCCGCCAAGCACGAGTGCGCGCTGGACGAACACGGAGTTGGTCTCAGCAACCACGTTGAGCATGAGTCCTTCAAGGCGGGCGGCTTGATCGACCAACGATCTCAAGCCGAGAGGCGCACGCGGGAGTATGAGCGGCATATTGGCCAGCTCGTCCAGCGTGACCGGAGCGTCGGGAGAGAAGTGGGCGCGCCTTGCACCCACCACCCAATAGTCCTCTTCGAGAAGATTACTGGTCTGCAGGGTTAGCACCGGCGCCAGGTCATGGAAGACCGCGACGTCGATCTCTCCGGTTTCGATCCACGACTGAAGCCGTGTCGCGTCGGCGGAGACAATACGTAACTGTACTTCTCCGTAACTGCGAGCGACAGCGGAAACCAGATCGCTGCACAGGAAACCCGAAATACTCGGCAGCAAACCGACCGACACGGTTCCCGCAATATTCCCCTGCGCGGGGCGCAGTTCGGCTCTGGCGTGCTCAAGCTCGCTCAGTACGCGCCGGGCGTAATCGACCAGTGTGCGTCCCTCGGGCGTCAGTTCCATACCTTGGCAACTGCGCACGAACAGCGGCACGCCCATGTCCTCTTCGAGTAGCCGCAAGTAGCGCGATACCGCCGGCTGCACGACGTTCAGCAGCGCAGACGCGCGGGTCACATTCCCTGTCTCCGCCACTGTTACCAACGCGCGCAACTGTTTGAGATCCATGTCGGGAGGATACTTTTGTATGGGTTAGAAGGGCCACGAAGCGGACAAGACCGACAACTCCTGGATCGAGTGCCGACTGCGTTTGCTCGATGGTAAGCGGTGACATGGGCCCCCGCAAATGACAAAACTGGCCGTCATGACGCTACAAAAAATTGGGCATTCACCCGGTTGGCCAATTCGAACTGTGGACCGGCGCCGTCATCCGCTAATGGCCAACATTTTCTACATCTTGACGCACTGCATTGTTGGTTGTTCCTGCAGACGCGCGTGGCTATATTTTTACCCAGACCTGAACGTGAATCTCACCTGGCAACGCGCACAGGGTGGGGCCCTGTTGGTATGAAAAACTCGCTGCAGCAGATGGCCATTAAGGCGTCGTGCAGATAAAACCGGAGATCGATGTGAGCGCAAGCATCAAGGCGACGCAACTGTATTTCGAAGACGTATCGGTCGGCGACGAGCCACCGCGCCTAGCAAAGGCGCCATTGACCACCATGCACCTCATGCGGTGGTCGGCGGCAATGGAGAACTGGCACCGCATTCACTACGACGAAAAATTCTCGGTCGAACACGACAAGCTGCCTGGACTGCTCGTCAATGGATCGTTCAAGCAGAATTTCATTGTTCAGGCTCTGAAGGATTGGGCAGGCCTCAATGGATGGGTCTGGAAGGTGTCGTTCCAGTTTCGGAAGATGGACGTTGCGGGCACGTCGCTCTGGGTGTGGTCGCGTGTGACAGCCAGGCATGAGCTGGCGGAGTACGGTGTTGTCGAGCTCGAACTCGGTATCGTTAACGAAGAAGGTCGTGAGTCGACGCCCGGCAAAGCGGTGATTGCGTTGCCTTATCGCGGCAAGCGCGTACCTTATCCATTCGTGCCGCCTGCGGACTTCGCCGGAGCTTTCTGATGAGTGGCTTTCCAAAAGCCGTGCGGATTAACGAGGAAGGACCGCGCGAGGGGTTCCAGATTGAAGGCGCCGATATTCCCACCGCCCGCAAGATCGAACTGGTAGACAAGCTCTCAACCACGGGCCTCAGGCAGATTCAGGTGGCTTCGTTCGTGAACCCGAAGCGTGTGCCCGGCATGGCGGACGCCGCAGAGGTCGTCGCGGGATTCCGGCGCGTCGAGGGTGTGCGATACACGGCGCTTTGGCTCAATGAGCAAGGGTTTCGGCGCGCGCTCGCGACCGATCGGCTCGACGTGCGGGGTCGTCTGGTGTTGTGCGCCTCACCCGCGTTTCTGGTGCGCAATCAAAAAACCACGCCTGAAGAGAACATGGCTTCGCATCGCGAACAGGTACGCGCCTATCTCGACAACGGCGTACCGGTCGAGCATGGTGGATTGCAGGCCGCGTTTGGATGCAACTTCGAAGGCGACATCAGTACCGATCTGATGATGAACGGCGCTGCAGATGTGTTCGCGATCGCCGATGAATTCGGCTTGAAGCTGAAGACGTTCGTGCTGGCTGACACGATGGCATGGGCCAATCCTGCGATGGTCACCAGCAGGGTAAGTGCGTTTCAGGACAGGTATCCAGATACCGAAATCATTCTTCATCTGCACAACACCCGCGGGCTCGGCATGGCTAATGCGCTGGCGGGACTACAGGCAGGTGTTTCGCAGTTCGATGCATCTATTGCGGGTCTGGGCGGTTGTCCTTTCGCCGCACATAAAGGTGCCGCGGGCAACCTGTGTACGGAAGACTTTGCCTTTATGTGCGAGGAACTCGGCATCGAGACGGGTCTTGATCTGGGCAAGCTGATCGAAGCGGCACAGCTCGCCGAAGAAATCGTCGGGCACCCATTGCCGGGCTCCGTTATGCGAGGCGGCAGCCTGGATGACCTGCGCCGGGCGCTGTGACGCTGGGGCGTGATCGATGCATCAACCTATGAAGACAGAAAATGAGTGAGACAACCAATCAGTCGACTGGTCCTCTAAGCGGACTCACCGTAGTCGATGTCGGGATGCTGTTTGCCGGGCCGCTGGTGGGCACATTGCTCGCCGATCTGGGCGCGACGGTGATCAAGGTTGAGCATCCAAAAGGCGACGAGGTGCGTCGTGTGGGCCGGTTTCGCGAAGGCGAGCCGCTGTGGTGGCGAGTCACCGCACGCAACAAGCAACTGGCGGCGGTGGATATTCGCACCGAAGCCGGCCGCCGTGTCCTGCTTCGTCTGATAGACCAGGCAGACATTCTGGTTGAGAACTTCAGGCCGGGCCGGATGGCTGAGTGGGGTTTCCGTTACGACGACCTGGCCAGTACCAATCCCGGTTTGATCATGCTGCATATCAGCGGATATGGCCAGACCGGTCCCTATCGCGAGCGTCCTGGCATGGGTACGCTGGCTGAGGCATTCAGCGGTTTTGCCCATACGATTGGTCCGTCGGATGCGCCGCCGTCTTTGCCGATGTTTCCGATTGCCGACGGTGTAGCGGCGATCACAGGCGCCTATGCAGTGCTTGCCGCACTTCATGCGCGTAGCCGGGACGGCCGCGGCGATGAGATTGATCTGAGCCTCTACGAGCCGATGCTGTCGCTCATGGGCGCGATGATTATCGACTACGATCAACTGCAATATATCGCCACGCGTCACGGCAATCGCTCGAACTGGAGCGTGCCGCGCAACGCTTACCTGACCCGCGACAATCGCTGGGTGGCCGTGTCCAGCGCGGCCAATTCGGTGGCCAAACGATTGTTCTGCGCGATCGGCCGCCCGGATCTTGCAGACGATCCTGGTCTCGCGACCAACCCGCAGCGCGTCAAGCGCATCGAAGAGTGCGACGGTGCGATTGCACGCTGGGTGGCAGAGCGCACGCAAGAAGAAGTGCTGGCGACTTTCCGGGCTGCGGAGGTCGTGGCGGGGCCGATTTGCGACGTTGAGCAGATTTTTGCGGACCCTCACGTTCGCGAGCGCGGAACGTTGGCAACGATGCAGGACCCTGTGCTTGGCGAAGTTCGCATCCAGGATGTCGTACCGAAATTTTCGCGAAATCGCGCACAGATGCGCTGGCTGGGCAAGCTCAGCGTCGGCGAGGACACAGCTGCGATTCTGGCAAGACTTGGTTATTCGGATGAAGAAATCGAAGCGCTGGCGTCAAGTGGGGCGGTTCACATAGGAGCAGAACCTGCGGTGTCCGGTGGCGCCGCGCGATAACTGCAAGAACAGGAATTGTGATTCAATCACTCAAAAACGACCATGAACCTTGGAATTGAAGGCCGGACCGCCCTTGTGTTGGGCTCTGGAGGCGGACTTGGGCGCGCAATTGCCCTCAGGCTGGCGGAGAACGGCGTACGCTGCCTGCTGGGTGACGTTCACCAGCCAAGCGTCGATGAGACGGCGCGGCTGATTGCGGAGAAGGGTGGCGCTAGTCATACCGTCGTGTGGAATCTGGGAGAGCCGGGCGCGTTCGATGCGCGATACGCCGACCTGCCCGATGGCTTTCGCAACATCGATATCCTCGTGAACAACACAGGTGGCCCTCCACCGACGCTCGTTTCGGGCCAGCCGGCCGAGTCCTGGGAGAGGCACTTCCGCGAGATGGTGCTATCGGTGATAGAGCTCACTGATCGTCTGTTGCCTGGGATGCGTGAGCGAAAGTGGGGGAGAGTCGTGACCAGCGCTTCGTCAGGTGTGATCGCGCCGATTCCAAACCTCGGCCTCTCCAATTCGCTGCGCTCGACGCTCGTCGGTTGGTCGAAGACCCTGGCACGCGAAGTCGCGCCTGACGGAATCACCTGCAATATGATCGTTCCGGGGCGCATCGCTACGCGCCGGATTGTCGAGCTGGACGAAGCCAAAGCGAAGCGCGAGGGCATCAGCCCGGAGGCGGTCGCAGCGGCAAGCACTGCAACCATTCCGATGAAGCGCTATGGAAGGCCAGACGAATATGCGGACTGCGTCGCTTTCCTTGCCAGCGAGAGGGCGGCGTACATCACAGGGTCCGTGATTCGCGTGGATGGCGGAATGCTGGCTAACGTCTGAGCAGGCCGTCGAAAACAAAGTTGTGCTACAGGCGGACGATAATTCATGAAGGCCGGCACTGGGTGTCGGCCTTCTCTTTTCCAGAGGAATATCACATGACATTCGACAGCAATGCCCGCGAGCAGCTCCAGCAGATTTCAACCGGCACAATCACGACCATCCTGTTCAAGCACGGCCTGCGCAATGTCTGGACGCGCGGGCCGCGCCATCAGTTCGGCAAGGCGCCCCGGGTGGCTGGTCCTGCTTTCACGATGCGCTTCATCGCCTATCGGGAAGACCTGTGTACGCCGAGTGCATGGAGTTCGCCAAAGTCGACCCGAGCCTGTGTTGAGGCCATGCCTGACGGGTCCATCGCAGTGGTCGAGGCGGGTGGACGTCTGGATGCGGGGGCCGCAGGCGATATCCTGTGCGCCCGTATGCAGGCTCGTGGCGTGCAGGCGCTCCTGACTGACGGCGCCGTCCGCGACGCGGTGGGGATACGCTCGTTGGACTTCGATGTGTGGGCAGCGGGTATCGCGGCGCCCCCTGCCGTTTCGTTCATGCATTTTGTGGGCTGGCAGGAGCCGGTCACCTGCGGCGGTGTCGCCGTGCTGCCTGACGATATTATCGTCGCCGACGATGATGGCGCTGTTGTGATTCCGGCTGCGCTCGTCGATGAAGTGGTCCGGGTGGGTGTCGAACAGGAACGTCAGGAAGCCTGGATTCTCGGGGAAGTGCAGAAAGGCGGAGCGCTTGCCGGCCTTTATCCAATGAGCGAGGAAACGCGTCGCCGCTATGAGACGGGAAACCCTTAAAGGGGCAACTTGTTGCTGTTGGGAGAGCTTCTGTATGCAGGTCATAAAAGGAGGCGGACTAGCAGAAAGGGATGACAATCGCTTACGATAGGCAAACATGCTAATGAGAGGGAGACACCGCCAGTATGCGTAGAGTGCTACCGCCGCTCAACCCGCTTCGCTCATTCGAGGCGGCCGCGCGCCACCTGAGCTTCACGCTTGCCGCCAAGGAGTTGAGTGTGAGCCAGGTTGCCGTCAGCCGCCAGGTTGCGGTACTTGAAGAATATCTCGAGGTTGCGCTGTTCGAGCGTGGAGCGCGTTCGCTTCAGTTGACCGCGGAGGGCGCCCGGTTGATGTCCGGCCTGACCGTCGCGTTTTCCGAGCTCGAACGGGCGGTCTCGCAGGTCAGCATGCGCGGGCGTCGCAACGTCGTTTCGGTGCAGTGCTATACGACTTTCGCTCAATGGTGGCTAATCCCTCGACTTGCGGCGTTTCGCAAGGCGTATCCAGAGATCGAGGTGCGGCTGACGGCCTCACTTGAACCGGTAAACTTTGCCCGGCAGAACCTGGATGCAGTCATTGCCTCGGCGCCTGGTGATCCGGACACGCAGATCAGCGAGTTTCTCACGCCGTGTCACCTGCTCCCAGTGTGCAGTCCCGCGCTACTGGCGGACGTCAGCGAACCCCTTACTGTCGAGGACGTGGGGCGCTTCACCATGTTGCACTCGCTGTCGCGCCCACGCGCGTGGGATGACTGGGTCGACAGTGCCGGATGCAAGTCGGTCGCCACCATCCGGGGACTGAGGTTCGAAAATTCGGCAATGGCCTTTGATGCCGCTTTGGGTGGCATGGGTGTGGCCATGGGCATTCAGGAACTTGTGCAGCATCATTTGGACTCTGGCAAGCTTCTCGCGCCGTTCGGACATGTGTACCGAAGCCCAGGGGGCTACTACATCGTCCGTCCGTCCAATCGCCCCATCTCTGCTGCTACGGACTCCTTCCTGCAATGGTTGCTCAAACAGGCCCAACCACTGCGCTAACCGCTATGCGCTGAGGGCCGCCCGAAGACGACTAACTTTTGGTCTGGCATGGGCGCCCATATTCTTTGTTGTACCCGCATGACACAGTCGGTAGATTTCTTGCACATGGACAGCTATTCCACACAAGAGGTTGCAAGACATGCCAAGACTGACTGAAGAAATCCGCAACATGATCGGGGTCGAGACAGAGGTTCAGCGTTGCTGCGATGTCGTCGAACGCGGTGCCGTTCGACGCTATGCTCAAGCAGTGATGGACCCGGACCCAGTTTATATGGACCCGGAGTACACGGCAGCGACGCGCTACAGGACGCCGGTAGCACCGCCGCTCTTTCCCTCGGCGATGCTGCGCTTGCCGTTTGGCGGCAAGGACCTTCTGCATGAACGGGCGACCGATCCTGACTTCGATGGCGTTGTCGGATCGTCCAGCTTCGGATTGCCGCCGCTTCCTCTTATCAATAGTCCTATTGTCAATGGCGGTACCGAGGTCGAGTTCATTCGTTACGTGAACCACGGCGAAGAAATCTTCCTCGTCGCCCGCTATAAAAACATCACAGAGCGAGAAACCAAGGCGGGGTGGGCGATATTCGTGCAATACGAATGCGACTTTGTCGACCGCGACCATCAACTCGTGTTGCGTTATCGGCGCGTGCAAATTCGCCGATAACATTGACAGGCTTCCGGTTATCCCGGTCTTTAGTCAAACTTCAAAGCGCATTCAGTCGGGCTTATGACCGCCGCGAAGATTTGCCACGTATAGTCAGTCCAGGCCGGGTGACGCCCGATCTGACTCGCGCTCGATCAATTTGCGGCGGCGATCGCCGGCCAGCCTGTAGAAGATAAGGAAACCAAAATGAAGACGTGGTTTATCACTGGAACCTCAACGGGTTTCGGGCGATTGTTGACCGAAAAGCTTCTGGAAAATGGCGATCGCGTTGCTGCGACGCTTCGCAAACCGGAACAGCTCGACGGTCTACGCGAACGTTATGGCGACAGGCTCTGGGTCTCGGCTTTGGATGTCACGGATAGCCGAAAGATTTACGAGGTTGTCGATGCCGCTTTCAAGGCGCTCGGACGCATCGATGTTGTAGTCAACAATGCTGGATACGCGGCCTTCGGCGCGGTCGAGGAATTGTCCGAGGAGCAGATCCGGCGTCAACTCGAAACCAATGTAATAGGATCAATCCTCGTAACCCGCGCGGTCATTCCGCATTTGCGGGTGCAGGGGGGAGGCCGCATCCTGCAGTTGTCTTCGATGGGTGGACAGATTGCGCTTCCTGGCTTGTGTCTTTATCACGCGTCCAAATGGGCGATCGAGGGTTTCTTTGAATCGGTGATTCAGGATATCGCATCGTTCAATATTGAAGCGACCCTCGTAGAACCTGCCGGCGCTCACACTAACTTTATCAGCAGCTTCGACAATGCGGAGCCGCTCGACGTGTATGCAGACACGATCGTGGGGGAACGACGCCGCGCTCTGGCATCGCCGAATTACAAACTGCCGCTTTCACCTAAAAAAGCGGTTGATGTGATGATTTCGAGTGTTGAGTTGTCGCCTGCACCTAAGAGGCTAGCACTTGGCAGCGGCGCTTATAACCTCATGCACATGGGTCTCAGCGAACGCCTTGCGACGCTCGAATCGCAGCGGGAGATGGCGTTCGCTGCAGACTACGATGAGTGACAAAGGGGCGTCCGGGTTGCACGCCCCCCCCTCGACGCACGCTGTCGTGTGAATCACTCTGACGGGCGAAGCAACTGGACGAAGACGGGGTAATAGTCCTCGCCGTATCCCGCATCTCGCGACCGTTCAAGTAATTGCTGCGTGTTTTGCGCCAGACCGGCGTCGACATGAGCTTCGTCGGCAAGCTGGATTGCGTGGCCGACGTCTTTGAGCGCGTATAGCGTGGAAAAAGTCCGAGGAGGAAATTTTCCCGTCAAGAGATGATTCATGCCTTGTGCGTGCAGGGCTTTGCAGTCGGCCGAGCCCTTGCCAAACGCATCGAAAAGCACTTTCCCGTCGACGCCGAGAGACTCTCCAATGGCGAGCGCCTCGGCGAGCGCATGAACCTGCTGAAGCACGACCTTGTTATTGAGGATCTTCACGATTTGGCCGTGACCTACGTCGCCGCAGAAAATGATATCGGTGCCCATTGTCGAGAGTAATGGTGTGACCGCGTCGAAGACTTCCCGCGCCGCGCCGACCATGAACGCCAGCGTACCCGCTCGTGCGCCTTGCCTTCCGCGGGCAATCGGCGCATCGATCCACGTGATTCCGAGGTCACGACAGCGGGCTGCAGCGTCGCGAGTGAAAGCAACCGACGTGGTCCCACAGTCCACAATGACCTTCACGCGTGAGGATCGCTGCGTTATGCCATCGCTACCGAAGCAGGCTGCCTCGACCTGTTTGTCGCTCGCGAGGCAAATGAATACCAGCTCGCATTCGCCGGCCAGCTCTGCAATTGAGGCGCTAGCTGCCACCCCTGCTTCGGCGAGCCGTTGCAGTGGTTCTGGGCGAAGGTCATATCCGAGTACGGGCATTCCTACCCGCGTGGCGAGATTCAGGCACATTGCCTCGCCCATCACGCCGAGACCGATGAAACCCAATTTCTCAACTGCAATACTATTGACCTGCACTGCCATTTTCTTCATTCCCGTCCGTTCGCGGTGATAGATGTAGAGAGGTCTCCTGATGTTGTGTAGAGCCGTCTCTACGTACCTGGACGAATCTAGCACCAGACCCGCTTCGTCGCGCCCAACATTTACCTGGTCCATGAGTCCCTTCGACGTTTGTCATTGACAGCGCGCTGGCAGGCGCGAAGGTTCGACCAACAAATTGTTCTGCGTATGGCACTGATTTGTTAATTGCCCTCGAGGGATGCCGCGGATAGATTGAGTGGCAATGTGATGAGCTTGCGAGGCAGCATAAAAAGTGCTGGCAGCGATCTAATAAAAACCTCAGGAGACGACATGGACAGCAGAAAGAAGTGGGTCATCGCGGCGATGCTGTTTATTGGAGGCGGCATCAGCTATCTGGACCGGGCCGCGCTATCGGTTCTTGCACCGCTGGTCGTGCTTGATCTCAAGCTGGACCCCGCGAGCCTCGGCGTGGTGTTTAGCGTGTTCTTTGTCGGATACGCGTTTTGTTGCATGGCTGGGGGGATGGCGGCCGACCGGTTCGGGCCGCGCAAAGTGATCGTTTGTACGATGCTGACCTGGTCGCTCTTTTGCGGCCTCACAGGCGTCGCCACATCGTTTGCCTCGTTGCTGGTGATCCGTCTGTTCTTTGGCATGGCAGAAGGCCCGTTTCTCAGTACCTCTAGCAAAATTATCTGCAACTGGTTCCCCGTCACTCAACGTTCGACCGGCATTTCGATCGCGATGTCGGGGACGACACTGGGCGGAGCGATCGCGGGGCCGATCGCCGGGTACCTGGCGTTCTCGCACGGATGGCGAGTCTCGTTTTCGATCATCGCATTGTTTGGCGTGGTCTGGACGGTAGGGTTCATGTTTGTCGCGAAGGACAAGCCCGATCGCAGCCCGGTGAGCGAACAGGACGCAGTGGACGCCAGGAGAATAGACGGAACGACCAGCGCAAAGACGGTTCTCTCGTACCTGGCCAACCCCGCCGTGCTCGCAACGGCTGTCGGCTACTTTGGCTTTGCCTACCTGCTGTATTTCTTCCTCAGCTGGTTTCCGTCGTATCTGACGATGGAGCGCCACCTCAGTCTGAAGGACATGAGTGCGGTCTCGGTGATTCCATGGGTGATGGGCTTCTTCGGATACATGGGGGGCGGCCTGATCACTGATGCGCTATGCCGCAAAACAGGTCGCGCGCTTTACGCTCGCAAGGTTGTGCTCGTCACCAGCCTTCTCATTGCCGGAATTTGCGTGGCCCTTGCAGGGTGTGCTCTAACGGCGACGATGGCAGCCGGCCTGATGGGCTTCTCCGTATTCTTTCTTTATGTGTCGGCGAATTGCTACTTCGCGATCATTCTTGACATGGTCGAAGCATCGCGTGTCGGTGCAGTGGGTGGCTTCATTCACATGATCGCGAATTTTGCCGGTGTGCTCGCACCGGTGATCACGGGCTTTATCGTTCAGGCAACGGGTTCATTCACCAGTGCGTTCCTGCTCGCGGGCGGCGTTGCTCTGGTCGGATCGGTTAGCGTTGCAGTCCTCGTTCCGCGGGGCCCGAAGGCAAGAGAGTTCCATGCGACGACTCAGCCGGTGCGAACCTAAAGAATGGCAACCGGGGATTCTTCGAATTCCCTTAAAAACTTGGGTAGATAACATGACGACGATGAATCCCGTAGTAGAAGCGGTTCTTGGCTCTCTTGAAGGGAAGGTGAAGAAGTTACTGATCGGTAACGCGTGGGTCCATGCGCAAGCCGGCCGCAGCTTCGAAACGCGCAATCCGGCCACGGGCGAGCTGCTTTGCCGCGTCTCCGAGGGTGACGCCGACGACATCGATCTGGCAGTCGCTGCGGCACGCAGGACCTTTGAAGGCCCGTGGCGAACGTTCAAGCCGAATCAGCGCCAAAATCTGTTGCTCAAGCTCGCAGAGCTGGTCGATCAGAACTACGAAGAGTTGTGCGTACTCGATACGCTCGATATGGGCGTACCCATGCGACGCACCCTCGGCAACCGGCATCGCGTGGTCAGCACGATTCGCTACTATGCCAGCCAGGCGATGTCGATCCACGGCGAGACCATCGAGAATTCGCTCGAGGGTGAATATTTTACCTGCTCGTTGAAGGAGCCCGTCGGTGTCGTCGGCGCGATCATTCCGTGGAACAGCCCGTTGTACCAGACGTTGAAGAAAATCGCCGTATGCGCGGCCGCTGGTTGCACGATGGTGCTCAAGCCGGCAGAGGAGGCGCCGTTGACGCCGCTGCGGCTCGCCGAGCTTTGCCTCGAAGCCGGTTTTCCGCCGGGCTTTCTTAACGTGGTCACAGGCTTTGGCGCCACGGCTGGCGGCCGCCTCGCCGCACATCCCGATGTCGACAAGGTTGCGTTCACCGGTTCGCACGTCACGGGTCAAAAGATCATCCAGGCATCCGCGGGCAACGTGAAGCGGCTTTCCATGGAGCTCGGCGGCAAGTCGCCGAACATCGTCTTTGCCGATGCCGACCTCGACAAGGCGGTGCCCGGCGCGGCTATGGCCGTCTTCAACAATGCTGGCCAGATTTGCTGCGCTGGCACGCGGATGTACGTCGAGCGATCGATTTACGAGGAGTTCGTTGCGCGCGTCGCTGACTTCGGGAACAACCTGCGGGTGGGTAACGGTCTGGATCCGGACACCGAAATGGGTCCGCTCGTTTCGCAAGCGCAACTGGAGCGCGTGACAGGCTACCTGAAGCGTGGCCATGAAGAGGGCGCCATCGCAGCGTCAGGAGGCGGCCGGCTGACTAAGGGTGCCTTCGGTCAGGGCTTCTTCGTGGCGCCGACGGTTTTCAGTCAGGTTTCGGACAGCATGACGATTGCGCGCGAGGAAATCTTTGGCCCGGTCATTTCGGCCATCGCCTTCGATGAAATCGACGACGTGGTGCGGCGCGCAAACGACACGATATTTGGACTCGGCGGCGGCGTGTGGACGCGCGACATCGGGAAGGCGCACAAAATCGCGCGCCGTATCCGGGCAGGCACCGTCTGGGTGAATACCTACAACGTCCTTGATCCCGCCGTTCCCTTTGGTGGTTACAAAATGAGCGGCTACGGACGAGAGGGCGGCATACATCATGTGGACGAGTTTCTGCAGACCAAAGCACTCATCCTGAACACCGACTGATACCGCGAGCGCGCTGAAAAGTAAGGTCTGTTTGTGGCTAACTTCTGTTTGGTCTCGCGGGCCGCTATTGTAAGTTGTTGCTACACAGCGTAGTGACTAATCTATGTGAAAGCCGGGGCGCCTTTCGACGACGGAAATGCGACGGCTCCCATACAAGATCAAGCGAGGAGACAAGATGCAAAACCGGTTTGGCTGGGTGATGGTGGTGATGCTCTTCGTGGCGGGGGGCATAAGCTTCCTGGATCGTGCCGCGTTATCGATCGTGGCTCCGATGATCATGCGCGACCTGAAGCTGACCGCGTCTAGCCTGGGTGTCATTTTTAGCGCGTTCTTTGTTGGCTACTCGCTGCTATGTTTCCTCGGCGGAATGGCGGCTGATCGCTTCGGCCCGAAACGTGTCCTGCTTTGCGCCATGGTGTTGTGGTCGCTCTTCTGTGGCCTGACTGCGGTCGCGAGCACATTTGTTGCCCTTCTGGTGATCCGGGTTCTGTTCGGCATGGCCGAAGGGCCGTTTCTCTCCAACGCAAACAAGCTCATCGGCAACTGGATTCCGATAAGACGCCGAGCAATGGCGATTTCAGTTGCGCAGTCGGGCACGACGCTCGGTGGAGCGATTGCGGGGCCGATCGTGGGGGCGATCGCGCTGTCGTACGGCTGGAAAGTATCGTTTGTTGCCATCGCCGCCATTGGCCTGCTGTGGGTCACGGGCTGGCTTCTGATCGGCAAGGACGCACCCGCTGCGCTAACGGTCGCAGCCCACAACGACCATGCGGCTGTGCGCGCAAGTGGTACTAAAGCACGTTCGCTAGGCAGCTACCTGCGCCAGCCGGCGGTGTTGGCGATCGCGTTTGCCTTTTTCGGTTTCGGATACCTGCTGTATTTCTTTCTCAGCTGGTTCCCGTCTTATCTGACGATGGAGCGGCACCTCAGCATCAAGGACATGAGCATCGTATCGGTCTTCCCGTGGCTGATGGGGTTCGTAGGCTACATCGCGGGCGGCGCTGTTTCCGACTGGGTGTTGGCGATCACCGGGCGCGCGGTGTTTGCCAGAAAGATCGTGCTGGTTGTCTGTCTTCTCGCCGCAGCAGTCTGTGTGGCCCTGGCCGGCTATGCAACTGCGGTCTGGTCCGCCGCAGGATTGATGGGTGCTTCGATTCTCTTCCTTTACATGTCGGCCAATAGCTACTGGGCCCTCATCCTGGACATGATCGAAGATGCGAGGGTCGGCGCCGTAGGCGGCTATGTTCATATGTTCGGCAATTTCGCTGGAGTCGCCGCCCCCGCGGTGACCGGATTCATCGTGCAGGAGACAGGATCGTTCAGGAGTGCTTTCGCACTGGCGGGTGGGATCGCGTTGTCGGGGTCGATCTGCATTGCGTTGTTCGTGCGGCAGCCACCCGCTAAACGCGAAGTCATGCCGCACAGCGAACCGCAGCAAGGTATGGAAATGAACTCAGGCTCGGGCCTGGCTAACTGACGGAGAGGCAAGTGGAAGGCATTGTATTTCTCGGCGACAAGAAGCTCACGCTCATGAATTTTCCGGACCCGACACCGGGTCCGGATGAGGTTGTGCTGGAAATGAAGGCATCTGGCATGTGCGGCAGCGATCTGGTGGCATACCGTAAGGCTCCGGGCGAAGCATTCAGCAATGGCATGCCGACGCCCGAGGGTCCGGTTATCGCCGGTCACGAGCCGTGCGGCATCGTCGCTGCGGTCGGCAAGAGCGTCGATCCGCGTCAGGCGAAAGTCGGCGACCGTGTGATGGTGCACCACTACTCAGGTTGCCGGGCATGCGAGCACTGCTTTACCGGTTGGCCACAGCTTTGCCAGCGCGTGCCGATCGCGGCATACGGATCGAGCGATCATGGCGGCCATGCTCCGTATATGAAAGTGCCCGCGCACACTTGCGTCGTTCTGCCTGAAGCGCTGAGCTTTCGCGCCGGCGCTGCGATCTCATGTGGTACCGGGACAGCCTATGCGGCTCTCGAACGGCTCAAGGTCTCGGGCCGCGACACCGTCGTCATCTTCGGGCAGGGCCCGGTTGGCCTGTCTGCCACGCAGCTTGCAACCATTATGGGCGCGCGGGTGATCGCGCTCGATACTAATGACGAACGACTTGCCCGAGCGTTGGACTTCGGTGCAAAGGAACTGATCAATCCTCTGAAAGAAGACCCCATTGATCGCGTCAAGGAGCTGACTCACGGGCGTGGCGCGGATTTTTCGATCGATACGTCGGCCTCGCCGCTCGCGCGGGCTGGCGCGGTGCGCTGCACGAAGGTGTGGGGGAGCGCGTGCTTCGTCGGATCCGGCGGCCAGGTGACGCTTAACGTCGGGCCCGACATGCTGCGAAAACAGATGACGGTGTTCGGTCACTGGACGTTCTCGACCGTGGGCCAGGCCGAATGCGCCGAGTTCGTTGCGGACCACGGCGTGGACGTTGACGCGATTTTCACGAACGACTACGCACTAACGGATGCTCGATCGGCTTACGAACTGTTCGAAGCAGGCAAGACGGGTAAGGGCGTTTTCCTCATGTAATGATCAGCGCCCGGCAAGATTCGAGCATCGGGCGCGCGCAAGCTGCAATGGAGAAACATTTAGATGACCACCAATCCGACATTCAACGCGAATCCGGCATTTCTCGACGGTCGCGTGAAGAAACTGCTGATCGACGGTCGCTGGGTCGAGGCGAAAGCAGGGCGTAGTTTTGAAACGACTAATCCGGCCACGGGCGAAGTGCTGGCACGTGTAGCCGAAGGTGACGCGCAGGACATCGATCTCGCGGTTGCAGCCGCGCGCCGCGCCTTCGAAGGTCCGTGGCGAAACTTCAAGCCGAACCAGCGTCAGAATCTGATCCTGAAACTGGCCGACCTGGTGTCGCAGCATTACGAAGAATTGTGCGTGCTCGATACGCTCGACATGGGCATGCCAATTGGGCGCAGCATCAAGAATCGCGAGCGTGTCGTCGGCTCGATCCGTTATTACGCCGCACAGGCGATGTCAATTCACGGCGAGACAATCGAGAATTCCCTGGATGGGGAGTTCTTCACTTGCGCGCTGAAGGAACCTATCGGTGTAGTGGGCGCGATCATTCCTTGGAATAGCCCGCTCTTTGCCACTGTCAAGAAGATCAGCGTCGCGCTGGCGGCTGGATGTACCCTGGTGCTCAAGCCTGCGGAGGAAGCGCCGCTTACACCGCTGCGAGTCGGTGATTTGTGTCTCGAAGCGGGTATCCCCCCGGGCGTCGTCAATATCGTGCCGGGCTTCGGCGAGACAGCTGGCGCGCGTCTGTCGGCTCATCCGGACGTCGACAAGATTGCGTTTACTGGCTCGCACGTTACGGGACAGAAGATCATTCAGGCTTCGGCTGGCAACGTGAAGAGCCTTTCGATGGAACTTGGCGGCAAGTCGCCGAACATTATTTTCGCCGACGCGAACCTCGACAAGGCAGTACCGGGCGCTGCCATGGCGACGTTCAACAACGCCGGCCAGATTTGCTGCGCTGGCACGCGTATGTTCGTCGAACGTTCGATCTACGAAGAATTCGTGGCGCGGGTTGCCGAGTTCGGCGCCAACATGCGAGTGGGCAACGGGCTCGACCTGGACACGCAGATGGGTCCGCTCGTCTCGACAGAACAATTGACGCGGGTCACCGAGTATCTGGCTATCGGAGCGCGGGAAGGCGCCGAGGCCGTAACCGGTGGACAACGGCTGACCGCAGGCGCTTATAGCAAAGGTAACTTCGTACCGCCAACCGTGTTCCGCAACGTGAGCGATAACATGCGTATTGCGCGTGAAGAGATCTTTGGCCCGGTTATCAGCGCCATTGCATTCGACACGATCGATGAAGTCGTGCAGCGTGCGAACGACACGATCTTTGGCCTGGGCGGGGGCGTGTGGACCACCGACGTAGGCAAGGCCCACAAGGTCGCTCGACGTATCCGCTCCGGCACCGTGTGGGTCAACGCGTACAACGTGATGGATCCATCGGTTCCGTTTGGCGGCTACAAGATGAGTGGCTATGGGCGTGAGGGCGGCGTGCATCATGTGGATGAATATCTGCAGACCAAGGCGCTGATCCTCAACACCGATTGATCGCGAGCGAAACGATATACGGGAGCCTATGCCGCTCCCGCGTTACCGGAGATGTCTGTTGAATCCAGACTACGTGATTGTCGGCGGAGGCACTGCCGGCTGTCTGCTTGCAGCCCGGCTTACCGAGAATCCGGCGATCAATGTCACGTTGATCGAAGCAGGCCCGAAGAACAGCAACATCTGGTTTAGGGTTCCCGCTGGCTATGGCCGACTGTTCCAGATGGGTGGCTATCATTGGCGGTTCAGCACGGATGCAGAACGGGAACTCAATGGGCGTTCGTTAGCGTGGCCTCGTGGCCGCGTTCTTGGGGGCTCCGGCGAAGTCAACGGAATGGTTTTTCTGCGCGGTTCGTCGCAGGACTTTGACCGGTGGGCCGCGACCTGCGGATCAGGCTGGTCCTATAAGGCTGTTCTCCCAGCGTTCCGGCGCCTGGAGAGCTGGGAGGGCGGGGAGAGTGCAACCCGCGGCGGTTCCGGTCCGATTCATGTGCGGGACCAGGCAAGCCTTTCCCTAGGTGCACAAGCCTTTATCGAAGCGTGTGAGTCGCTCGGGATGCCACGTAATCCGGACATGAACAGTGGCCAGATACTGGGCGTTGGGCCGGCACAGATCAATATTGGCCGGGCCTTTCGATCCAGTACCGCGCGCGCGTATCTGGCACCGGCGATGTCGCGCGAAAATCTCCGCGTCATCACGGACGCGACCGTTACAAAGGTGACTTTCTCCGGCAGGCGCGCGACGGGCGTCGAGGGTCATCGTGCAGATGGAATGCCGTTCAGCATCGAGGCATCGCAGCGCGTCATTCTGTGTGCTGGTGCCATTGGGTCTGCGCAACTTCTGCTTGCCTCCGGCGTGGGGCCGGCAGAACATCTTCGACAAGTGGGTGTTGAGGTAATTGCCGATTCGCCCGAGGTGGGGTCAAACCTCCAGGATCACTTTGTCACCCGGTTCGCATTCCTGACGAAACGGGCGGGAACGTTAAACGAGATCATGGCTAGCCCGCTGCGCAAGGCGGGTATGGTGCTGCAATATGTGCTTTCGCAAAACGGTCCGTTGATCCGCAGCGTGACAGAGGCGACGCTCTTTGCGCGGACGTCGCCGTCGAGTGTCGAAGCAGATGCGCAGTATCACTTTACCAATTTTTATATCGATGGAAAGAACTATATCCTGGCGAAACGACCAGGCTTCATGTTCAGTTTCAATCAGTGTCGGCCGCAGAGTCGCGGAACGATTCGCCTGGCGACGCCGAACATGCTGGATGCCCCCAGAATCCAGCCCAACTATCTGAGTGCCGAACCGGACCGACAGGCCGTCGTCGCGGCGGCCAGGCTGGGACAACAGATTCGCTGGACACAGCCATTTTCGTCGTATGTGCAGTCAGCCAGTTTCCCCGATGACAAGCGCTGTTCAGATGACGAACTATTGGAGTTCGCCAGGGCAAACGGCACGACGGTTTACCATCCCGCGGGAACCTGTCGAATGGGATCCGATGGCAGATCGGTCGTCGACCCAGGATTGTCGGTGCGCAATGTTGGCGGTCTTTCTGTCGTTGACGCCTCGGTCATGCCGTCGTTACCCTCGGCGAACCCGCAAGCCGCAACCATGATGATCGCCGAGCGTTGGCTCGAATTGCACGCCCGGAGCCCTTAGACGATCGGTACACGAAGGGTTTAGCACGTACTCCTGCTATGCAGCGCTGGTAACATGCTGTCGATTATCGGGGCTCGAATCTTGCCCGAAGATAAAGAACTGGATCGGCGCAGCAGGAGTCAGGAATGCAGCAAAACCAGCTTGATGGAATCGTGACCTTCATTGCCGTTGCGCAGGAGAAGAGCTTTTCGCTGGCAGCGGCCAAGCTCGGTGTGTCTCCGTCGGCGGTCAGTCAATCTGTCCGGAGTCTGGAGGGGCGGGTCGGCGTGGTGCTGTTTAGCAGAAACACACGGGGCGTCAGTCTGACGGAGAGCGGCGAACGCTATTTCAATAGTGTTCTGCCGGCAGTGAGGGCGTTGTCGCTAGCATCCGAAGAGCTTGGAGCCTCGTCTGGCAAAGCGGCCGGCACGTTGCGCCTGAACATGGCGCGCGCCGGCTACATGACCATTCTGAAACCTGTACTGCGGCGCTTTATCGACAGCTACCCCGAAATCTCAATCGAGATCTGTATCGACGGTTCACTGACAAATATTGTCGACCTGGGCTTTGATGCCGGAATTCGTTTCGGGAATCTCGTTCAAAAGGATATGGTTGCGGTGCGTGTTGGCCCACAAATAGCTGCCCATGTGATCGCTTCGCAGGAGTATCTGTCGCGCAAGGGGGTACCGGCGCATCCGCGTGATCTTATCAACCACGAGTGCATCGGTTTCAGGAACTTGACGTCAGGGCAGGTGGAGCGCTGGAAGTTTGTCAAAGATGAAGAGGAACTCGAGATTGCGGTTCCGGCCAAGCTCATAGTGAACGATTCGGCTGTATTGGTGCAGTGTGCGGTCGATGGGATCGGTGTTGCTTACATGATCAATGGATACATCGAAGGACTCGTTCACACAGGACGGCTTGTCCGGGTCCTCGATGACTGGAGTCCAGTGTTGCCGGGCTTCACGCTGTACTATCCGGACCGTCGTTCTGTTGCGCCCAAGCTGCGGGCGTTTATTGATTTTCTGCGGACCGATTCCCGACTGAATGGTCCGGATCAGGAGTGGCTTTTCAATACTTCGCAATCCGAACAATAAATTGTGATGGCGGCGCACGGATGCCAAACGTATACCCCTATAACAGGACTTGATAGCAGGATCACAAAGGTTTATTGGTGCGACCGCCTCCACAATCATAGAATTGAGTCGTTCCTGATGAGAACGCTGTATAAAAACTAATTGGAGACTATCGTGAACGGATTGAAATCTGCAGCGCTACCCTTTCTCTTGGGTGTCGAATGGCTGAGTGCCAGCTCCCTGTTCGATTCAAACACCTTTGCCAACAGCACCCGCTAACTCGCCCTTTAAGGTGCTTCGGCACTCGCCTCGTTGATACTGTGCATCGAGATTGACCAGACGATTCTGCTGAAATGAATCCGAGCTGGGTCGATAAGAAGCGTGAATTGTTAGTTATACGAAGCGAGTCATCAAAGCCTCTGTAGATTGGGCTAAATACATGCAACCTGGCGATACGCACTTCATGAAAAAGATTCTTACTCTCGTGGCAAGCTCAGTGGTGACGACCTCGGTATTCGCACAAAGCTCGGTTACTCTATATGGGACCATGGACAATGGCTTTGCCTTTAGCAATAATCAATCGGGCAAGCACGACTATCAACTGATGCAAGGCGGCCTTGGAAGCAGTAAGTGGGGTCTGCTGATCAAGGAAGATCTGGGCGGCGGTTACAGCACAGTCGCGCGGATCGAGAACGGTTTCGATACCAATACAGGCAAGTTGAGCAACGGTGGGCGCCTTTTTGGACGTCAGGCATACGTCGGCGTGAGCGGACCGTTTGGTAGCGTGCTGCTGGGTCGTCAATATGATCTGGTCGCGGACGCTTTGCTCCCAGCTGCTTCGTCGCTCAACTTCGCGGGTATCTGGGGATCGCACCTGACCGATGTCGACAATATCTGGTGCAGCTATTCCTTTAGCAACTCGATCAAATACATCTCTCCCACGTTCGCGGGGCTGCGCGGGGCGGTTCTGTTCAGCCCGGGGGGAGTGCCGGGAGATTTTTCGTCCGGGAAGAAGGAGTCGGCCAGCCTGACCTACAGCTATCACTCATTCGACACTAACGTGGTGTTTTCGAGGGTCAACGATCCGGCGACTTCGATCTACGACGCCGTGACGCAACCGGTAGCCGGCAGTTCGTTCACCAATCCCATTACCTCGCCTGCATTCGCCGGTTATGCGTCTGCGCGAAGCCTGCAGGTCATCGGGGCAGGAATGGACTATAAGTTTCTGGGTGCCACAGTCGGCGCGGAGTACACGAACACGAGGTTCCAGGATGTGGTGCAAACGTCAAGCACACCGTTTTCCGGTACCGCGACTTTCAATACGTTCGATCTGAATGTGAGCTACCTCATCACCCCTGCGGTGCAAGTGGGCGCGGGCTACACATACAGCAAGGCTGAAACCGCCAAATACGGCCAGGTCAACCTTGGGGCGCAGTATTACCTGTCGAAGCGAACGCTGCTTTATCTCGTCGGTTCCTGGCAACATGCGATCGGAACGGACTCAACAGGTGAGACGGCGGTCGCTCAAATCTACGGCCTTTCGCCGTCGTCGACCGGGAACCAGGCTGCACTGCGGGTAGGCTTCCGGCACAACTTCTAGGACTGGTGTGTTTGCGCCGGGAGACGAACGAGCCTGACGCCGTCCTCAGACCCGTCCGCGCCACGCGACGAAGGCAACACCAGCAATCGCCATCAGTCCACCGGCGATGGTCGTCAGCGCGGGGTGCTCGCCAGTCAAAAAGATCGATAGCGCGATCGCGATCGCGGGTACCAGATACAGGAAATTGGACGCCCGCGCCGCACCGAAGTGGCCCAGGGCAATCGTCCACGTCGCGTAACCGAGCGCGGCCGGGAAGACGCCGAGCACGAGCACAGCACCCAAGGTTCCTGCCGATGCTGAAGGTGCCGCAAGTGCGCTCATGGCGCCCGGCAACCACGGCGACAGCAGCAATGCGCCGGCGAGCAGCGTATAGGCGGTGCTTGCGAGCGGTCCGTAGACCGGAATCAGGCGGCGCTGCAACACGAAATATGCTGAGGATGCCAAAGCAGCGAGCAGGATCAGTGTTGCGCCGCTGCCGGGCGCGAGGCGGCCGGGTTGTCCACATGCAATCAGACCGATGCCTGTAAAGCTGAACACCGAGCCGAGCCAACCCCATCGATTGAGTTTTTCGCGCAGGAAAACCGTCGCCAGAATGGCGGTGAAGATAGGCGAGGTACTCATGATGAAGGCCGCTGCGCCTGGCGCAACGGTCAGTTCGGCGGTGTTCAGAAGCGCGTTATAGCTTGCGATGCCGAGGAAGCCGGACAGGACAAAGAGCAGTGAATCGCGCAACGACGGCCGCTTCGGACGCGCGTAAATCAACCATCCCACGACCAGCACCGCTGCTGTCGCGAAGCGCGCGGCCGCGAGTTGCATCGGCGTGAGCCCTTGCAGACCAAGCCGGATGAAAGGAAAGGCCGCGGCCCACGACAGGATTGTGAAAGCTACGGCGGCAGCTGCCCGAATCGAATTCGGCGTGCTCGGCATGCTCAGTGAAGCGGACGTATTCATGGCGGTTCCCGGTAATGGAATTCGGCTGAAATCCCTTACCCAAATTGTCCGCGACGGCGTCGCGCGTGATAAGTGAGGCTGGCGGCGATAGAGAATCCGGGATTACCGGACAATGACGAAGTCCGCACGCCGTAACTTCTGGTAACAGGGCGCCGCCCGATGATGTGGTTTCGTCATTGAAACGACGCAGTAAACGTCGCATGCTGGCGATGTTGTTAAATGGCGCGCGCGCATGGGTCCCTTTCTTGCGCGGCCGTACATCAAAACATCGACCTATATACGGGGAACATCATGTCCATTTCCAGCGTTGCCTCCTCTGTCAGTTCCGCCCAAAGCATCAGCAGCAAGCCGGCTGCACAGCAGACATCTGAACCGAAGCGCACACATGGCGGCGGCCACCACGGCCATAAGGTCGCGACGGACGCAGGGTTGAGCACGTCGTCCGCGGGTAGCGGATCGTCGACCTCGACCGCCGTGAACAGCATCCTGGGCGGCAACATCAATACGACCGCCTGATAGCACCCAGGTCGCTCAGCCAACCCGGCATCGGGCCGGTTGGCCAGAGCTGCGCCTAGCGAGGCTGCTTGATAAATGCCTCGAACGCCGCTGCGTGGTCAGGATGCCACCGCGACAGCGCAGGACGGTTCTCGACGATATCGCCGGCTGCCCAAAGAATGCGCCGCTCGTCGAGCGCTCGCGGCACGTCGTTGTCCGGGCAGAGAATGTAAAAGTCGCCGGCTTCCAGACGCTCCAACATGAACTCGACGGTTTGCTCCGGCGTCCACGCGGCGGCCGGTTTCTCGCCGCGGCCGTGACGTGTCAGTTCCGTGAACACAAAGCCAGGAATCAGCAGGTGAGCGCTGAGCTGGCAGCCCGCGGTATTGCGCAGTTCGTGCTGCAATGCTTCGGTGAACGCCTTAAGCCCAGCCTTCGCAACGTTGTAGGCCGGATCGCCGGGCGGCGTGGTGATGCCTTGCTTCGAACCGGTATTGATCACGAGACCCGGGCGACCACGTTTGATCATCTCCGGTACGAACACCTGGGTGCCGTGGATCACGCCCCACAGATTGACGCCAAGCACGCGCTCCCAGTTTTCGGCGGGCCCGAACATTTTGCTGCCCGGCTGAATACCCGCGTTGTTCATCAACACGTCCACACCGCCGAATCGTTCGACGACGGCATCGTGCAAGCGCTGCACGTCGGCGACGACGCTCACGTCGGTTTCGAGTGCGAAGACATCCTGTTTGCCGTTCGCGCTCAGCGCAGCGATTTCCTCCACTGCTTGCGCGATGCGCTCAGCGCCGAGATCGGCGATACAGACACGCAGGCCGAGTTGTGCGAAGCGTTTGGCCGCAGCAAGGCCGATGCCGGCAGCGCCGCCAGTGATCACGGCGACTGCGCCGGGAGTGAGAGCAGAATGAGTCATCGGAATCCTCGCTGGTGCAGGAATCGTGGCGTCAACCAAGGGCCGCGATTTCGATCGGTTCGAACAGGGGAGCTGATGATCCTAGCATGATCGATTGTTTTGCGTGGCCGTCGTGCCTGGCGCAAGGCACAGCCATTCTCGCGAGGCATCGCAGGTTGCTCAGCCGGTGGGACGCAAATTTTTTTATCTACTGAATCTTCGAAAACATCCTTTCCGTGCTGTCGTGAGCTTGTAATAATTTCCCATTCGCCAGCGGCGCGAGACCGAGGCTGCAATGAAGGAGACAAGCGATGAACTGGTACGCGTCGTTTAGCAAAGCGGAGCGCACGACCTTCCATTCCGCCTTCACGGGCTGGGTGCTCGACGCTTTTGACTTTATGGTGTTCACCTTTGTCGTCACCTCCTTGATGACGTTGTGGGGCGTCGGCAAGGGCGAGATCGGCTTGCTAAGCACGGTGAGTCTGCTTTGCTCCGCCGCCGGAGGATGGGTGGGCGGCATCCTTGCGGACCGGTTCGGCCGCGTCAAGGTGCTGCAATGGATCATCGTCTGGTTCTCGGTGTTCACCTTCCTGATTGGCTGGTCACAGAACGTAGAACAACTGTTTGTCCTGCGCGCGTTGCAGGGATTTGGATTTGGCGGCGAGTGGGCCGTGGGCGCCGTATTGATTGGTGAGATCGTTCGGCCGGAGCATCGCGGCAAAACTGTCGGCGTGGTGCAAAGCGGCTGGGCGATTGGCTGGGGCCTCGCCGCCATTCTCTACACGGTGGCGTTCTCTGTCCTCCCCGAAGCGCTGGCCTGGCGCAGCATGTTCTGGGTTGGGCTTGCTCCGGCATTGCTGGTGTTTTATATCCGCAGGCATGTGGCGGAACCTGAGAGCTTCAATAAAGCGCAGCAGATCATGCGCTCGAGCGCGAGACGCCCCTCGTTTCTGCAGATCTTTGCACCCGGGATCCTGCGCACAACGGTATGTTCGTCGCTGATGTGCTCCGGCCTGCAAGGCGGATACTATGCGATCGCCACCTGGATTCCCACCTTTCTGCGGATGGACAGGCACCTGTCGGTGATCGGCACCGGCGGCTACCTGGCTGTGCTGATTACCGGATCGTTTATCGGCTACGCAAGCGGCGGCTATATCTCGGACCGGATCGGCCGGCGCGGCAATATGCTGCTTTTCGCATTCCTGTCTGCGGTCATCACGATCGCCTATACGAAGGTCAACTTCAGCAATTCACAAATGCTCTACCTTGGATTCCCGCTCGGATTTTGTGCGTCGGGAATCTTCGGCGGAGTCGGTGCGCATCTCACGGAGCTGTTTCCCGCTGCGCTTCGCGCGAACGGCCAGGGTTTTGCCTACAATTTCGGCCGCGGTATCGGCGCCTTGTTTCCGGCCCTCGTCGGCCTCCTGAGTGCGAAGACCGGACTGGGAAACGCGATTTGCATTCTCGCCGTTATCGCTAACGCGGCCGTATTTGTGACGGTGTTGGCGTTACCTGAGACGCGAGGACGACGGCTCGACGATGCCGATCATCTGATCCCCGCCCAGCAGCCGGAATCGACCTCTGAGAAGTCTCTGCCGCACGGGACGTGAGCCACGCGGGACATGCTTCGTCTTTAAGCCTGCTTCGGAGCCGCACGCGTTATGGCCGCGCGGACCGGGCAATCCAACATGCAAGGATCCCTAAATGACCGGTTCAACGGAAAATCATGATGCACCGCTGTGTCCGCCGCCCGCTGCAGTGCAATCGGGGCCGTCCACCTTCGTCATGCCGCCCGGCGCCGTGGATACACACGCGCACGTGATCGGAGAGCCGCCGCGTTATCCGTGGATGCCCGATCGCTCGTACACGCCGCCAGCGGCCACCCCCGCGGCCTATCTGAAGATGCTCGACGACACAGGTTCGCAGTATGGCGTGCTGGTCCAGGTGAGCGTGCATGGGCAGGACAACACGCTGCTGCTGGAAACGCTGCGTGCGAATCCGGACAGGTTGCGCGGCGTGGTGGTGCCGTCACTAGGATTAGGCGATGCTGCGTACCAGGACATGACGGACGCCGGCGCGGTTGGATTGCGCCTGAACGTGCTGTTCGGCGGAGGCGGCATCGGTTTTTCGCAACTGGCCGAGTACGACGCATTGGCGCGCGATTGGGGCTGGCATATCCAGTTCTTGCTGGACGCGCGGAGCTTGCCTGAACTCGCGCCGCGGCTCGACAAGCTGCGCTCGGCCATCGTGATCGATCACATGGGCCACATGCCGACCGCAGTCGGCGTTGAGTCCGCGGGCTTTAAAGGTCTGCTGGCACTGGTGCGCGACGGCGCATGGGTCAAGCTTTCCGGTGCATACCGGCTGAGTACCCAGGCGCCCGCGTACGCCGATACCGCCGATTACGCACGCGCCCTGATCGCAACGGCGCCGGATCGCTGCGTATGGGGCTCCGACTGGCCGCACGTCGCTTTGTGGGGCGCCATGCCGACAGTCGGGCAGTTGCTCGATACGCTCGCCGTGTGGGCGCCGGATGAGCAGACCCGCACCGCGATTCTGACGAAGAACGCGCACCGGCTATACGGCTTTCGAGAGCCAACCCTCACACGGTCCTGAGAATCCGCGGCCTGGCCTCGTTTGCCGTCACACGTCTACCGCGGGCCCCGGCGTATTCGCGCCGTACGCCCCACGCACGGACGGAGACCGCAAACAGCATCGGGCGCCGTCATCGACGGGCATGCTGTCCTGTCACCCCGCGCTTTGGGCGAAGCAACGCGTCGAGGTCGCGCAGGCCGAGCCGCGGCCGAAAATACCATTGCAATCTACGCAGGCGCGATGCCGATACAGTTCGCCTGGCGTGTGAACGTGATTCTGATCTGTTCATCCTGGTCCTTTGGGCAGCTTGCATTGACCACTCGCGTATCGACCGGAATTTGTAAGTGCTTTAGGTTTCGAAAGACTTCGAAAGTTAAAAGTGTGCGAAGAGTACGTGACGCGAACCGCGACGTTTTCGCTTCACGTTGCCCCAATCGCTATGGATGGAATGGAACTTGCGCTCTCCTGGTTAGAAGCAAGGCTATGAAGCCAAGCCGAACTCACAGGGAGAAAGCAGATGAAATCCAAAGTTATCGTACTGACCGCATGCATCGTCTCAATGGCGCTGGCCGGCGAAGCGAACGCTGCGGGATGCCTGAAAGGCGCCGCGGCTGGCGGCGTTGCGGGCCACTATGTTGGCAACGGCCACGCAGCGGTGGGCGCCGCAGGGGGATGCGCGGTGGGCCATCATATGGCGGCGAAGAAGGCGAAGCAGGACGCTGCCCGACAAGACCAGCAATCCGCTCAGCAGGGTCAATCGCAGGCCCGGTAAGCTTGCCCGGCAAGAAAATCCCGCGGGTGGTCAGCTTTGCCTTTGCAAGGCTAACCCGCCTGCGGTTATTGCTGCTATGCAGAGCCTGATACTGCAAACATCAGATCATTCGCTGGTCAACTTTACCTTGCACCGAGACTTCTCGGCAGCTGCTCGGCCTTAGGCAAGAGCGCGCCGATCATAAAGCCTCTCTCCGTTCGGCTCATGATCACGCGGCCTCTATGTTTAGTGGCGGTGAAATTGACAAATGCCAGCCCCAGACCGAAGCCGCTCGCTTCATTGATCACTCCAGACGGCAGCCGGACAAAGCGCTCCGCGACGCGGTCCGTTTCCCTCGCCGGAATGCCCGTGCCTTCATCCTCCACACCTATAAGCAGACCCTCGCGCGTATCCGCAAGGATGCAGCGCACGGTCGCGTCACGCGGTCCGTATTTCAATGCGTTGTCGAGCAGGTTGGTGACGAGGCGAGTCAATAGCAGGCTGTCGGCAAGACACACCAGCGACGTGTCGGGCGCTTCGATGGAGATGCGGCATCCTTTAGCGACAGCCTTTTCGTAGAGCTGATCGACGGCAACGATCAGTATCTCGTTCAGGTTGACGATTTCGAATTGCCGCGATTCCGACTGTGCACGCGCGAGATTGAGGAAGCCGTCCGCCAGTTCCAGTGCATTGGTGGCGTGCGTGGCAATACGCTCGAGCAGCGGCGTGAGCGTCCCGTGTTCCGCGCGATAGAGTTCGAGCAGGGCCAGAATGGACGTTTGCGGCGAGCGCATGTCATGCGAGAGAAAATCCATCGCATCGTCGCGCTGGCGCAGACTAATATAGGATGCCGAATGATATCGGATTCGCGCGATCAGCTCGATCGAGTCGGGTAGTTTGACCAGGTAATCATTAGCGCCGGCAACGAATGCTGCGCTTTTTATCGTAGGCTGTTCCCGCGAAGACAGCACGATAACCGGGACGTTCGCCGTGACGGGATGAGTGCGATAGCTGCGCACGATATCCAGCCCATCTATGCCTGGCATGATGAGATCCTGAAGGATTACCGTGGGCTTTATCCGGCACGCCGTGGAGAGGGCTTCGCGTCCCTCGGTGCAGACATGGAGAAGGATGCCGGTCTCGTTCTCGAGGGCGCGTCTTATCACCTCTCCAACAATCGGTTGATCGTCGACCAGTAGTACGGTTGCGACAGGGACGATTGGAGTCTGAAGTGTATTCATGGTGACGATAGGCGATCGGAAGAACCCGAGCGCGGTCCAGATCGAACGTTCGGGAAGGGAACGCGTCGATGTCCAGGCTAGTCTGGTTATATTTCGCGGCGGAGAGCCCAGTTTAAAGGCAACGAACAGCAGTCGGGAGGCCGGGTTCGTTAAGGATTGTTAATTGATACCATACCGTTATGGCGCGGTCCGCCGGTGTCGGAGAGAAGCGGCCTAAACAGCAGGTATTACTGGCTTTTTAAATCGTTCGACCAGAAAGTCTACGAACGCTCGGGCGCGTGCGGACTGATTGCGCTTGCTTGGATAGTAAACAAAGAGGTCTGCCGAGGGCTGCACAAACTCTGGCAGAACAATGCGCAGTCGTCCGCTCTCCAGGTATTTCGCAAGGTCCCATTCCGAGCGGACCAGGATGCCGTGTCCGTCGAGTGCCCAACCCAACACAATGTCGCCGTCGTTGCTTGACAGCATGCCTTGCACCTTTACCACCTCGGGGTGTCCTTTGTGCATCAGGCGCCAGATCCCATAGGCATCGTCGTTCTGGCGGTGCACGATGCACTGGTGATCGGAAAGGTCGGCAAGCGTCGCAGGCGTGCCGTGCTGCTCCAGATAGCGTGGCGATGCGCAGAGGAATCGGCGATTCGACATGACGCGCCGCGCGTTGAGTCGCTTGTCGGGCAATGAACCGAAGCGGATGGCCAGATCGACACCACTGTCTACGAGATCGATCGGCCGGTCGGTGACGTCAAGCTGTACTTCCACATGCGGATGACGTTTTGCGAACTCGGAAACAAGCGGCGCGATCGTGGTGCGGCCAAACCCCAGCGTCGCGTTCACACGCAGCAGTCCTCGCGGCATCGACCTGCTGGATGAAACGGCATCTTCCATCTCCCGCACCTCGGCCAGAATTCGCGTCGCATGGTGCAGGTAGGTTTCACCTTCAGCGGTCAGGCTGACGCTGCGCGTGGTGCGGTTCACCAGTCGCACGCCAAGGCGCGCCTCCAGCTGAGCTAACCGCTTGGTCGCTGCGGGTGGCGTCAGATCGAGTTCGCGTGCGGCCGCGGTCAGATTTCCGTGGCGTGCGAGCAGGACGAAAAACTGCAGGTGGGAGGCGAGGTCAGTCTTCACCGTAAGTTAATAAAGAAGTGACTTTCAGTGAATCATAACGCTACTTGCAGGGCATAACCTAGCGGCTCTTACAGCCCGTTGCATCGACGACGCGCGATGCCGCCAGGAGACCCTCATGAAAATCGTTGAAATCCGCGAAAAAACCGTCCCTATCAGCTCACCGATCCGCAACGCCTATATCGACTTCAGCAAGATGACGCTGAGTCTGGTCGCCGTAGTGACCGACGTCGTGCGTGACGGCAAGCCGGTCGTCGGTTACGGCTTCAACTCCAACGGCCGCTACGGACAGGGAACATTGATGCGCGAGCGCTTCATTCCGCGTCTGCTGGAAGCCGCTCCGGACACGCTTATCAACGACGCCGGGGATAACCTCGACCCCCACAAAATCTGGGCCACGATGTTCTCGAACGAGAAGCCGGGCGGTCACGGCGAGCGTTCGGTTGCCATCGGCACAATCGACATGGCGGTCTGGGACGCCGTCGCGAAGATCGAAGGCAAGCCGCTCTTCCAGTTGCTGGCCGACCGCTACGGCAATGGTCAACCCGATCGCAAGGTCTTCGTCTATGCCGCGGGCGGTTACTACTACCCGGGCCAGGACCACGGAAAGCTCAAGGACGAGATGCGCAGCTATCTCGACCGGGGCTATACGGTGGTGAAAAAGAAAATTGGCGGAGCATCGCTCGACGAAGACCTGCGTCGCATCGATTCGATCCTGAGCGTGCTGGGTGACGGCCAGAAGCTTGCAGTCGATGCCAACGGCCGCTTCGATCTCGACACCGCGATTCAATATGCGAAGGCGTTGTCGCAGTACGACCTGTTCTGGTACGAGGAACCGGGTGATCCGCTGGACTTCGAACTGCAAGCGACGCTACGAAACTACTACGCCAATCCGATGGCGACTGGCGAAGACCTGTTTTCGATGCAGGACGCCCGCAACCTCATCCGCTATGGCGGCATGCGCCCAGACCGCGACTGGCTGCAGTTCGACTGCGCGTTGAGCTACGGGCTGGTCGAATACCTTCGCACGCTCGACATGCTTCGCCAGCATGGCTGGTCGCCGAGCCGCTGCGTCCCGCATGGCGGCCACCAGATGTCGTTGAATATCGCCGCTGGCCTGGGGCTTGGCGGTAACGAGTCGTATCCGGATCTGTTCCAGCCGTATGGTGGATTCCCGGATGGCGTGAAGGTCGAGAACGGCCATATCACCATGCCCGACTTGCCGGGTATCGGCTTTGAAGGCAAGGCCGATCTCTTTGCGGAGATGAAGAAGCTTTCCGCGTAAGCCGTTAGCGAAACCGCGCCGGCTCAAAGCGCCGGCGCAGCGTCCACAAAAAAGCAAAAAGGACGACAGGAGACAGACATGCTGGTTTCAACGATTGGAAAATATCTTTCCAGGCTTTATGTACAGGTCCTGATTGGCATCATCGCCGGCATTCTGGTCGGACACTTCTATCCTGAGACCGGCGATCAGCTCAAGCCGTTAGGGGACCTGTTCATCAAGCTGATCCGGATGGCGCTTGCACCCATCATCTTCGCTTCGGTGGTGGTCGGGATTGCGCGCATGAGCGATCTTCACGAGGCGGGGCGAGTCGGCGTCAAGGCCATTCTTTACTTCGAAGTCGCATCCACCATCGCGCTCGCCATCGGTCTGCTGGTCGTGAACGTCATCAAGCCTGGCAGTGGGATGAACATCGACCCGGCGCATATCGATAGCGCGTCGATTGCAAGCTACACCCACGCGGCGCAGCAGCACGGCACGCTCGATTTCCTGATGAGCATCGTGCCGAACAGTATCGTCGGCGCGTTCGCTAACGGGGACATGCTGCCCATCATCTTCTTTTCAGTGTTGTTTGCGATCGCCCTTGCCAAACTGGGGCCACGTACCGCGCCGCTGGTCGACATGCTCGATATGTTCCTGCAGGGCATGTTCGGCGTGGTTCGAATTGTCATGTATGTCGCACCGATCGGCGCTTTCGGCGGCATGGCATTCACGATCGGCAAGTACGGAATCGGCACGCTCGCATCGTTCGGTTAACTGATGTTCTGCCTTTACCTGACTTCGATCGTCTTCGTGATCGTCGTGCTGGGCGCCGTCATGCGGCTATGTGGTTTGTCCTTGTGGAAGTTTCTCCGTTACATCAAGGACGAAATCCTCATTACGCTCGGTACGGCTTCCACCGAAGCGGTATTGCCGCAGATGCTCATCAAAATGGAGAAGCTGGGTTGTTCGCGGCCCGTCGTCGGAATGGTATTGCCGACCGGTTACACGTTCAATGCAGATGGCACGGCAATCTACCTGACGATGGCGACCCTCTTCATTGCGCAAGCCATGAACATCCACCTGACGATCTGGGATCAGTTGCTGGTGATGAGCGTGCTTCTGCTGACCTCCAAGGGCTCAGCCGGTGTCGCGGGCGCCGGATTCGTCGCACTCGCGGCCACGCTATCGACCATGCACAAGGTTCCTGTGGCCGGCCTGGTACTGTTGCTAGGCGTCGATCGCTTCCTGAACGAAGCGCGCGCCGTGACCAATCTGATAGGCAACGGTGTGGCAACTATCGTGGTGGCGCGGTGGGAGGGGGCGCTCGATATGACGACGGCGCGAGCGGTGCTCGACCGTGATGCCGATACTGACATCGAGGCTTCGACACCACCGTTGAAAGATGAAAGTTTTTTTAGAAATTAAATTTTATTTTATAAATGACTTTATTTTCTAAATTTCAGTTGGCCGACGCTGAAATTTCAAATGACGATCGTCCTTTGGTTCAATTGAGTCTTATGAGAATATGCAGCGCTTCCTGTAGCTAAATTGCGACATGAGGGAAGCGGCTGCCCGGGTCATCGACCGGCGATATCTCTCCCTGAGAGATGCACATTTAATGTTGTCCCTTGAGTAGGCGCGTCAATAGCCATTGAATTCAGTAACGTTAAAGTTTTATGAATTTTTGCCCTCAAAAACAGGAAGGCTGATTTCCACGATTTGTGCATTCATTGCAATTGGGCTCAACCCTATACTCCACCCGTTTTCATGGCGGTCGCCGATCGCCAGATGGGAAACACGAACTTGAATATGGGGTGAGGTTTTGATCAAGATGCGATATCTGGCCGCTGCGTCGGCCATGCTTCTGGCTGGAGCGGCACACGCGCAAAGCAGCGTCACGCTCTTCGGGCTCATTGATACCGGCGTCGTTTACCAGAACAACGCGCGTGTGTCGGAATCGAGCGCCACATCACCGGGCGCCAGCTCCTGGTCGATGCAAAGCGGCAACGTCTTCACGTCGCGTTGGGGTCTGCGCGGCTCGGAAGATCTTGGCGGTGGGCTTGCCGCGGTCTTCTGGCTCGAGAACGGTTTTAACGTTGACAGCGGCGCCCTGAAGAACGGTGGCGACCTGTTCGGCCGGCAAGCCTGGGTCGGTCTGCGTTCGGAACAGTACGGCACGCTCTCACTCGGTCGTCAATACGACTTCATGGTCGACTACGTTGCACCTTTGAGCGCGACGGGTTCGGGCTTCGGCGGCAACCTTGCGTCGCACGTGTACGACAACGACAACCTGAACAACGATTTGCGTCTGAACAACTCGGTCAAGTTCAGCAGCGCTTCGTTTGGCGGCTTCAAGGCAGGCGCGATGTATGCGTTCTCCGGCGAGGCGGGTGATTTTGCCAACAACAGCGCATACAGCCTGGGTACGAGCTACACGTATGGTCCGTTCAACGTCGCGGCCGCATACCTGCAGATCAACCGCACGGCGCAGTCCGCACTGGCGAACGCAACGGGTGCAGTCAGCACGGGCGACGGCGACCAGCTCACGACGGGCGGCAGCCAGCAGATCTACGGTGCCGGTGTCCAGTACAAGTTCGGCAAGTCCTCCGTTGGCGCGGTGTGGACGCATTCTGTCACCGACAACGTGACGGGCATCTGGCAGGGCGGCAGCACGTCTACGGGTGCGATCGGCGGCAGCTATATCAAGTTCGACAACTTCGAAATCAACGGCCGCTATTTCGTGATGCCGGACTTAAGCCTGGGCGTTGCGTACACGTACACGACGGGCGGCTTCGGCGGCGCGACGAAGGGCTTTACGTCGGCCACGCCGCACTGGAACCAGGTGATGGCTCAGGCCGATTACTTCCTTTCGGCTCGCACGGATGTCTATCTGGAAGGCGTGTATCAGCGTGTTGGCGGCGGCAACGGCAATGCAGCGTTCGACGCCAGCGTCTACAGTCTGGATCCGTCGTCGAATAACTCGCAGGTTGTTGTGGCGGTTGGTCTGAAGCACCGCTTCTGATCGTAGCTAGCGTGTAGGTACGGCCCTGCAGGGCGCCGTGAGGCGTGCTGCGGGGCCGTGTATTTTTTGCAGACTTCCGCTCGCCGGCCGATATGGGGGCCGCGAGCCTTTGAGCTTGAACGCTTAGCGGCGACCGCTACGCCCCCACACGTACCGCACCCAACGCTGCCATCTGCTGCGCGGCATGGCCTGGGCATCATGGCCGGCGCGCGCTTCGCGATCGCGTTCGACGCTCTTTTGCACCTGTTCGTGGATCTGACGCAACGACATGCCGCCAGGTCCTTTCAGTTTGTCGGGATCGCTATCGGCGTCGGGATCAGGATCGGGTAGGTCTGTCATGGGAATGACTTGCGAGGAATGTGTCGCCCCGATCTTGATCCTTCTGGACGTTCACAGCAAGCGGGCGCTGCCGGGGTGCTGGCAATCTTCTGGGCGGCGTCAGTCTTTTCGCGGGGGAACAACTTCAAATCGGCAGGGACTGGCACAATCGAGGCGATCTTCGATCCCTTGGGAATCCTCATGCCAGACCCTGCACCGGCCTCACGGCGTATCGCGCCGCTGTTTGCCCTGTTTCCCTTCCTGCGTCCGTATGCCGGGCGCTGGGCGCTCGCGTTCCTCGCTCTGATCACCTCAGCAGGTGCGACGCTGGTGTTGCCGGTGGCGTTCAGATACCTGATTGACCGTGGCTTTGCGAGCGGCGAACGCGTGCACATCGATCGTTATTTCCTCGCGATGTTCTTCGTTTCGCTGATTCTCGCTGCCGCGACGGCGCTGCGCTTCTATCTGGTGTCGTGGCTAGGGGAGCGCGTAACGGCGGACTTGCGGCGCGCGGTCTACGAGCACGTGCTGGGGATGAGCCCACAGTTCTTCGAAACCACGCAGACCGGAGAAGTGCTGTCGCGGCTTACGGCTGACACCACGTTGATCCAGGCCGTGGTCGGCACGAGCCTTTCCATGGGCTTGCGCAACTTCTTCATGCTGACCGGCGGCGTAGCGATGCTGGTAGTGACCAGTCCTGTGTTGTCGGGCTATATCATCGTTACGTTGCTCGTAGTGGTCGCACCTATCGTCATCTTCGGACGGCGCGTGCGGCGTCTTTCTCGTGCCAGTCAGGACAAGATAGCGAACACGAGCGCACTGGCGGGCGAGGTACTCAATGCCATGCCTACTGTGCAGTCCTATACGCAGGAGCCTTTCGAGGCGCAGCGGTTTGGCGGCGCGGTGGAAGTGGCTTTCGAAACTGCGCTCACGCGTATCCGGGCGCGCGCGTGGCTGACCGCCGTGGTGATCGTGCTGGTGTTCAGCGCGATTGTCTTCGTGCTGTGGCTCGGGGCGCAGGCGGTGCTGGCCGGGCGCATGACGGCCGGCCAATTGTCCCAGTTCATTCTTTACGCGGTGTTCACCGCTGGCGCGGTAGGGGCGATCGCGGAAGTGTGGGGCGATCTGCAGCGCGCGGCTGGCGCGACTGAGCGGTTGCTGCAGCTGCTGGCCGCGCGCTCGCCAGTGGTACAAGCCGAGTCCACTATCACATTGCCGGCGCGCGGGGACGGCATCCGCTTTGACAACGTGAGCTTCTCGTATCCGTCACGCCCCGGCATCGCTGCGCTATCCGCGCTCTCGCTGCACGTGCGCGCGGGCGAGCATGTTGCGCTAGTGGGACCGTCCGGCGCCGGCAAGACCACCTTGTTCCAATTGCTGCTGCGCTTTTACGACCCACAGGGCGGCACGATTCTGATCAACGGTGTCCCTACGGGACAGGTGCCGCTCGATGAACTGCGCCGTGAGATTGGTGTGGTGCTACAGGAATCGGTGATCTTTTCGGGTAGCGTGCTTGATAACATTCGCTACGGCGCGCCCGAGGCCACGCTCGCGCAAGTTCAGCGCGCTGCGGAAATGGCCGCTGCGGCGGGTTTTATCGAAGAACTGCCGCAGGGCTACGACACGTTTCTCGGTGAACGCGGTGTGCGGCTTTCCGGCGGACAGCGGCAACGCATTGCGATTGCTCGTGCGATCCTGAAGAATCCGCCCATCCTGCTGCTCGACGAGGCCACCAGCGCACTCGATGCCGCCAGCGAACGTCTCGTGCAGAAGGCGCTGGACAATGCCGCGCAAAACCGCACCACGCTGGTCATCGCTCACCGGCTAGCGACCGTTCAGCAGGCCGACCGCATTATCGTGCTGGAACATGGACGCATCATTGCGCAGGGACGTCATGCCGAACTTCTTCTGAGCTCGCCGCTTTATGCCCAGCTAGCGGCGTTGCAGTTTGGTGAGCCGCTGGCGCAGACGGCGGCGGCTGGGAGTCATCAACCGGACTTCGGATAACGCGCGCAACTCAGAACCGGTAAGTCACACCGATCTGCGCGACCGGGTACCACCTGTAACGGGCTACGTCATTATTGAGCTTCTGCTCTTCCTGATCGATGTTCGCCTGGGTCGTGAACAGTGTGTAGATCTGCGGCACGCTGTAGTCGACGTGTGGACGTCCATAGGCCACGCCCAGATCGAACGTCACCCCAAAGCCCTTCGAAACCGGCTTGTGCCCGTAACCGATGCCGAGATACGGCATCACGTGCGGAAATTCGGCGGTTGCGGATGGAGCAGCGCCGACGGCGGGCACGTAACTATTCCCGATCTTGTAGTTACCGTCCGAGTTGGCGACAGCGTGCGCCTTCAACTCGTCATTGTTGATCAGCGCGCCGGCTGTCACGCGAAAGCCGCTCGACGAAAACGGAAACAGATCGAGGTACAGCCCACCCTGTAACAGCGTGAGACGGCCATCGTAAACATTGCCGTCCACCGTGACCGAATGCGAGAGACCGAAGCCTTCGAGTTCGGCATGCACACCGGCCCACGAACTGAGCGGCAATGCAGCGCCGACGCCGGCGCCCAGCGTGCCACCCTGAACATACACTTCCTGCGCACTTACCGTGCTCGCTGCGCTTGCCGCGAGTATTACCGTTGCTGCTGCGAGAGCAGCATTCTTTACCTGTTTCACCGCGCCTTCTCCGTAAACGAAATCCGTCTTGTGGAAGAGACTTTACGGTTCGAGCGGCGAGTTCAAATGCATGAACAACGGGGAAATCACACAGCAGTTCTGATTCGTGAAGTCGAACTTCGCGCAACCGGAATTTTCTGCGGGTAAGTATTGCCGGAATCCTAAATGATCGATTCGCCTGCGCAGATTAGACCTGCTTTTTAAGGCCTGTTCGTGAGATTGCCGACGACGCCTCGCTTCGATAATCACTCTGTTCATTGGTTCGTCCGTTTCGCACACACGGACATGCAGACGAACCGATTTGTCTGATTAAACGCGGCGCACGAGCGCCTTCGTTTGCGAGTGGCGGGACCGTGTGCACGCCGGCATTTTTGAGTGGAGCAAGCATGTCTTTGTATCAGGCGTCACGGTCATTCGCTGCAGTCGCGCTTATCGCGGCATCGGCCCTGTTGGGTGCATGCGGCGGTGGCGGAGGGTCGGGTAGCGCCAGCAGTACCGCTGCTTCGAACCAGCTAAAACTCTCGACGGCAGTGCAGAGCGAACCGGTTGCCCGCTATGCGGCGGCCTTCGGAATTCTGTCCGGTCCCGGCGTGGGCGCGATCTATTCGTCAGTCGTGCAGTCCTTGGTGACCGGTGTCACGTCGAGCGCGGCCACAACTACCAAGTTGTGTCCTGGCAGTGGCTCGATCGACATCGCCACGCAGAACGCAGGTGCATCCGGTCTGCAAAGCGGGGAGACGGCAACAGTTACCTTCAACCAGTGCGTGGGGCAGGTGCAGGCTCCAGCCGTATCGAGCAGTGCGTCGGTCAGCGGTTCGGTGACGGTGCAGGTGCAAAGCGCGCAGGGTGTGGTGGGCAACAATTCGGCGGACTGGTCGTACACCGCCGTTGAAACCGCGAACAACCTGACCTTGACTTCGCCCGACGGCGTCACGTCAGTCAACGGGACGGTAACGTTTTCAATGAGCTACGATGCCGCCACGGGCGCCACCACGACGACCGCAAGCGCACCGACGGTCACGCTGGCCATTACGCATACGGCGAGCTCTGGAAACGTCAGCGGCACCATCACGATTACTGCGCTTGCCTATTCGCGTCTGCACGGCGTAGATCCGTCTAGCGACACGCTGTCGTCCAGCGGCGCGATCAGCGTGCAGGCGAGCGACGCGGTGATTTCCTTCGGGGTCACCACTCCTACTGCGGTTACGATCAGCAACGGCAACCTGGAAGGCGGAGTGATTCAGCTGACGGACGATGGCGCGGTTGAAACGATTACGGCTTCAGGGGCGTCGTCGGTGAATGTTGTCGTTACCGTGGGCACCCAGACGGGGACGTATTCGGAGAATGTAGACAGTCTTGAGCAACTGACTGGAAGCTGAGCGGGAATCCGTGCAGGCCGCAGCGGCTGGTTGCGCTTCAGTAGTGGTAGAACGCGTCCTGCAGATCCGCGCTGCGTTGTTCGCTGCCAAGCGAGAGCATCAGCAGAAGCCGCGCTTTTTGCGGCACCTGATCGTCGACGACGAGCCAGTCGTACTCGTCGTCCGGTTGCGCGGCGTTGCGTATCACGATGCCGCTGCCGGTTCGCGAGGCTCGCACGATCTGCACGCCGCGGCGTCTTGCCCGCTGCAGCGCGCCGACGACATGCGCCGCGACATTGCCGTTGCCGGTAGCCGCGTAAATCAAGCCTCGTACGCCAGATTGCGCGGTGGCGTCGATCACGGCGGCATCGATGCCGCCGTGTGCATAGACAATGCCGACTTCCGGCAACTCGTCTATCGCATCGATCGACCATTGGGTACTGAGCGTATGGCGGCGCGCCGGCGTGCGGTAATAGCGCGGGCTGCCTTCGACGACATATCCGAGCGGGCCATAGGGTGAGCGGAACGATTCGAGCTTGAACGTGCTGGTCTTGACGACATCGCGCGCACTATGTATCTCATCGTTCGCAACGACCAGCGTGCCCTTGCCGTGAGAGGTTTCGCTGCCGGCGACGAGAATCGCGTTATACAGGTTCAACGGGCCATCTGCGCTGAGCGAAGACGGTGGCCGCATCGAGCCGACTACCACCACGGGCTTTGAACTCTTCAACGTCAGGTGCAGAAAGTAAGCGGTCTCGTCGATCGTGTCGGTGCCATGCGTCACCACGATGCCGTCGATATCGTCCTGCTTGAGCAGCGTATCGATGCGTTTGCCGAGTGTCAGCAGATGCGTGGTTGAGAAGTTCTCCGAACCGATCTGCATCAGTTGTTCCGCACTTACGCGCGCAATAGCGTGCGCTTGTGGGATACCCGATAGCACTTCGTCGATCGATAGAACAGAGCACGCATAGTCCGATGTGTTGACGGACGATGCGCCGCGTCCTGCGATGGTGCCGCCTGTACCGATCACGACGATGTGGGCCTTGTCTTTCATGACAGGCAATGTACGGGTAAAGCCGGGCACTGCGATTGCACCAATCTGCAGAAAAATAGAAGAAAAGCGACAGGGGGCGGGCTACCGTCAAGCCTCCGTTGCGGGCGCCCCAACTGAGGCGCGCAGTTTGCCGGGCGTCACGCCGTAGGTTTCCTTGAACACGCGAATAAAGTGTGCGGAGTCGGCGAAGCCGCACTCGTACGCGACGTCGGTGACGCGTCGGGCGGTGTTGAGCAACATCCAGCGTGCGTAGCGCAGGCGCATCTGCCGATAAAATTCGTTAGGCGACGTTTTCATGGCTGTCATGAAAGCGCGTTCGAGTTGCCGCACGCTGGTGCCGCTCATTTTGGCGATTACGGCGATATTCAGCGGTGCTTCGAGGTTCTCCTCCATCAGGATGATCGCGTGCCGCACCGTCACGTCTTCAACGGAGAGATAGCCTAGCGCGCGACGCCGTTCGACGAATGAGGTACCGCTTTGCCGGCTGACTGTCATCTGATGAATCACCTTCGACGCGCGGTCGGCTCCACAATGCAGGCTGATCAGACGAGTCGCCAGTTCGATAACGGAGATGCCGCCGGCGCAGGTGATGCGATTACCGTCGATCAGGTAGTCACTGTGCGTGATGACGCGCAGCGCGGGGAACATCTGCTGGTAATCCTCAAGATGGAAGCTGTGTACGCAGGCCACGTGGCCTTCCATTAGCCCCGCGCGCGCCAGCACAAAGCTGCCTGTGCACATGCCGATTAGCGGAATCCCCGCTCGATCTGCTTGCCGGAGGTAATCCCAATAGCATGGATGGGCGTCGTCGAGATGCGGCAGCAAGCCGCCAATTGCCACGATGTAATCGAACTGCTCCACTGGCGGAAATGCAGCCTGCGGCGTTACGGTCACGCCGCAACTCGCCTCGACTACCTCGTTCTGTTCGCCGATGATGGTCCATGAACAGCGCAAGGGCCGGCTCTGGTCGCCGAGATCGGCGGCGTGACGCAGCGCATCGCACAGCCCGGCCAGCGAGAGCAGCGGGAAGCGCGGCCAAAGCAGAAAACCCACGTTGAGCTCCGCAGAGCTGGAGCGGTTGCCGCGCTGCTCCGGCATGTCCGCGGCGTGATCCAGATGCTCGACCAGCTCACGGCCCGCGGGACAATCGTCCCTGCGAATTGCATTATCGGTCTGGCGCATGACGATTTCCTGATCGAAGAAACGGAACTTGAGCAGAACAAACAATTGAACACGGCCAGTATAAGGCTGGCTGGGCGCATCAATAAGGGTAATCCGCGCTGCCGCAATTCTTCTGTTTTCGGGCCGATCGGTTCAATGCCGATCTTTTCGTTCTGACTACATTCGCCCTAACCCTTAAGCCATATCGCATCTGGCGAGCCTGGCTGGGGTAGGTGAACGCGCAAGGCCATCGTGGCCCGTTGCAGGTGTTTGTCAGTTGCTTCGCGCAGCGCGTTCCTGATTGAACCAACACTATGGCGGGTGGGGTATGAGCATGTTCGCAGGGTTTCGTCGTATGGCGACGGTCGGCATTCTGGGTGGGCTGGTTACGGCGGGCACAGGTTTGGCCCGTGCGGACGAAGTGGTCAGGATCGGTCACGTCGCACCGTTGACCGGTCCGAACGCCGAGTGGGGTAAAGACACGGAAAACGGCGCGCGTCTCGCCGTGGAAGAAATCAATGCGAAAGGACTGGTGATCGACGGCCACAAGGTGACCCTGGAACTGGACGCTCAGGATGACGCTTCGGATCCGCGTCAGGGCACGCAGGTGGCGCAAAAACTGGTCGACGATCATGTCGCCGCGGTGGTTGGTCATATGAATTCGGGCACCACGATTCCGGCGTCGAAGATTTACAGCGATGCCGGCATCGTCGAAGTGTCGCCCTCGGCGACCAATCCGGTGTACACGCAACAGGGCTTCAAGACCGCGTACCGGGTGGTGGCGACGGATGCGCAACAGGGACCAGCCCTGGCGAATTACGCACAGAAGGACCTGAAGGCGAAAACCGTAGCGATCGTTGACGACGCAACCGCCTATGGCCAGGGCCTCGCCAACGAGTTCGAGAAACAGGCGAAGGCAGATGGGCTCAATGTGTTGTCGCACGACGCGACCACCGACAAGGCGGTCGATTTCCGTTCGATTCTTACGAAGATCAAGGGTGAGCATCCGGACATCATCATGTATGGCGGCATGGATGCCACTGGCGGCCCCTTTGCCAAGCAGGCGCGTGCGCTTGCCATTACTTCGCGGGTGTTGGGTGGCGACGGTCTGTGTGCCGACTCGCTGGCGAAGCTGGCGGGCGACGCCGCCGACAATGTCGTGTGCTCGATTGCCGGCATGCCGCTTGAGAAGATGCCGGATGGCCCTGCATTCGAGCAGCGTTACGAAGCACGTTTTCATCAACATGTGCAGCTGAATGCGCCGTTTGCCTACGACGCCGTGTACATCATCGTCGATGCAATGAAGCGTGCGAATTCGACGCAGCCCGCGAGCATTCTCGCGGCGATGCCGGCGGCAAATTTTGTCGGCGTACTGGGCCGTACCCAGTTCGACGCGCATGGCGATCTGAAGCAGGGTGCGATCTCGCTCTATGACTACAAGAGCGGCAAGCAGACCCTGCTTACGGTGGTGAAGATGTGAGCGTCTGGTTGGGGTCTATGCTCCGCTTTGTTTCCAGCTTCTTTTCGTGGTCCTGGTTTCCTGCATTGCCGTGCAATTCGACGCTATACGCCGAGGCGCGGTAAAGTCCGGTTTCCGGTGATGTGTTTGCAACTGTTTCTCGACAGACTCGCAACCCCAGCCGCGACCGGCTCGTGATGGAGACAGGGCCCGCGGCCTACAAGGAAGCTGGCGCATATGAAAAAGCTCATCAACGATGTTTCCGCGGTAGTCCCCGACATGCTCGACGGACTCGCTGCGCTCAACCCCAACCTTTCCTTGCTGCAGGGCGGCACGATCATCGTGCGTGCTGACGCAGAAGCGGCCGCCCGGCGCGGCGAGGTCGCGCTGATTTCCGGTGGTGGCTCGGGTCATGAACCGGCACACGCGGGTTATGTCGGCGCGGGCATGCTCAGCGCAGCGGTAGCAGGTGAAGTGTTCACGTCGCCGTCGACGGATGCTGTGCTCGACGCAATCCGCGCTGTAGCGGGTCCCGCAGGCGTGCTGCTGATCGTCAAGAACTACACGGGCGACCGCTTCAATTTCGGCCTCGCCGCGGAGATCGCACGCGCAGAAGGTACCAAGGTCGAGATGGTTATCGTTGCGGACGACGTCGCGCTGGCAGCAAGCGGTGAGCACGCCGGCCGGCGCGGTCTGGCCGGCACGGTGCTGGTTCACAAGATTGCGGGCGCGGCTGCCGCCGAGGGACGTCCGCTGGCAGAAGTGGCCCAGGTGGCTCGCGAGGCCGCCAGCAAGCTCGGCACCATGGGCGTGGCGTTGACGCCGTGCACTGTGCCGGCGGCAGGTAAGGCGGGTTTTACGCTGGCCGATGGCGAGATCGAGTGGGGGCTAGGGATCCATGGCGAGCCAGGCGTCGAACGTGGCGCGCTGGAGTCCGCTGATGCGATCGTCGCGAGGCTGCTGACGAAAATCGTCGACGACCTTGCGCTGCAGACGAGCGAGCGGGTCGCGTTGCTGGTGAACAATCTCGGTGGCACGCCGCAGAGCGAGTTGAGCATTGTGGCCGCTTCAGCACTGCGCTACCTTGGGGAGCGGCACATCAACGTCGAGCGCGCGTGGGCTGGCACTTTCTTGAGCGCGCTAGAAATGGCCGGTGTTTCGCTGACCTTATTACGCCTCGACGATGAGCGGCTTGCGTGGCTCGACGCGCCTGCACATACGTCGGCTTGGCCCGCTTTGAGCGGCCATATTGCACGGGCGTCCATCAAAGACGCGCCGACCGCGCCTCGTGAGAACCACGACGCGCGGCTCGCCCGCGAATCCCGGTTGCGCCGTGTAATCGAAGCGGTTTGCGCGTGCCTGATCGATGCGGAACCGGTCCTGACCGAGATGGATCAACGCGTGGGCGATGGCGACCTGGGCATCAGTCTCTCACGCGGCGCGCGTGGCATCCTTCAGGAAATCGGCAGCTACCCGGCAGAGACGGCGTCAGGTGCGGTATTGCGGGCCGTGTCCGCAACAGTCCGGCGCGTCGTGGGTGGGACTTCGGGGCCGCTCTATGCCGTCATGTTGCTGCGCGCGGGCAGTGTGCTGGATCAATCCACCGGGGCCGATGCAAAGCGTTGGACAGACGCATTTAGCGCGGGCGTCGCGGCGCTGATGGAACTCGGCGGCGCGCATCCTGGCGATCGCACGATGGTAGATGCGCTGCAGCCTGCTGCCGAAGCGTTGCAAGGCGCGCTCGCGCATTCGGGTGATGTCGACGCTGCGTTGCTGGCCGCGGTCAATGCAGCCAAAGCTGGTGCGGAGCAGACGGCATCGATGAGTCCGCGGCTAGGGCGTTCCAGTTATGTCGGCAAGCGCGCGCTCGGTTTCGCCGATCCTGGTGCGCACGCAGTGGGACTTTGGCTTGCTGCAATACGGACAGCGTTGCAGGGTAGCTAGTGCGTCAGGCGCGAATCATGTCCGGAATTTCTGCCACGAGGGCATCGATCGCGCAACGGGTCTTGAGCGGCAGATAACGCGTCTTCGGCCACACCGCGTGGATGTCCTGCGCCCGCACGCCGCAGCGCTCTCTCACGACGGCGAGCTCACCTGTCTGCACGTGGCGTTTCAGCAACCAGCATGGCAATTGCACGAGGCCGAAGCCGGCAATGCCGGCGTCTGCGATTGCCTGGACGTCGTCGAGGCTTAGTTGCGGTGTGATGCGCAATTCCTGTTGATGGCCGTCGCTATCGAGCACGCGCCAAGGCGCCGATACTCCACCGCGCGAATAGGCGATGCCGGCATGCCCGTGGAGGTCGTCGAGGTCCGCAGGCATGCCGTACTGCTTCAGATACGACGGCGAGGCGCCAATGCTCATATGTTGCACACCTAGACGGCGCGCGGCCAGACTCGTGCTGTCGTGCAGATCGCCGATGCGTACCGCCAGATCAAACCCTTCCTCGATGAGATCCACGGCCCGGTCCGTAAACGACATATCGATCTGCAGTTGCGCGTGCTGGCGTGCAAGTTCGAACAGCACGGGCGCGACGCATTGATGGCCGAACGCAATCGGCACGCTGACACGTAAGCGGCCTTGCGGGTCGGTGCGCTCACTCTCCAGGTCGGCCTCTGCCGCTTCCAGTTCGGCCAGCGCCCGCACGCAGCGGTCGTAATAGGCTTGACCGGCTTCAGTCAGCGTCTGGCTGCGCGTCGTGCGATTCAGGAGGCGCACGCCGAGCCGGGTCTCGAGCCGCGTAATCACCTTGCCGACAGCCGAGCGCGTGAGGTGCATGCGCTCGGCCGCCAGCGTGAAACTGCCCGCGTCGACCACCTGTACGAAGGTCGTTACGCCATCGAGCCGGTCCGTCATATTGGGTCCCTGCAGGAATAATTCACGGGAAAAACTCTCGCCAATGGGGAAGTGTGGTCCCGATATATTAATCCTGAACTCGCGCCCAGCGCGATCGGACCTTACTCAACCTCCGGCGGTACCCATGACGCACACCCATAATCCGAGAAACGCCCTCGCACTGGCTGCGGTTTGCCTGACCTCTTTGATGTTCGGCCTCGAAATTTCCAGCGTACCAACCATTCTCCCAACGCTTCAGACCGTGCTGCACGGTGATTTCAAGTCGATGCAATGGATCATGAATGCGTACACGATTGCGTGCACAACCGTGTTGATGGCAACCGGCGCACTCGCGGATCGCTTCGGTCGAAAGCGCGTGTACGCCGCCACGATCGTGCTGTTTGCGATCACGTCGTTGCTTTGCGGCATCGCGCAGAGCGTGTCGGCTTTGATCGTGAGCCGGTTTCTGCAAGGGATCGGCGGGGGCGCCATGCTGATCTGCCAGGTGGCGGTGCTTTCGCATCAGTTTCAGGAAGGCCGCGAGCGCAGCAGGGCGTTTGCAGCCTGGGGAATCATCCTTGGCATTGGACTTGGATTCGGTCCCATCATTGGCGGCGTGATCGTCGCGGTATCGAACTGGCAGTGGGTTTTTCTGATCCACGTTTTTGTTTCGCTCGTGGCACTGGGCCTGGTCTTCGCCGGCGTGCAGGAGTCGCGCGATCCGGAGGCGCAACGTCTGGATGTGGCGGGCGTCGTCACACTTTCCGTGGCGTGCTTCGGTCTCGTTTACTACATTACGCAAGGCCCGGATCTGGGTTTCGGGAGCGTCGCTGCAATCAGCATCATTGCCGTGGCGGTGTTGAGTTTCATCGCGTTCCTGGTGGTGGAGCGGCGCAGTGCGCGGCCGATGTTCGATTTCTCGGTGCTGCGCATCCGCAGTTTTTCGGGCGCGCTGTTCGGCTCGATGGGGATGAATTTCAGTTTCTGGCCGTTCATGATCTATCTGCCGATCTATTTTCATGGGGGTCTGGGCTATGCGAGCGTTAGCGCCGGGCTGTCGCTGCTTGCCTATACCTTGCCCACACTGGTCGTTCCGCCGCTAGCCGAGCGGCTCGTGCTTCGCTGCGAGGCACGCAGGGTGATTCCGCTTGGCATGTTCACAATCGGCCTCGGCTTCATCCTGATGAAGTTCGGCAGTAGTGCCGAGCATGCGAACTGGCTCACGATGTTGCCCGGCTGCCTGTTGTCCGGGATCGGGCTGGGTCTGACCAACACGCCGGTAACGAACACGGCCACTGGCGCAGTCTCTGCGGACCGCGCGGGGATGGCTTCTGGCATCGACATGAGTGCGCGGCTGATCACGCTTGCGATCAACATCGCCGTGATGGGGTTTATTCTTCTTGAAGGTGTGCTGTCGTACCTGAAACATGCGCTTGCGGCGATTGCCGACGAGGGACAATTGCAGCAGCTCGCCGAAAAAGTAGCCGCAGGGGACATGAGTTTGCTAAACCATGATGCGGTACTTGCGACGATCGCTTCGCATGGCGCGATCGTTCATGCCGCACTCGTGCATGGGTTTGGTCTGGTGATGCTCTATGGTGGTCTCGGTGTTTGGGCTTTAGCGCTGCTTAGCGCCTTGACGTTCGGTCCTGGTGTGCGGCAGCGCAGGGCAGCGAACTATGTCGCATAACGGGTCGCCAAAACGCTAACCTGTCGAGCGGGCTGTTGCAGCGCGCCAAGCCGGTTGATCATCGCCGGGCTTTCCGCGCCGCCTGCCTCGTTTTGCGGTTCGCTTGCGGTTTAGCGTGAACATAGGGTAGCGGCCTCCACTAGCGCGTCCTGTCGTGCGGGGTTCTGAAAGAACGCGTCAAGGCTTACGTGCTCATCGTTTGCAACCTTCTGAAGACACAAGGCGTTGTTGGCGGGCACGCTTGAAGCCGCTAAAACAGCAGCGATCGCAAACAAGGCAATCGCAGCTAGCGTAATCGCGATGCCAACCGTCCAGTGCCGCTTTCCTTCCGCCTTGAGCGCGCCTCGCTGAGAAGCCTCACAGACATTCAGACGCTGTACCGCAAGCTTTTCCATTCGGGCTTCCTCAATTTGATTGGCAAGGCAATCATTTGCGATGGAAAATAAGCAAACAATGATTGGCGCAGGAAAATGGACAACCGAACAAACGGACTGCGCTAATCGAGTGCCTTGCGGACGTCGTGCATGGTAGAGACAGCGGATTCGAACAAGCCGGGCCCAATTTTCCGGCGCAACGCTTTGGCAATGTCCGCGCTCGCCTCGTTAATGGGCCGCTCGAGTGCCTTGCCCGAGCGGGTGGGGTACACGCCCCATTCCCTGCCGTCCGCTTCACCCTGACGCCGCTCCACCAACTCCTTGTCGCAAAGGTTGTCGATGAGACGGGTAGTGGTGGGACGAGCGATGCCCAGTAGATCGGCCACCTGACTGCTCAAGCAACCTGGGGTTGCAAGCACGACACGCAGCACAAACCCTTGCGCCGGTGTGAGTCCAAAGCCGGCGTAGGCAATAGTCCATTCGCGCTCGACCAGGCGGCCAAGGGCGACGGAGTTGAAGTAAAGGCAATGATCGAACATGGAGCGTATTAAAGCGCAATATGATTAGCTTGGCAACTAATGTTTTCAGGCGAGGGCGACGCTAATCCACCCTGGTATTTGTTGAGCGCGTTAGCCCGACCGCTTGGCGTTGCCGTTGTAATAGCGCAAATCGCTGCTGTTGAGCAGTTGCTCCATGTACGGACCACGGCGCATCAAAGGCGCCGTCGCCAGGCATTCCTTCTTTCCGCGCAGCCGGTCGTCCTGCGTAAGGTCCGGATGGGTTCGATCCGTCGGAGCGTCTTCCGCGCTCGGCCAATGCTGGCAGAACAGACTGAGCGGCTCGCAAGCGTGCCGGAAGTGCGGATGGACCGGCTCGCGCTCCGGCATGTTGATGATCGCGCGCCGCCCGAAGCGCTCGACCACTGCCGCATACAGTTCCTTCTCCAGAAAGTCGCCGTCTTTCACGCGCATCCCTGACAGCATGTCCAGGAACGCGGGCGTTGCCCTCGCGATGAAGAACTGGGTGGAGAGCGACTTTCTCTCGCGAATCCCATAGCGGAATCCAAGCGGCCTGATGGCGCTAGCGAGGCCGGCGCGCAGCCGCCTTCCGAGCAACGGCGAGCGTTTCCACTGCGGGATGCAATCGGTGCTCCAGGAGGAGGCGGCGATCATCGCATGAGGTTTTTCCGCGAGCTTCTCGAGGTACCGCCTGATGACGTTCTGATCGAATATCCAGGTGTCGGCTTCGAGGTGGATAACGTAATCGGCCTGAAAGCGGTCGATGGCCGCCGTGACCGAGGCGAGCAGCAGATCGGCGGCGCCGGAGGTCAGCGGCCGCGGCTCGCGCTTGACGAGGACGTCTTCGATATAACGCGTATAGCCGTCATCCGAACAGGCATGCACCACAGGCCATTTGTAGGCCCAGTTGAGCTTGATGATCTCCATGGAGATGCGCGCGCAATCGATGCGATTGAACGAGGTCAGGCACACGACAACTTGCATGGCTGGAAATGACGGTCAGAAAATGAGCCGGACGGCGTGATGCATAGGGGAATCCCCATAGTCAAAATCGAAAGCGGACATGGCTGCGCCGCCCGGTCGATTCCAGCGGCATAGTGCATGAAGCGCGCCGCGTCACGAACTCAAGAGTCTTACCGAAAGTTTCAGCGCTTCGCGAGAAAACGCGTGCCGCGCGCGCCGCTCGAAGGGGGCAGAGTCGCGCCGGTGCTAGCGCTTCGGTACGCGGCACGGGCCGGCTGGCTGGGCGCTGCAAGCACCTCAAGAAATGCTTCGAAATCAAATCGCCAAAGCGGACCACCTGGTTGGCTTCGCGCGCAGGTTCTCCAGGCTTTCAAAATCGAAATATGGTGCAAGACTCCGAAATCCATGATTTAGCCGTTCTTGTGGCAACATTCGAGCGAATCGACTTTGGCCGGATTGACAGTATGGGGAATGACAAGGCGCATCAGGCGGATCGCACCGGTTCGATCGGCAGCGGCTTGCCTGACGTGCAATCCGGCCCGCAAAGCGTCGCGTTCGTCATGTCGCCCGCCTTGGGCGACACCCTGAACCTGCTCATCGTCGCGAACAATCTTGTGCTCGCCGGCTGGCGGGTAGACGTGTTTGGCGCCCACGCCCATGCGCTTGCCGCGTGGTTCCCGAATCTGAGCGTTGCCCCCGCGCTCGAGCCGGGTGATGTGCGCAACGTGCTCACCGGTTATGCGCATGTCATCCAGATGCATCGCGACCGGCCGCTCGCGCAGGTGGGAGACTGGCATCCGGGCTTTATCGACCTGCACGACGTGGAATACGCCGATAACCCGCATTGCATGGCGAAGCGCTTCGCCGATTTCGCAGCAGCGCGATTCGAGCTTCAAAACGTGGTGGTTTCGAATGGCATGCGGCCGCCGGCCGATCTGGTGTTTCGTAAACACGGCTCGCGTGTGGCGGTTCATCCGGAGGCGAGCACGCCTGACAAACGTTGGTCGCCAGAGCGCTTCCTCGACCTGTTTCGCCGTCTCCAGGCAACCGGGATGCAGGTGGAATTCATTCTCGCAGAGCGCGAGCGTTCGCGTTGGGAGCAACGTGCCGACCCGCTACCGCCGCTTCGTTCGTTTGCTTCCTCGGCGCAGCTGGCGGAATGGCTCTACGAATCCGGCTGGTTTATCGGCAACGATTCTGGCGTCGGACATCTGGCGTCTGCGCTCGGTATTCCGACGTTGACTATCTTCCGCCGGCGCGGCGTCGCGCAGCGTTGGCGTCCGGGCTTCACGGCCGGAGTCATTGTTTTGCCGTCATGGTGGGTGCCGACGGCGAGGCTCAAGGAGCGCTGGTGGCGCGAGAGCATCAGCGTCCGGCGCGTGATCAAGGCCTTTAGCGGGTTGCGTTCTCGCGCGGCGGGTTAGTTAGGCGCACATAAGAAGTTCAACGGGGATGTTTGGAAGATGAAGGCGAAGCTTGAAGGTGCCGCGTCGATCGCCGTAGCAATGCCGACGGCCATCGGCGATGCGTTGTTGATGATGGTGCTCGTCAACAACCTGATAAGGAATGGTTACCGCCTTACCGTCTTTAGCTGGGTGATAGCGGATCTGGCCGACTGGTTCCCGGGCGTCGACGTGCGTCACGAGCGGGAGGCGAGCGGAAAATTCGATCTGGTGATCCAGTTGCGCGCGACCCCATTGGGTGCCTCGCTGGCGGCGGATGGCGAAGTCTGCGAAATCGTCCGCTGTGAAGCGTTTCAGGCGCTTGGGCATATGATCGACATGATCGTTGCTGTGGCGCGTGACAACTTTGGCCTCGCCGACGTCACACGCCACAATGGTATTGCTGTGCCGAACTGGATTCGCTTCCGGATCCACGAGCGGCGAGTGGCGATTCATCCCACCGGTAGTCACGTGGAAAAAATGTGGCCGCGCAACAAGTTTCTCGCGCTGGTGCGCAAGCTCGTGCAGCGCGATTTTCAACCGACCTTTCTGGTTGCGCCCTGCGAACGGCACACTTGGCTGATGGACCATGAGGCGGCTCAACGGCTCCAGTCATTCGATAGTCTCGGGGATGTGGCGGCCTGGATTGCCGAATCCGGATGGTTTATCGGCAACGACTCCGGTCTTGGGCATCTGGCGTCCGCGCTGGGGGTGCCGACTTTATCGCTGTTCATGCGACGCGGCATCGCACGCACCTGGCGCCCTAACTGGGGACATGGGGCGATTGTGCTGCCCTACAACCTGCTCCTCGGCGGCGCACTCAAGGAACGCTACTGGAAAACGGCGCTTACCGATGGCCGTGTGTTGCGCTCGTTCGATCGCCTGCGCCTCGAAGTGGATCCACGCTGACGGTTAACACGGGGTTAACGCGGCGCACGCTGAGGGGGATGGGTGCGCGTCTCTTGCGACGCCGGCCCGGCGGTCTCACGCTCGGGTAATTCAAGCTTCAGTAGCTGTTGCTCCAGACGATTGATGCGGTTGCGCTGTTGCGGCGCGATCGACGCCTGGCGCAGCGAATTGAGGCGGCCGCGCCAGTACGTGAGCGATGGGACCGTATTGGCGGCCGTGATGTGTCCGAACACATATTCGAGGTGCCGGAGTTCCTGTTCCACGTCTCGGTGGTTCATTGTTTTTTCGCTGTGGTTTCGGGATTGTTTTGATAAATGGCCGCTCACCCGGCGGTGGCGTTTTCCTGCTCCTTGGCTAGTCGAAGCGCTTCGGAGGGCGACACTCCCATTTGCATCGATTCGATCAGGCGCGCGGTTGCAGCTTCGCGCCCGCAGGCCAGTGCTCCTACGACGATGTTCGCCTTCACAAACAGGGCGAGGAAATGGTGCTGCTCGAGGTCGCCGTCGATTGTTACGGTATCCCAACCGCTGGCGTGCCCCAGGTATTCGAAGTTCATGCCGTAGTGATAAGTCCAGAAATACGGCACACCCGCGTAAGGCTTGCGCGCACCGTGCATGTTTCGCGCGGCGATAAATCCGTGCTGCTGCGCGAGACGCCAGTGCTCGATGCGTACGGGTTCCTGATCCTCGTATAACGGAAACGCCGCGATATCTCCGGCGGCATAGAGACCAGGTGCTGCCTGCATGCCGGCGTTGACCAGCACACTGCCGTCCTTTTGCAACGGCAGTCCTTTGACGAAACCGGTGGCGGGCGCAACGCCTGTGGCAAGCAGAACCGCGTCCGCGGCGATGCGCGAGCCGTTCTCGAGCACGACGTCCCGCACGCGCGTATCGCCGGTAAGTTCCGTCACCTTCTCGTTCAGTCTGAATGTGACGCCATGGCTCTCGTGCAGGCGCTGAAACAGCGTGCCGAGACGGGCGCCGAATTGACGCTCGAAGGGCACTTTTTCAGGCGACACGATGGTGACCTGAGTGCCACGCTCGCGCAGCGCCGACGCCACCTCGAGTGCGATAAAGCTGCTGCCGACGATGACGGCATGCTGTGCGGATTTCAGCGTATCGCACAAGGCACTGGCGTCCTGCAGATTGCGCAGCATGTGCACGGATCCAAGCTCGCAGCCGGGGATGGGCGGAGCCTTGGGCGTGCCTCCAGATGCCAGTAGCGCGGTGTCGTACGTCAGTTCGCGCCCGTCCTTGAGGCGAATCTGGCGCTTTGGAACATCGAGCTCGACGATCGTCGCGGTGATGCGCTCGATTTGCCCGTTCTCCAGCCAGTGCCCGGGTAACAGCGGCGGCACATCCTTGACGGCCATCTCCCCAGACGGCACGAATTTGCTCAGCGCGGTCCGGTCGTATGGCTCCTGAGATTCCTCTCCGATCAGGGTAATGCGCCCATTGAAGCCGATTCTGCGCAGCTCGGAGCAGGCTGCCGCACCTGCCGCGCCTGCGCCGATCACGACGAATTTCGGCGTATCGCTGAACTCCGTCGCTCGGGGTCTTTCCAGCTTTTGCGGCGTAACCATGACTTCACCATCGCGCACTTCGACCGGGTAACGGTCCAGCCCCATGAGTGCAGGCGGTTCGAGGACGTCTCCGCTGGTGGCGTCAAACGTTCCCTTGTGCCATGGGCAAACGATATGGCCGTTGCAAAGGGCGCCTTCTTCTAGTGGGCCGCCCGCATGGGGGCAGTCCGCGCTGAAAGCACGCACCGTGTCACCATCGCGTACGAGCAGGATCTTCTCGCCGTCTACCTCGACGCGTGTCGCGTGCTCTGTGGCGAGTTGCGTCAGGCTGATGACGCGCCGGGCATCTGTTGGCATGGTGGGTTCCTCAAAGAACGCGAGTCAGGCAAGTCATGTGGGCTGCAGACGTACTCTTGCAACCCAGGCAATAGGGAGCGGCGGCGCGCGCGCCGCCGCTTTATGTGGCGCGTCTTTGCGCCGTCAAGTTGCTGGCCACGTTACTGGCCGTTCTGCATCGTGCCGTTCGGGGCCATCTGGTTCGGGCTGGTCATGTTGTTACGCGGGCTGGTGGCCGAGTTAGGCGATGCTCCTGAACCTGTACCCATCCCGCCGCCGGTAGCGGTCGTGCCCGGCGAACCGTAGCCGCTGGTGTCAGCCGGACTTTTCACGCTGCCGGGGCCGCTAGGTGCAACCGTCCCGCCTGTACCAATCCCGCCGCCGTTGCCGCTGGCTCCGCCTACGCCGGCACCCCCACCAGCACCAGCCCCGGCGCCACCAGCACCCGCGCCAGCGCCTCCGGCACCACCTGCTGCATAGACACCACCAGACAGGGCCATGACGAGCGCCGATGCAAGAATTTTCTTCGTTGTGCTGTTCATTTTCAGATCCTCCAGAAGGTAGGGTTGTCACGCAGACGGATATCCATCTGCACACTTTTATGGGCCGCAAGCAGCGTGCCTCACTTTGGCGCGGCGCCGAGGCGCAGATCGCGACGAGACGAAGAGAAGGGCGGGCGGTTGACGCCTGCTCTGGATGTGGACGATGCCGGCCGGGTGTTACGTGCTGGAGGGATGGGAGATGCGCAAAACAACAATGCACGGATTGCCGGGGCAGTGTAAGAATCACTGCGCGGTGCGGGCGGCGCATTGCCAATAGTTGAGACTGCGGATGGTCGGTTGGGCACGTAGCCCGCCAGTTTGACAAACCAAACGGTAAAACTGACGGGTTACGCGTTTCGCGGTGTCGCTACATCTGGGTTATATCTGCCCCATCACGACCAGAACGATCACGACGATGACGACAATACCGATCGTGCCTGTCGGCGCATAACCCCATGAGCGGCTATGCGGCCATGCTGGAAAGGCGCCGATGAGCAGCAGGATCAGAACGATCAGAAGAATGGTTCCCAACATAACGCCTCCGGATACTTGTGGTTGATCATGACAGGGGCCTGAGGCCCCTGCGCTTGCAGCTACCTGCTGCAAGTGCCATGCCAGGGTCGAAGTAACCGGAAGCGAAGCTGTATTCAGCCGGCGGGATTGTCGTCGTCGGGTTGAACGGGCGTGCCTTCGCCAGGCGCGCCGATGATGCTGATCTGGAAGATGCGCGTGGCCGCGAGCGATTGAAGGCTTGGGTCCTCGGGGATATGCGCGAGCAGCGGAAAGATCACCGAGCCGCCAATTACCGCGCGGCGGCTGTTGTCCGCCGGGCGCAAGCCCCACACGTCCTGATAGACCACGGGCACCACCTGAGCGTCGCGCGTGGTGTTGCCGAGATACAGCATCACGTGGCCGCCGATATAGATGAGCGTGCGCATCGGCACGCCGTGCTCGGCAAGGTAAGCGATGCGTTGCTCTGGCGTGTCGGCGGACAAATCGGTCATGCGCCCAGCGCTCATCTGTGTCGACGAATGGCGCGGCAGCCATACGCCGAACGCGGCGAAAATGCTTTGCGTTTCGGACGAGCAATCGTTGTAGAAGTCGGCATTGCCCCAGCCATATGGCCGCCCGATCAGCGCCTTGATCAGCATCGCCAGATGGCGTGGCGTGGCTGCGAGAGGCGCAGTGGCCACCTGTGCATCGCTTAGTTGTGCGATGCGCGCCACGGCATGACCGTTTGCGTCGCGGGCGGGGACCATCACGCTGCGCTGGGTTGCGCTATCGTCGGGTGCGACCGGCAGCAAGGTGCCGGCGGGTGCATCGAAACGGAAAGTGCCCTGGCTGTCGCGCACCGGCGCCGATGCCACGACGACGGCGGCGAGTCCGTTGCGTGCCGCGCTGCGCCAGATGTCGATAAACGCGTCGTTCACGAGGCCCACCTCGTCGCTGCGCACCCAGCCTTGCACATCGGGCGTCTGCACGTAGTACCAGCCGCCGTCGAGACTGCTGCCCAGCACATAGAGCGGCGTGCCGGGACGGGCCGCCGAGACTTGCAGATTGTCGAACGGATAGCCTTCGCCAGCGAGGCGGTGATCGTAGAACGATGGGTCGACGGTCGGCAGTTCACGCACCAGCACGTTGCCGGTTGCAATGGCGCGGCGCGCAGCCGAGTATCCTGGCGCTCGCTCGAACTGGCCGACATCCATGTTCTGCTCGATGGCGTCGATCCAGGCCTTGGTGTGAGGCCGGAAGTTCTGGCCGTAGCCGAGTTCGTCGGCAGCCTTGCCGGTGTTGTCGAACTCCGCAATACGGCGGCGCTGCAGGGCGGCGATGTCTGCTCCGCCATCGCGGTAGACGCGTGTGTCGACGTAAGCGCGATTCCACGGCGAAGCATCGCCTTCTGCTGCGCCGAAGTAGCGGGCGCGCAACGCTTCAAAATGAGTCTGCTGGTCCGCAGCGCTCAGGAACGGTTGATCGTAGCCAGGGCTGGCCGGGTCGATCCAATGATCGACGTCCTGGTCGTAGGCATCCATCGGGAACACGCTGACCGGATCGATACCGATACGCACCTGCGTAGTGGGCGCAGACGGCGGCGTGGCGCACGCCGCGAGCGCGAGGCACAGCGCAGCGGTGGGCAGGCACAGCCACGTGCGGGAGCGAGCCCGCCACGAAGGTGGCGGGGCGATGCGAGGCAATAGCGGGGAGGCGGACTCGATGCGGGGCGCTGCGGCAGACGGCATGGTGCTCGACGGTGGGTGGCCAAGGTGCAGATAATACGACGGTCTGCCTGCTGTCCACCAGCGAGAACCGCGCAGCGCGCTAATCGGCGAGTCGCGCGGTGAATCACTTGGCCAATCACTCAGCCAACTTCGGCGAGCGTATTACTGCGTCTGAGACGAGGCGTGCGGCACGTCGGCGCCTGCGTGCTCGCCGTGAGGCGCGCGGTTGGCCTCGACGATATCCTCGGCAAGGCTGGTACGCAGCGTTGCGATGGCCTGATCCGGATTCGCCGGCTTCAGTTGTTCGCGCGCGAGCGACTCATAAATGAAATGCCGCAACATCGGGTCTTGGGTTTTGTTAAGCACATCGTGATAGACGCCGATGATTTCGCTTTCGTGTCCGGTCATCGCGTAAAGCCTGCGCAACTGTTCCAGGTCGTTGATCACGGCGAAGCCCGGACCGTGGGGCGGCGGCATGCCTTCGCCGTGAGAGGGTTGGCCATGACCCATCAGGCCGTCCATCTGAGGTGGCGGCGAGGTGTCTTGCTGTGCGGTTGCAGAGAACGTAGCGGTGATCAGCAGCGCGGCCACCGCCGTGCTCACAAAGGCCTTTTTCATATTATCGATTCCATCGGATCAGCGTCGGCACGACAGTGCGCCGACCATGTGGACACGATAGTGGAGATAGCCGATTGTAGGGTTACGGAAGTCCGTCTGGACCTTACATAACCTTGCAGGCGGGCACTAACATTGCGCCGTGAATGTCGCGAGGGGGCGCCGGTTAGCGAGAGCGTTGCGAATACATCGGCCAAGTCTTACAGAATTTTCCAGCAGGCGGTTTGATGAAACCGGAGGCCTTGGCCTGTCTGGAGAAGTGTCGAACGGTGCGCAATCTGTTGTGATCCGCGATCGCGCACCGTGTGGGTCAAGCGTTAAAACGTCTCCCAGTTGTTCGAACCGGCGTCGGACAATGCAACGGCGGGTTGAGCGGCTGCGGTAAGCGGTTCGCGTTTGACTGCGGGGCGCATGATGGGAGCGCGCTTTTTGGCGGGAGCAGCCGCATCACGCTGCGCACGCGGCGCGGCGGCCGAATGGCTCTCGGCCACCTTGAACACGGAGACGGCCCGCTTTTGCTGCGCGGCCTGCTGTTCCAGCGACTGGGCTGCAGCCGACGCCTCTTCGACCAGCGCCGCGTTCTGTTGCGTCACTTCGTCCATCTGGCTCACGGCCTGGTTCACCTGTTCGATACCGCGGCTTTGCTCATCGGAAGCGGCAGAGATTTCCGCGTTGATATCGGCGACCCGTTTGATGGCCTGCTGTACCTCAGTCATCGTGCGGCCCACTTCTTCGGCCTGCGTCGAGCCGCTGTGAATCGTCGCGACCGAGCTCTGGATCAGGTCCTTGATTTCTTTCGCAGCACTGGACGAGCGCTGCGCGAGACTGCGCACTTCACCCGCCACGACCGCGAAACCGCGCCCTTGTTCACCGGCACGCGCCGCTTCCACGGCGGCGTTCAGCGCAAGAATGTTGGTCTGGAACGCGATGCCCTCGATCAGCGTGGTGATCTCGGCAATCTTCGACGAACTCGCCGTGATATCGCCCATCGTCACCAGCATGCGTTCGACAACGGTGTTGCCCTTGTCCGCGATCTCCGATGCATTGCCGGCCAGCGTGGTGGCCTGACGGGCATTTTCGGAGTTCTGTTTGACGGTGGCGGTGAGCTGCTCCATGCTGGCAGCGGTTTCTTCCAGCGACGCAGCCTGCTCTTCGGTGCGCGAAGACAGGTCCATGTTGCCGGCGGCAATTTCGCTCGAAGCGACCATGATCGATTCGCTCGAAGTCTTGATGCCGCGCACGATGCTGGCGAGTTGCGTGTCCATCTGTTTGAGCGCGCCAAGCAGGTGGCCGAATTCGTCCTTCGAGTGAACGCTGAGTTCGTTTTCGAGCTGTCCTTCCGCGATGCGCTGCGCGACATTCAGTGCCGCTCCGAGCGGAATCATGATCGTCTTCAACAGATACATGGATGCAGCGATGGCGACGATCAGGCCCAGCACGATTGTGCCGATGGCGACCCACAGCAGCGTGTGGAACGTGTCCACGCCCTGATCCGCGGTCTGCTTGACCTGGGCCGCGTTGATATCGATGTCCTGATCAATGGTGTCGGACAGCGCGTTGCCCACGTCGCGCATTTTTTCGAGGGACGTACTGCTGGCGTCGAACGTACCGCCGTCGACGGCGGAGAGGACGGTGTCGACCTGCGATTTGAAGTCGGCGGATTGCGCGGCGATCTGATCGGCGACCTTGCGTTCGTCATCATCGGAGACCTTGCCGGGGTAGTAGTCGGTCCACGAAGTGTTGAGTTTCTTCTGCAGTTCGCGAACCTGCCCGACCGCCTGCTTTTGGTCGTTCGCATCGTGCATGCCCATCAGACGGCTCAACATCAGCCGAATCTTCAGCGCGTCGGCCTGCGTGGCAGCGAGGTCTTCGATCGGCACGGTGCTGCTCGTGTACATGGAGTTCATGTCGGAGCTCATGGTCGAGAGCCCACGAACGCCCATCAAACCGATAGCGATCATCAAGACGATGCACGCGCCGAGCGCGAGAATGATCTTGAACCTGATGGTATTGGTCAACTTGTTCATGCGGGGATACCTGTGACGATGGTGTAATCAATCTTTGCGGAGGGAATGCGCGCGTGTTTGTTTCGCCGGAATCCCCATCGCGCGACGCTGGGCCGTACCCGTGTAAACGACCTGCAGGATGAGTTCTTGAGGTATGGGGCCGCAGAATTGCACATCGATTTGCAGATGCAGTGAGGCTTATTTCATTCGGTTTACGTTCGCTTCAAAACGCGCTGACAGTGCGCACAAGCGTGGTGAATGTGCGGCGGATGAACGAGCGTAGTAAGGGCCGGTAAGAATCGCGCAACGCGGGACGATCAAACCCGGTTCGGGTCCACGGTTCTGTCCCTTAGCTGGCGCAATAGCGGCAGAAGGCGCATCATTACGTCGTGTGCTGGCACGACATGTAACTATCTGCTCTGGAGGAAATAGCATGGAACGATTTGACGCCGCCAATCCTTTTGGCGAATTCACCAAAATGCTGGAGCAGTTCAAACTACCTGGCTTCGACGTGCCCGCCATCATGGAAGCGCGACGTAAGGACGTCGAGGCGCTGGTAACGGCAAATCAGGCTGCGTTGCAGGGCATGCAGTCGCTCGCGCAAAAGCAGGCCGACATGCTCCGTTCGACTCTGGGCGAGTTGCAGACCCTGGCGGGTCAGTTCTCCGCTACGGGAGGCGCTCCCACGCAAACGGCCGAGCTGGTCCAGCAAACCTTGCATAAAGCCTTGGCCGATATGCAACAGCTCGCGCAGGCAGCGTATCAATCGCAGGCTGAGTCGTATGCGGTGATCGCAAAGCGCGTAGAAGAGAACGTGCAGGAACTCAAGACGCTCTTGCAACCGAAGCAGTAACGGCCTCGCGTTTGCTCTCGCCCCGAGAGCAAACCGATGCGGTCGAACAGATGCCGGTGCAGACTGGAAGTACGCAGTCATCGCCGGCATTTTCATTTGGAGGCCGGAACGCAGGAGATTACGGTTAGCTTTCCGCCGCGGGTCCACCTGAATTCACATGAAGCCGGTGCCGGGTTCCTCGAAGAAAATAAAGTTCGCAGAACGAAAAGTATGAGGAAAAGCTGCTTGATCTGCATTTATGTAGCGTTCATTTAATAAAACGAAACCAAGCGTCGGCGCGTCATAACTTTTTTGCTGCAAATCCTGCCCGCATAGATGCTGTTCGCTTAAAACGCGAGCCATAGCGGAAATCGACGCGTATGCACCGCGGGTGTTGGCGCCGATTCCATAAGTCAAACAACCTCTGTCACCACGCAAGTTTGGATTCCCCGCCAAACGATTGCGAGAGCAGTTTTCCTTCACTAAAGTTTCGCGCCGCCACTCCGTAGACGCATTCACGCAACCTCTCCAGGCGTGATTGCAGCACCAGTGCCCGCCGGTCGAGAAGTGCGCCCCTAATTCGTCGTTCGCGATCGCGATGAGGATCACGAGCGCTTTCACCTCGAAGGAATTCACTTGAAAACGATGCTTCATACAGGCATTGCTTGCGCAATGCTCGGGGCAATCTGTGCGCTTTCTTCGCCTGCACAAGCCGCGTTGGGCCAGAAGGTCAGCAGCATCAGCAGTGACCAGGCGGTGATGCATGCCATATCGCATAGCAGTACTTCGCAATCCGCGTACACGGTGCATCTGATGACGCTGTCTTCGGGCACGGTGGTGCGCGAGTACGTCGCACCCAATGGCACGGTGTTCGGCGTTGCATGGGAAGGGCCGACTCTGCCGGATCTGAAGACCACGCTGGGCGCGGCTTTCGACCAATACGTCGCAGCCACCGCGACACGACGCGCCACGCCGCTGGCCGTGTCGAACAGCGATCTCGTGGTGTTCTCGGGCGGTCATCTGCGTGCCTTCGCGGGACATGCGTACCTGCCGCAAGCGGTGCCTGCGGGCGTCGATGTCAACGTCATTCAATAACGGAGCGATCATGCGCCCATCTGATTCGTTCCTTAAGTTGCTCGCCGTTGCAGTCTTTGCCCTGTTGCTCGCCGCATGCGGCGGAGGTGGCGGTGGCGGCAGCAGTGCGAGCACCAGCGCGTCGAATGCTTCCACGTCGACGCAGACTGCTACCACTACCGCGCCTGCCGCCCAAGCGCTGGCCGCCAACGTCGCGACCGTGACCGTCGACTCCGGCGTGACGGACGTGCCGAACATGCCCTTCGTCAGCGTGACGGTCTGTGCGCCCGGTTCGACGCAGTGCCAAACCATCAATCACGTGCTGGTCGACACCGGCTCGTGGGGTCTGCGGGTGTTTGCGTCGCAATTGCCGGCGTCGGTGGCGTTGCCGCAGGAACAGGATGCTCTCGCCAATCCGCTGGCCGAATGCATGCAGTTCTTCGATGGCTATACGTGGGGTTCCGTGCGGATCGCCGATGTGCAGATTGGCGGTGAAAAGGCGGCTTCGCTGCCGATCCAGGTGATCGATCCGAACTACAGCGCCGTGCCGTCGGACTGCAGCAGCGTCGGCGCGTCGCGCAATACGCCCACCGCGCTCGCCGCCAATGGCGTGCTCGGCATTGGCGTGTTCAAGCATGATTGCGGCTATAACTGCGTGCAGCAGGCGGTGCCAGCGACCTATTACGGCTGCCAGGGGACCACCTGCACGTCGCTCGCCCTCGCGGAAGCGCTGCAGGTGGCCAATCCGATTCCTTACTTCAGCACCGACAATAACGGCTCTGTCCTGATGTTGCCCTCCGCCGCTTCGAGCGGTGCCGCGTCGCTTGCCGGACAACTGGTGTTCGGCATCGGCACCGAGACCAACAACGGTCTTGGCAGTGCGCAGGTGATCGGCGTCAATCCGAACAACGGCACGTTCTCGACCGTGCAAAACGGCACGACCTACACGAACAGCATCATGGATAGCGGCTCGACCGGCCTGTTCTTCCAGACCACTGGATTGCCTGTTTGCGCCAGCCCGAATAACGCGTACTACTGTCCGGCCTCGACCGAGCAGTTAAGCGCAGTGATCGAAGGCGTGAACGGCATCAACAGTGCGGTGTCGTTCGATGTAGGCAACGCCACGGCGCTAACCCAGACTTCCAGCGGAGATGCGGTGATGCCGCTGCTGGCGGGGCCGGCGTTCGTGACTTCAACGATATTCGACTGGGGCCTGCCGTTCTTCTACGGCCGCAGTGTCTACGCGGCAGTCGAGCAGCAATCGACACCGGGTGGCACGGGGCCGTATATCGCGTATTAGGCACACCAGGCCTGCCACATCTCCCGATACGCCGCCTCGACGGTGCGCGCGAAACGCGCGCCGTCCATCAGTGGCGATTGCTCCATGCGCGGCCGCAGGGTTTGCCGTAATGCAGCGAGACGCGGCCTGTCCGCGGCAAGCTCGACGGCGATGCGTATAAACGCATCGTCTGAGTATGCTGCCAGTTCGGTCAGTCCCAGATTCGCCAGTTGACTCAGCCCGCCACGTCCTACAGCCGTCTCGCCGACCCGTGTCACGACCGGCACACCCATCCACAGCGAGTCGAGGCTGGTGGTATGACCGTTATACGGAAACGTGTCGAGGCCGAGGTCGATCTGGTGATACGTGCGCAGATAATCGGCGCGCGGCTGGAACGGTACGAAGCCGACGCGCTGCGTATCGATGCCCTGCTGTTCCATGCGCTGTGCGAGATTGCGGTGCGCGTTGCCGGCCGGCGCCATCAGGAGCAGACGGGCATCGGGCACTTCGCGCAACACGGCGCCCCACATGGCGAGTGTGCGATCGGTCAGCTTGCAGGGATTGTTAAGGCATCCGAAGGTGATGTGGTTCGTCGTAAGCGCCGGCAACGCGTTCACGCCCGGTTCGTTCGTCAGCGGGTCGTAGCACCAGAACGAGTCCGCGAGGCGCACTGAGCGCTCAGTGTAGTAGCCGTCGTTCGCACCTGAGCCGTGTGAGTCGAGTGGGTCGAGATGAGGATCCGTCAGGCGGTAGTCGATCGCCTCGATGCCTGTGGTGCCCGGATAGGCGAGCCATGCCACCTGTACGGGCGCCGGCTTGCGAGCAAACAGCAAAGGCCGGCCGTCGGCCATATGCATGGCCAGGTCGACGAGGATGTCGATGCCATCCGCGCGGACCTGTTGCGCGAGGCCTTCATCGTCCAGTTCACGCACGTCGCGCCACACGTCGGCGTAGCGGGCGAGACGCCCCGTCAGATCGTCAGGCCGCTCGACGCTCGCATAGCAGTAGATCTCGAACTGTTCATGATCGTGGTGCGAGAAGAACGGTACTGTGAAGAGCGATTGGCAGTGGTCGCGGAAATCCGCCGCCACGTAGCCGATTTTCAGACGGCGGCCGGGCGTGCGGTCGTTTGTATGCGGTTTGCGCGCGGCGCGCAGCGGCGCTTCATGTTGCGCGGACCAGCGGCGGCACTCATCGAGCACGGCTTCGCCATGCTCGGCCTGAAACGTCAGCGCATAGGCGAGATTGCTATGTGCGACGACGTTGCCCGGATCGCATTCCACTGCACGCCGGTAGTGGACGATGCCTTCGTCGAGCGCGCCACAGTCTTTCAGCACGTTGCCGAGGTTGTTGTGCGAAGCCGAGTGATCCGGATCAAAGCCGAGCGCGGCTGTGAAGAGCGCCTCTGCATCAGCAGTGCGGCGCAGCGTGCGCATCAGATTGCCCGCGTTGTTATACGCGGCCACAAACCCCGGACGTGCGCGGATCGCTGCGTCGAATGCTTCGGCGGCGGCTTTGTATTCGCCCAGTTCCTTGCTGACGTTACCTAGATTGTTGTAGGCGTCTGCGTGGTGCGGGTCGAGTGCGATCGCGTTGCGATACTGCGTCTGCGCGTCACGGCGCCGGCCGAGTGCGTGCAGCGCGTTGCCAAGGTTATAGGCCGCCTTGGGGAAGCGCGGCTCGAGTTCGAGCGTGCGCATGAGCAGGGCTGCCGCCTTGTCGAACTGGCGACGTTCGCACAAGGCCACGCCGAGGTTGAGCAGGCACGACGGCGAATCGGGCGCGACGCGCAGCGCCTCGTTGAGCAGCTCGACGGCGGCGTCGATCTGGCCGCTCGCCTGCAGCAGGGTCCCGAGGTTGGTTAAAGCATTCGCGTGATCGCGCTGAACCGAGAGGGCGCGGCGATAAGCGTCTTGCGCGCGTTCGGGCGCGCCAAGTTGACGATGGCAGTTGCCCAGGTTGTTCAGCGCATCGACCTGTGCCGGGTCGAGCAAGGCGGCGGACTCGTAAGCCGACGCCGCAGCGCGAAGGTCGCCGCTCGATTGCAACGCGTTGGCGAGCGCGAACCAGAGATCGGCGGAGGTGGCGTCGAAGGCGAGGAGGGCGCGATAGGTATCGATGGCGTCGTCGAAACGTCCCATCGTCGAGAGCACCTGGCCGCGCGCGAAATGGTAGCGGGACTCCTGCGGCGCCAGCGCAATCGCCCGGTCGAGCCAGGCGAGGGCGTCGTCGTAGGCGGCGCATTGCAAGCCGAGCACGCCCAGGCGAAACATCACGTCGGCATTGGCGGGCTCGTCGGCGAGGACGGTTTCGTAGAGCGTGCGTGCGCCGTTGAGATCGCCCGCGAGGTGACGCTCTTTGGCCAACGCGAGACACTGGTCGGTCCGCATCGAAGTCCTGCCTTGTTCTTGGGGGTGGCGATTTGGGCGGAGTCAGCCGAGGCCGATCAGCCGGTGCGTCTCCGCCAGAACGGGCAGGATAGCGAGCGTTTCACTACCAAGGTTTACTATTGGTAACAATATATTACGGAGCGGTTGCAGGATTCGGCGCGGGCGTGTCTTGCGGCGCTTGCTGTGGTTGATCGGGTTGCGGCGCCGGAGCGGGCTCAGCCGCTGAGGCGGTTTGGCCCGGCTGGCTCGTTTGACCGGGTTGCCCCGCTTGCCCCGTTTGACCTGTTTGACCCGGTTGGGCCCCTGCCGTCGGCCCCGGCGCCTGCGCCGCCTGGGCCGCCTGCGCAGGTTCCACCCCTGCCGCCGATTGCGCCGCAATCACCCGGTGCACCAGCCGCAGCTTCTCCACCACCGGTGCGGCAAGCGTGAACGGATACCCATCCGGCATGCCGAGGCTGCGGTTCAAACTGTTGAGCGCGTAAGTCAGCGGAAACCAGCGCTTCATCAGATTATCGAAGCTGGCGTCTTCAACCGGCGTCTGGTCGGTGAGCGTCGGATCGCTCGGGTCGAGCGGGATCAGCGCCACGCCGTACGAGGTGGCGGTGTCGAGCACGTCGACGATCAACAGGTAATGCGCCCAGGTTTCCGCCCAGTCTTCCCACGGATGCATCGTCGCGTAGGCGCTCACGTACGACTGCGACCAGTCGGCCGGGGCGCCGTCGCGATAGTAAGTGTCGAGCGCCGCGGCGTAGTCGACGCTTTCGTCGCCGAACAGCGCGCGAAACGGCTCCAGCCAGGGTGTGCCGTCCACCAGCCGGTCGAAAAAGTAGTGACCCGTTTCATGCCGGAAATGCCCAAGCAGCGTCCGGTAGGGCTCGTGCATGGCAGTGCGGGTGCGCTCCCGGTAAGCGTCGTCGGCCTCCGCGATATTCAGCGTGATCAGGCCGTTGTCATGGCCGGTGAGGACCTTCTCGCCGGGACTCGTCTCTTCGAGAAACTCGAACTCGAGCCCCGTCTGCGGATTCTCATGGCGCGACTCGACCTTGATGCCCAACGCCGCCAGCGTATAGAGCAGGCGCCGTTTGGCGACTTCCAGGCGGTACCAGTAGAGCCGGTTGTCCGGCGCGGTGAGGTTCGGGATGGTGCGCGTCAACTGGCAGGAGCGGCACAGCGTCTCCGGCTGGTCCGCCGGGATCATCCAGTTGCAGACGTTTTCGACCGCGTAGTTGTGGCATTGGCGATACAGCGCACCTTCGGCCTTGGGATGCAGGCTGCGCCACAGCCCTTCGCCGGCTTCCTCGAAGGCGCTGAGTTCGCCGAGATCAGGCAGATAGCCCAGCAGCGCCTCGCAGCGCTCGCAGCGGACGTTTTCGAAGAACACGAGTTGTTCGCAGCGGTTGCAGTGAAAGGTTCGCATGGCGGGGCTTCTAGTAAGGAACGGGGAGGCGTGACTGTCGCGGAGGATGCCGCAATCTTCATGCCGCATTTGCCAGAGGTCACTGGTTTAACGCACATTACGTGCATGATGGGGCATGTGGAGTGCGCCGCTTTGGTGCGCGCGGTCGGCAACGCCCGTTGCGGGGCGGGCTGGCGAAGGGCGCTCGACGCTCGCGCGCGGGCTCGCGAAGGCTGCAACGTCCACTGCGATGCGTGCAGGGTGTGTTTTCCGGCCGGCAGGCCAAAGCCGGGTCGAATCAGGACCGAACCCGGAAAGTTTTTCTACCAACGGCATGAAGCTTGCTTTTTGGCGGGCTGCCATTCTTCGCCCAGGAGTCAGGTGTGTCTATACGTGTCGCGCTGAACCATGTCACACATTATCGTTATGACCGCCTCGTCGGACTGTCGCCGCAAGTCGTGCGGCTGCGTCCGGCGCCCCATTGCCGTACCCCGATCGTGTCTTATTCGATGCGCGTCGAACCGGCCGAGCATTTCATCAACTGGCAGCAGGATGCCTTCGCCAACTACCAGGCGCGGCTGGTGTTTCCCGAGAAGACCCGCGAGTTCAAGATCACGGTAGATCTGGTGGCCGAAATGGCCGTCTATAACCCGTTCGACTTTTTCCTCGAGCCGTCTGCCGAGAAATTCCCGTTCGAGTACGCGCCTGGCCTCGCAGCCGAGCTGGCGCCGTATCTGGTCAAGCGTGAGCCGACGCCGCGCTTTGCCGAATTCGTGGCGAGCATCGACCGCTCGCCCAAGGTCACGGCGGATTTTCTGGTCGAGATCAACCAGCGGTTGCAGCGCGAGATTCGTTACCTGATCCGCATGGAACCTGGCGTGCAGACGCCCGAAGAGACCCTCACCACGGCTGCCGGCTCGTGCCGCGACTCGGGCTGGCTGCTGGTCGAGACACTGCGCCAACTGGGGCTCGCGGCGCGCTTCGTGTCCGGCTATCTGCTGCAACTGGCACCGGATACCAAGTCGCTGGACGGCCCGAGCGGCACCGAAATCGACTTCACCGACCTGCACGCGTGGTGCGAAGTGTATTTGCCGGGCGCGGGTTGGATCGGCCTCGACCCGACCTCGGGTCTGCTGGCGGGCGAGGGACACATTCCCGTCGCCTGTACGCCGGAACCGGGCAGCGCCGCGCCGATTTCGGGCGCGGTCGACGAGTCGGAAGTCGAGTTCGAGCACACGATGTCGATTCAGCGGGTGCTGGAAACCCCGCGCGTCACCAAGCCGTACACCGAGGAAGTGTGGTCCGACGTGCTGCAGATGGGCGCGCACGTGGACCGCGAACTGGAGGCCATGGACGTGCGCCTGACGATGGGTGGCGAGCCGACCTTCGTCGCGGTGCGCGACCGCGACGCCGCGGAATGGAACACAGACGCGCTGGGGCCGACCAAGCGCAGCTACGCGGTCGGGTTGATGGACAAGCTGCGCGCGCGGTATGGCGCGAATGGCTTCCTGCATATCGGTCAGGGCAAGTGGTATCCGGGCGAGCAACTGCCGCGCTGGGCGCTGTCGCTGTACTGGCGTGCAGATGGCGAGCCGTGCTGGCACGACCACACGCTGTTCGCCGACGAGCGCGAGCCGGGCAGCTATACCGCCGAGGACGCAAGGCGTTTCCTGACCCACCTGACGGGCAAGCTCGCGCTTGATACGCAGTTCATCAAGCCTGGTTACGAGGACACGTGGTACTACCTGTGGCGCGAGCGTCGCCTGCCGGTCAACGTCGATCCGTTCGAATCGCGTCTCGATGACGAGATGGAGCGCGTGCGCCTGCGACGTGTGTACGACAGCGGGCTGGCGTCGGTGACGGGCTACGTGCTGCCGCTGTCGCGCGAACGTGATCTGCCGCTGCAAGGGCCGCGTTGGGTCACCGGGCCGTGGTATTTCCGCGGAGACCGGATGTATCTGATCCCTGGCGATTCGCCGATGGGCTACCGCTTGCCGCTCGATGCGCTGCCGTGGGTCTCGGAGACGGACTATCCGTACCAGCACGCGCACGATCCGTTCGCGCCGCCTGCGCCGCTGCGCAGCGCGGCGCAGTTGCGCATGCAGTATGAAGGCAGCACGGGTGGGGCGGGGCGTGCGGGCGGTGCTTCTGGCGCAGATGCTAACGCAGCGGATGGCCAGGGCGCAGCGGGCCATGGTGGCGTTAGCGGCGCTGCGGCGTTGGGCACAGCCGGCAGCGGTCTTGGCGGTACAGGCACGGGCACGGGCACCGGCATTGGCGCCGACGCTTCAGACGCCTCACGCGCCTCCCTGCGCGTGCCCGAACGCGGTGAATCGGCAAGCTGGATCACCCGCACCGCACTGTGCGTCGAAGCGCGCGACCCGGCCCGCGCAGCCGGTCCGAAGGTCGAAACCGAAACCTTCGGCAGCGGTCGCAAGATGTTGCACGTCTTCATGCCGCCGCTGACCGAGCTCGACGACTACCTGGATCTGCTGGCCGCCGTCGAAGCGACCGCCGCCGAACTGGGCATGAAGATCGTCATCGAAGGCTACCCGCCGCCGCGCGATCAGCGTCTGAAGTTGCTGCAAGTGACGCCGGACCCGGGCGTGATCGAAGTGAACATCCACCCGGCTTCGAGCTGGGATCAACTGGTCGATCACACCGAGTACCTCTATCAGTCGGCGCACGAAACCTATCTGAGCACCGAGAAGTTCATGACCGACGGCCGCCACACCGGCACCGGCGGCGGCAATCACTTCGTGCTCGGCGGCGCGACGCCGGCTGACAGTCCGTTCCTGCGCAGGCCGGATCTGCTTGCTAGCCTGGTGGCGTACTGGATCAACCATCCTTCGCTGTCGTATCTGTTCTCGGGCCTGTTTATCGGACCGACCAGCCAGGCGCCACGCGTCGACGAGGCGCGCAACGACCAGGTCTACGAACTGGAGATCGCGTTCCGGGAACTGCAGCGGCAGATCGACCTGCTCGGCGGCCGCGAGGGCGGGCAACTGCCGTCGTGGATGATCGACCGGTCGCTGCGCAATATCCTGATCGACGTCACCGGCAACACGCACCGCGCCGAGTTCTGCGTCGACAAGCTCTATTCGCCCGATGGCCCGACCGGCCGCCTCGGTCTGCTCGAGCTGCGTGGTTTCGAAATGCCGCCGCATGCGCGCATGAGCCTGGTCCAGCAGTTGCTGCTGCGCGCGCTGGTGGCGCGCTTCTGGAAGACGCCGTACACCGCGCGGCTCACGCGCTGGGGCACGGAATTGCACGACCGTTTCCTGCTCGGCACGTTTGTGCAGATGGATTTCGACGACGTGCTCGCGGACCTGGCCGAGGCTGGCTACGCGTTCGACCGCTCGTGGTTCGCGCCGCATTTCGAGTTCCGTTTCCCGCTGGTGGGCGAAACCACCACCAGCGGCGTGACGCTGTCCATCCGCAGTGCGCTCGAACCGTGGCACGTGATGGGCGAGGAGGGGGCGCCCGGCGGTACGGTGCGCTATGTCGATTCGTCGGTGGAGCGGCTCGAAGTGCGAGTACTCGGTCTGAACGAGAACCGCCACGTCGTGACGGTCAACGGCGTGCCGTTGCCGCTGCAGCCCACGGGCCGTGTCAGCGAGTACGTGGCCGGCGTACGCTATCGCGCGTGGTCGCAACCGTCGGCCTTGCATCCGACGATTGGCGTCGACGCACCGCTGGTTTTTGACCTTGTTGACAATTGGACTGGGCGATCCATAGGCGGATGCCAGTATCATGTGGCTCATCCGGGTGGGCGCAATTACCAGACCTTCCCGGTCAACGCGTACGAGGCCGAAAGCCGGCGGCGCGCGCGCTTCTTCACGATGGGTCATACACCTGGGCCGCTCGTGGCCGAAGCGCCGCAACGCAGCCTGGAATTCCCGTTCACGCTGGACTTACGCTACTGGTGATCTGAAAACAATTAACCTGACACGACCTTGGCCTTTCAATCGACTTTTCCCTTTGAGGCAACCGCGGCTCACGCGGATGCGCTGTCGCTCCTGCGGGTGCTGCCGGTCCGCGATGGGCACTGGGACGAGTTGCTCGATTCGTCCGGGGCGTTGCGCGAACCGTGGCGGCAGTTTTTCGATCTGCTAGGCGAAGACGGTATCGCCAGGCTTGAAAACAACACCGCCTCGGTCGCGCAGCAGATCCGCGATAACGACATCAGCTACAACGTCTACGCGGACAAGGGCGAGCCACGGCCGTGGGCGCTCGATCTCTTACCGTTACTGATTGGCGAGGCCGAGTGGGCCGAAATCGAGCAGGGCGTGATGCAGCGTGCGCAGTTGCTGAACGCGGTGGTGGCCGATGTTTATGGCCCACAGACCCTGCTGCAGAATGGGCAGTTGCCGCCGGCGCTGGTGTTCGGCCATCCGGGTTATCTGCGTTCCGTGCGCGGCTTTACGCCTCCGGGCGGCCAGTATCTGCACGTTGTCGCCGTCGATCTGGCGCGTGCGTCTAACGGCAACTGGACCGTGATGTCGCATCGTACCGAGGCGCCGTCGGGCCTCGGCTACGCGCTGGAAAACCGGCTGATCGTTTCGAGCCAGTTTGCCGAGCCGTTCCGCTCGCTGCATGTGAACCGGCTCGCGCCGACCTATTCGCAACTGATCGCCACGCTGGTGGAGTCGGCGCGCGCCGTGATGCATGGCGACGCCGCGGACAGTTCCCCGCATATCGCACTGCTCACGCCGGGGCCGTTCAGCGAAACCTATTTCGAACATGTTTTTCTGGCGCGCTACCTGGGCGTGACGCTCGTCGAGGGCAAAGACCTCACGGTGCGCGACGACAAGCTGTATCTGAAGACGCTCGCAGGACTCGAGCGCGTGCACGTGGTGCTGCGCCGCCTCGACGACGCGTTTTGCGATCCGGTCGAGCTACGCGCGGATTCGAGCATCGGTGTGCCTGGTCTGTTGCAGGTGATGCGGGCAGGTAACGTGATCGTCTCGAACGTGCCGGGCTCGGGCTTCGTCGAATCGCCCGCGTTGCACGGCTTTCTGCCGGGCATCGCCGAGGCGCTGCTGGGCGAAGATCTGCTGCTGCCGGGCGTGCCGACGTGGTGGTGCGGCGAGGAAGCGGCTCGCGAGCATGCCTTCAGGCGGCTGGATGAAGCCTTTCTCGTGCCGACCTGGCCCGCGGCGCGGCGCGACAGTCCACCTGGACTGGAGCAAGGTCTACAGAATCTCGAAGCGTGGCGCAGCCGTATTGAAGCGCTGCCCGATAACTTCACGATCCAGCTTCCGTTGCCGTATTCGTGCACGCCTCGTTTCGAGGACGGCACGCTTGGCCGTCGGCCGTCGGTGCTGCGCGTGTATGCCATCGCGGATTTCGACGGCGGCTGGCATGTGATGCCTGGCGGCTTCACGCGCCTCGCGGCGGAACGGCAGGCCACCGTCTCGATGCAGTTCGGCGGTAGCAGCGTCGACACGTGGGTGCTATCGAGCCAGCCGATCTCCACGTTCACGCTGTTGCCATCGCCGATGCAGCCCGCCGATCTCGCGCGCAAGCATCGTACGGTGTCGAGCCGTGCCGCGGAGAATCTGTTCTGGGCCGGCCGCTATAGCGAGCGCGCTGAAAACAACGTGCGGCTGTTGCGCCTGATTCTCGGCTCGCTCGAAAGCGCCGACGCGGACGCGATGTTCGAGACGCTGGTCGAACTGGCCTTGTACTGCGGCCTGGTGCAATCCGGTGACGTGCGCGCCGAGGACTCGCTGCAGGCCTTCGAGCGGACGCTGGTGGCCAATCTGCACGAGGCCAACGGCGCGGCCAGCATCGGCCAGGTGCTGTCTGCGCAGGCGCGGGCGAGTGGCGAGATTCGTGGCCGCCTGTCGAATGATCATTGGCGCACGATTCTCGCCGCGCGCAACGATTTCCGCGACGCGTTGCAGAGGCTTATGCCGGCGAGCGTGTCGCAGGCGGGCGGCAATGGTTCGAACGGCGCCGCCGCGTCGGCCGGCAGCGGACGCTACGACCGCTATGACCGCGTTACCTTGATGGATGCGCTCGAACACCTCGCGACCCAGCTCTCGGCGATCAGCGGCGCGCAAGGCGACCGCATGACGCGCGACGAAGCGTGGCGTCTGTTGTTCGCCGGCCGGCATATCGAGCGGGTCGCGGCGATGACGTCGATCCTGCGCGTGGTAGCCGATAAGGGACAGCTTGCAACGCCCGCCGGATTCGATCTGCTGCTGCAGCTTTTCGACAGCACGCTCACGTATCGCTCGCTCTATCCGGGGCGTCTCGAAGTTCCGGCGCTAATCGATCTGCTGGTGGTCGAGCCGACCAATCCGCGTGGTTTATACGGGGTCTACGAGCGCCTGTGCGGCAAGCTCGACGAGATTTCGATTGCGGCGGGCAGCGCCCGGAGTCGCTCGTTTGTCGATCTGATGCCGCCGCCCGGCACGCTGCCATCGCTCGAAAGCCTGTGCCAAACGGATGAAAACGGCGCCTATGTCGCACTGATCCAGGTGTGCGACGAACTCGGCGCCTTTGCCGCCGCCGCGGCCAATGAAATCAGCGCGCGCTATTTCAGCCACGCCAACACGCTCGCTTCGCAGGTATCGTCATGAAGACCGCGCAGACCATCCTGTCGGTTTCGCATCGCACCACTTATCGTTATTCGACGTTCGTCGAGACCGCCCAGCATCTGGCGACGATCCGGCCGCTGGAGTGCGAGTGGCAGCGTGTCATCTCGCACGAAGAGACGATCGAACCGCAGCCGTCGTATCTGCATAGCCGGGTCGACGCATTCGGCAACGATGTGCTGTACTTCACGCTCGATGCGCCGCACGAACGGTTGCAAATGATCAGCGAAACGACCGTGGAACTGACGCCGCGCTGGACGCAGCTCGATCCGGAGACCACGCCGGCTTGGGACGAGGTGGCCGAGGCGCTGCGTTTTCGCGTGGGCGGCGAATTCCGGCCCGAAGTCGAGTTCTGTTTTGCTTCGCCGAATATCACGCTGCGGCCCGCATTGCGTGCCTATGCGCTGCCGAGCTTCGCGCCCGGCACGCCGATCGCAGCTGGAGCGATCGACCTGATGCATCGCATTTACGAGGACTTCGACTACAAGCCTTCGGCGACGATGTTCGATACGCCGGCCGAGCGCGCCTTCGAACTCAAGAGCGGCGTGTGCCAGGATTTTGCGCAGGTGATGATCGGCTGTCTGCGCTCGCTTGGGCTGCCGGCGCGCTACGTCAGCGGCTATCTGCGCAACGATCCGCCGCCCGGACAGCCGCGCCTGATTGGCGCGGATGCGTCGCATGCGTGGGTGTCGGTGCATTGCCCCGGCAGCGGCTGGATCGATCTCGATCCTACCAATGACGTGCTGGCCGATATGGATCACGTGACGCTGGCCATTGGCCGCGATTACAGCGATGTATCCTTGTTGCGCGGGATGATTCTCGGTGGCGGGGCGCATCGTGTTGAAGTGGGGGTGAGCGTGCTTCCGCTTGAGTGAATCGAGCGTCGCATTGATCCTTGCATCGAGCCTTTCATTGATCCTCTTAAGGAGCGCCGCCTTGAAACTGCATCGCCTGTTGTCTCTCGCGTGTTTCGCGCTCGCCGTCACGTTCGCCGGTTTCTCCGGGACCGCTTCCGCGCAAGGCGCCAACGTGCTGCAGGTCGCCACCGACGCCACCTTCCCGCCGATGGAGTTCACCGAAAACGGCGCGCGTACCGGCTTCGATATCGACATCATGAATGCGCTGGCGAAGGTGATGGGCAAGACCGTGCAGTGGACCGATATCGACTTCAAAGGCCTGATTCCGGGTCTGATTGCGCACCGCTTCGACATTGCGATTTCGGCGATCTACATCACGGACGAGCGCGCCAAAGTGGTCGACTTCACCGAGCCATACTATGCAGGTGGTCTCGTCGCGCTGGTGAAAACCGATTCGCCCATCAAGGCACTCACCGACCTGAACGGCAAGAAGATCTCGGTGCAGGTGGGCACGAAGTCGGTCAACTTCCTGCGTGACAACTACCCGCAAGTGCAGCGCGTCGAGGTGGAGAAGAATCAGGAGATGTTCGATCTGGTCGGCATTGGCCGCGTCGACGCTGCCGTCACCGGCAAGCCTGCTGCTTATCAACTGGCGAAAACGCGCGGCGGTTTTCGCGTGATCAGCCAGCAGCTCACCACCGAGCAATACGGCATTGCGGTCCGTAAGGACGAGCCTGAACTGAAGACCGCGTTGAACACCGCGCTTGCGAAGATCAAGGCGGACGGCACCTACACGGCGATTGTCCGCAAATGGTTCGGCGCCGACGCACAGTAAACGGCTAAGCCATCCAGATGGAACTCGATTTCTCGCCGGTCGTCGCAGGCTGGAGCGACATCGCACACGGTGCGCTCGTCACCGTGGAAGTGACTGCCGCGGCGCTTGCGCTGAGTTGTGTGCTCGGACTTCTTATCGGCATTGGCCGGCTTACGCCGAAACGCCGCGTGCTGTACGGGTTTTGTACTGCTTATCTGACGTTCTTTCGCGGTACGCCGTTGCTTGTGCAACTGTTTTTGCTGTTCTTCGGCTTGCCGCAGTTCGGCATCCTGTTGCCTGCGTTCGTGTGCGGCGTGCTTGGGCTTGGGCTGTATTCGGCTGCGTATGTGTCCGAGATCGTACGCGGGGCGATTCAATCCGTGGACCGCGGGCAAATGGAGGCGGCACGCTCGATCGGCATGTCGTCGGGGCAGGCGATGCGCGCCATCATTCTCCCGCAGGCCGTGGTGCGGATGATCCCGCCGCTCGGCAACGAGTTCATTGCGCTGATCAAGAACTCGGCGCTGGTTTCGCTGCTGACGATCGACGATCTCATGCATGAAGGACAGAAGATCATCAGCGTGTCGTATCGTTCGCTCGAGGTGTATCTCGTCATTGCGCTGGTCTATCTCGTGTTGACCCAGGCGACGCATTACGCGCTGCATCGCGTCGAACGCCATCTGCGCGCAGGGGGCATGGTGCAATGAACGACGCATCGCAACCTATCGTTCAGATTCGCGGACTGACCAAATCGTTTGGCTCGCATGTGGTGTTGAACGGCATCGACTTCGACATTCAGCCGCAGCAAGTGGTGGTCGTGATCGGGCCGAGCGGCTCGGGCAAGAGCACGTTTCTGCGCTGCTGCAATGGGCTCGAGCAGGCCGAGGGGGGCACCGTCGATATTTGCGGACATCGTCTGGTGGATCACGGCGTCATGCTCAAGGAGCGCTCGCTCAATGCGTTGCGTGCTGAAGTGGGTATGGTGTTTCAGTCGTTCAATCTGTTTCCGCATCTGTCCGTACTGCATAACATTACCGTGGGGCCGCGCATGTTGCGTGGTTTGAGCAAAGGCGATGCTGACGCCGCGGCGCTGGCGTTGCTTGAGAAGGTTGGCCTTGCACATAAGGCCGATGCGATGCCCGCCAGTCTTTCGGGTGGCCAGAAGCAACGTGTTGCGATTGCGCGCGCTCTCGCCATGCAGCCGCGTGTGATGCTGTTCGATGAGCCCACCTCGGCGCTTGACCCGGAACTGGTTGGGGAAGTGCTGCAGGTGATGAAACTGCTGGCTAGCGAAGGTATGACGATGGTAGTCGTCACGCACGAAATGGGCTTCGCGAGAGAAGTCGCCGACGTCGTCGTAGTGATGGACGGCGGCGTGATTGTCGAAGCCGGTCCGCCCTCGGAGATTTTCTCGGCGCCGACTCAACCGCGGACACAGGTTTTTTTGCAGGCTGTCTTGTCGCGGGGGTGAGGTGTGCGGTTGGCGACCTACTTGTTATTCGCCAGCGCCCCATCACTATTCTTCCCGCCAAACAACGCGGTCAGATAGTCTGCGTTGTGGCTGGTCTGCGCCATCAACTGATTGAGCGCCGTGAACTGCGCCTCATACCGCTTGGTGAGCTTGTCCGTGTAATCGGTGAGCTGGTCCTGCTGGGTGGTCAGCGATTTCAGATCAGTAGTGAGCGCTGCGGAGTGCGTATCGAGCAAACCGCCGGTCTTCAGGAACGACGTAAGCGACGTGTCCAGCGACGCAGCCAGACCAGTCTTCGAATTGAAGAGCGCTGAGACCGCTGTCGAGTCGTTACTCAACGCGCTAGTCAGTCTGGCATCGTCGATCTTGAGCGTACCGTCTTTCTGAAACGTGATGCCGATCCCTGCGAGATTCGCCGCGCCGCTACCCTGTTTCACGCCGCCGCTCATCGCGCCGGAGAGCGTGTTGCGGATCGCGTTGAGCGTCGAGTCGCCGAGCAGCACGCTACCCTGGGAACCGGCCGCCTTCGTTGCATCGAAGCCCGTGAACGAAGCCGCCGCGGTGACGAAGTTGTTGTACGCCGTGACGAACGCGCCAATGGCGGTCTTCTGATCGGTGACGTCCTGCGCGATCGTCAGCGTCTGCGGGTTGCCTACGGCATCGTCGGAAAGGTTTAGCGTCAAGCCGTCGATCGCCGAGGTGACGGTGTTGCTCGCACTCGCGATCGCCATGCCGGAGATACTGAAATGCGCGTCCTGGCCGGCAACGCTTTGCTTCCAGTTGCCCGAATCGTCCACTACCGTGGTGGCAGGCGTCGTGGTCGAGGTGCTGGTTTTGACGCTGAGCTTGTTGAGTTCAGCGTCGCTAGAGGTGACCTGCACGTTGATGCCGTTAGCCAGCCCTGTGGAGGTGGAGTGCAGCAACAGATGCGTACCGTCCACGCCGTTGACGACCGTGGCCGACACGCCCGGATTACCGGATGCCGAGTTGATAGCCGCGGCAATATCGGCAAGCGTGCTCTTGCCCGGTTCGATATTGATCGTGGTGCTGTTGCCGCCCAACGATATCTTCAGCGAGCCAGAGCCGAGCGCCTCTTTGCTGCTGAACGCGCCCGAGGTGATGGACTGCGAGGAGGCAATGTTGTCGACGTCGACCGTGTAGCTTCCAGCCACAGCGCCTTTGCCGGCAGTGGCGGTGAGCCCCTTGCCGCTGGCGGTGGCCGTGAAACTCGAGAAGGCGGTGCCGTTTGCGAGCGGCGTCAAGGCGCTTTGCATCAGCGACAGGACCGACTTCAATGTGCCGAGTGCGGTCAACTGATTGTTGTCGCGCGTCGCCTGGCTGGCGAGCATGGCCGTTTTGCCGGCCACTTTCGCATTGACGAGCGCTGTGACGAGGGCGTTCACGTCAGTAGTCGAGTTGGTCGAGCCGCTGATGATCGATTGCGCGGCTTCCTGGAGTGCGGCGCTCGCTGAACTGGAAGCGGTGTTGCTGGTTACCGTTGTCATGACGTGTTAGCCCCTCGCGTCTTTTTTGATACATAGAAACGGCGGTAAGCGGGCGCTCAAACAAGTGCCCAAGCCGCTCTAACCCCGGTGAATCGATTTGTAAGATATTGTAATAACGTATTCGAGGAGATTACAAGAAGTTTTCGATTTGCTTGCTTCTTGACTCTGTGTGTACGCACATATAGACTCGCTCTCATGACCCGACCTATCTCTTACGACGAGTGCAATTGCTTCGCGCTGCGGCAAGCCGCCCGCTATGTTACGCAGCTTTACGAGCGCCATCTCGGCGAGGTGGGGCTGACGGCTGCGCAGTTCACGATTCTGGCGAAGCTGGCGCGGCGGGCACCGGCCACCATGGTCGAGATGGCCGATTCGATGGTGATGGACCGCACAACGCTGGTGCGAGCGCTCAAACCGCTGCAGCGCGATGGTTTGGTGGTTAGCGAAGCATCGGAGCACGATGGGCGGACCTATCTGCTCAGCTTGTCGGAAGCGGGCAAGGCGACCTTCGCGCAGGGATCCGCGGCATGGCACAACGCGCAAGCCGAGTTCGAAGGAAAGTTCGGCCACGCGAGGGCGAAGGCGTTGCGGGCTGAACTGTTCGGTATGACCGCTGAGTGAAGCGGCCACCGGACGCGCCCGTTAGCACTGCAAGGCTGTAAGGTTGGCGATCATCTTTTATGCTGGTAAGTGCGTATGCACTTGGAATCAGGATCGACGAGATGCAGGTGTTCCCCGATGACGATTGTTTCGCGATTCGCCAGGCCGCTCGCTACGTGTCGCAGCTTTATGACCGGCATCTCACCGAGGTTGGTTTGACGATCACGCAGTTCTCGATCCTGAGCCGGATCAGTCGCGCGGCGTCGATGACGATGAAGGTATTGGCGGATCAGATGGTGATGGAACGGACCACGCTGGTGCGTGCGATCCAGCCGCTGCAGCGCGATGGCCTGTTGCAGAGTCGCAGCGCGGCAACGAAGGGCAGGGAACTGGCGCTTAGCCTGACCGAGGCCGGTGAGGCGAAACTCGCGGCCGCGCGCGTTTGCTGGCACGCGGCGCAGGACGACTTCGAGCGCCGTTTCGGCGCTCAACGCGCGGCATCGCTGCGGCGCGAGCTGTTCGATATGACCAAGGCTTGATTATCAGGTAAGGGGTGGCGTGGTTTTCACGCTCGCTTTGACCAATATTTAGTGCATACACACACACCATCATCATGTCCACTACACCTTCGACTATTGCTCCGCCCGGCGCCGCCGGCCTCGCAAAACCGGCACGACGTACCCCGTGGATGCTGCTCGCGGTGATTGCCGTGGCCGTGGTTCTGGCCGCGGCGCTGTCGTACTGGTTTGTGATTGGCCGCTTTGTCGAGACCACGGACGATGCCTACGTCGGCGGCGACGTCACGGTGATGGCGCCGAAGGTGAACGGTTTCGTCACCGATCTGCTGGTCCATGACAATCAGCACGTGCAGGTGAATCAGGTACTGATCCGGCTGGATTCGCGCGATTACGATGCGCGTCTCGCGCAAGCTACCGCCGACGTCCAGAGCGCCCAGGCAGCGGTCACCGAGTTGCAGGCCAGGAAGTCGCTGCAACTGGCAACCATCGCCGAGCAGGCGGCCGAGGTGAAGGCATCGGGCGCGGAGTTGACCCGTAGTGCCCAGGACGAGACCCGTTACCGCGAACTCGTCAAGGATGAAGCCGTGTCGAACCAGATCGTCGAGCGCGCCGATGCGGATCTCACCAAGGCGCATGCCGCGGTGGATCGCAGCGGCGCGGCGCTGCTGGCCGCGCAGCGCCAGATCAGCGTGCTCGACGCGCAAATCGGTGCAGCGCAGGCGCGCGTGGCGACGGCGCAGGCGGCACAGCGCGTCGCGGAGCTGAACGTCGAATACACCACGATCCGCTCGCCGGTGGATGGCTACATTGGTAATCGCACGGCCCAGGTGGGGTTGCTCGCCAATACCGGCGTTTCGCTGCTGACGGTCGTGCCTTCGACGGGTCTGTGGGTCGACGCGAACTTCAAGGAAGACCAGTTGAAGAAGATGCGCGTGGGCGATGCGGTCGACGTGTCGCTCGACGCTTCCAGCAAGTCGCTGCACGGCGTGGTCGACAGTCTGGCGCCTGCTACTGGCGCGACCTTTAGCGTCCTGCCCGCAGAAAACGCAACCGGCAACTTCACGAAAATCGTGCAGCGCGTGCCGGTGCGGATACACCTCGAGGTGCCTCCAGACATGCTGGGCGTGCTGCGCCCCGGCTTGTCCGCGACGGTGAAGGTTCATGTCGGCAGCGGCGGCAGCACGCCGGCGCATTCGTGACCGCAGCGCCGAATCGCGCGGCTCTGCGCTCGCGTCCACGTCCGTTTGAGACCTGCCGACCATGACCCAACCCTTGAACCCTGCCGACCAGCCCACCCGCACCAAGGCGTTTGCATTCGCGCTGATGTGCCTCGGGTTTTTCATGGCCACGCTGGATATCCAGATCGTCGCGTCTTCGCTGCGGGATATTGGCGGTGGCCTGTCCGCCAGCCAGGATGAGCTCTCGTGGGTGCAGACCTCGTACCTGATCGCGGAGATCATGGTGATCCCGATGTCGGGCTGGCTCACGCGCGTTTTTTCGACGCGCTGGCTGTTTGCGTTCTCTTCCCTCGGCTTCACGATCACCAGCATGCTGTGCGGTCTCGCGTGGGACATCAACTCGATGATCCTGTTTCGCGGCCTGCAAGGCGCACTCGGCGCCGCGATGATTCCCACTGTGTTCACCACCGCGTTCGTGCTTTTCCCCGGCAAACAGCGGCTGATTGCGTCCACCACCATCGGCGCACTCGCTTCGCTTGCGCCGACTATCGGCCCGGTGATCGGCGGCTGGATCACCGATCAGTGGTCATGGCACTGGCTGTTCTACCTGAACCTCGTGCCGGGCGTATTAGTCACGGTGCTGGTGCCGAAGTTCGTGCACATCGATAAAGTCGAGCTGTCGCTGATAAAAAAAGGCGACTACCTCGGCATGCTGCTGATGTCGCTTTTTCTCGGCTGCCTCGAATACGTGCTCGAAGAAGGGCCGCGCAAGAACTGGTTCGGCGACGACGTAATCGTGCTGTGTACGTGGGTCTCCGCCGTCAGCGGGTTTCTGTTCCTCGTGCATGCGTTCACGGCCAAAGAGCCGATCGTCGATTTGCGTGCGCTGGCGATCCGCAACTTCGGCATTGGCAGCCTGCTGTCGTTCATCACGGGCATTGGCCTCTTTTGCACGGTGTTTCTGACACCTGTGTTCCTCGGGCGCGTGCGTGGCTTCGACTCGCTGCAGATTGGTATCGCGCTGCTGTCCGTGGGGTGTTTTCAATTGATCGCGCTGGTGGCGTATTCGCGGCTCGCACGGGTGATCAACATGCGCTGGCTGATGGTCTTCGGACTCGCGTGTTTTGGTCTGGGCTGCTATCTGTATGTGCCGTTGACTAACCAATGGGGCTGGCAGGAATTGCTGTTGCCGCAGGCGTTGCGCGGTATCGGCCAGCAGTTCTGCGTGCCGCCAATAGTCACCATGGCGCTTGGTTCGCTGCCGCAATCGCGGCTGCGCTCGGCAAGCGGGCTGTTCAACCTGATGCGAAACCTGGGCGGTGCTATCGGCATTGCAGTGAGCAGCACGATGCTCAACGACCGCCTGAACCTGCACTACGAGCGGCTCGACGAGCACGTCACCGCCGGGCGTCCGATAGTCGAAGGGTTACTGCAACAGCAGGCTGCGCGGCTCGCCGCGATCGGCGGCGACACGCTCAATGCTGGCCATGCGGGACTGGACTTGCTGCACACGCTTCTGATGCGCGAAGCGCTGGTGCTGACCTTCTCCGACGCCTATCTTGCGGTGGCGCTCTGTTTTGTGGTGGCTTTGGTGAGCGTGGCGTTTTCGCGTCCGTTCGGCCTGAACGTGCCGCCTCCCGACGCTCATTAGAAATTGATCAGGATAGCGATATGAAATCGATCGCAGCATATAGCATGGCGAGTGCGCTGCTTCTGGGACTCGCGGCCTGTGCGGTACAGCCCGAGACGCACGCGGATCTGCCACACTCGGCTCAGGCTGTGGCGCCGGCCGCGTGGAGCGTCGACGCACCGCAAGATACGGTGGACGCAAATACCTGGTGGACGCATTTCGGCGACCCGGTGATGCACCAACTCGTCGAGTCAGTGCTGAACAGCAATCTGGATGTGCAGGCCGCGGTAGAGCGCGTCAAGCAGGCACAGGCCGTCACCACGCAGCAACGCTCGACGTTGCTGCCCGAACTCGACGCTACGGCGACGGCCGCGGACCAACGGGAGAATGCGCCGCCACCGCTCGGCTATGTACGTCAGGCTGGCTTCGGCGTAGCGGCGAGCTGGACGCCCGACGTCTTCGGCGGCGAGCGGCTCGCGGTGCTGGCTGCCGAGGCTCAGGTTTCGGGCCGTGAGGGTGCGCTCGACGAACTGCGCCTCGCGCTCGCGGCCAACACTGCGTCGGCCTACATCGATCTGCGTTGGGCGCAGTCGGAGCTGCAGATCCTGAACGACAACGAGCAGATTCGAAGCCGGGCGTTGAAGCTGACGCAAGAACGGCTGCACTATGGCCTGTCGACGCAGCTCGACGTCGCCCGTGCGCAGAACCAGTTGCAGGACCTGCAGGCGCAGATTCCGCATGTGCAGTCGACGATCCAGCATCAGTTGAGTCTGATCGCGGTTTACTCGGGACGTACGCCGGAAAGCGTCAATGACCTGCTGCTGACCACGGCGCGCGATATCCCCGTGCCGGCGCAAAGCGTGCCGCAAGTTCTGCCCTCCGAAGCATTGTTGCGCCGTCCCGATGTGCGGACTGCCTATGCGAGCGTCGAACAACGTGCAGCGGAAGTGGGGCAGTCGAAGGCGCAACGTTATCCGCAGTTCAATCTGAATCTCGCGGATGGTTTGCTGGCGTCGTCGTATCTCGGCTTGCCAACCCTGACCGACAACCTGTTTAGCGCCGCCTTGAACGCGACCAGCCCGATTTTCAACGCGGGCCGTATCACCGCCAATATCGACGAGCACCAAAGCAAGCTGCGCGAATCGCAACTCGGCTTGCAGCAGACGATGCTGCAGGCGCTCAAGGAAGTCGAAGACACGCGCAGCGATCTGGTCAGCGATTCCACGCAGGTGGAGCGTCTGGGCGGTGCACTCGATGCATCCGGTCATGCGCTGCGGCTGTCTACCGAACTCTATAAGGACGGCGCTTCCAGCTTCCTCGACGTGCTGGCTGCGCAGGAAGCGTATCTGCGGGACTCCGAAGCATTGAATCAGGCGAAGCGCGAGCATGCGCTGGCGACGGTCGCGTTGTACCGGTCGTTGGGCGGCGGATGGGATGCGCCGGCGGCGGTGGCCGCCAATTGAGGCACGCTTGCCTCGCGCATGCGGGGCGTAGGCGTGCGGTACTTCATAGCGGGAGATGATGATGAGCAAGCGAGATGTAGTGATCTGCAATCCGGTGAGAACGCCGATTGGTGCTTACAACGGGACGCTAAAAGAGGTGCCGGCGACGGATCTCGGTGCCGTTGCGGTGCGCGAGACGCTGAGTCGCAGCGGTCTTGCGGCAGAACGACTGGGCTCGGTGGTGCTGGGTAATGTGATCCAGGCCGGCAACCGGATGAACCCGGCGCGTCAGGCGGCAATCGGCGGCGGTGTGCCGGTCGCGGTACCGGCGTTGACCGTGAACCGTGTCTGCGGTTCAGGCGCGCAGGCTATCGCATCGGCGGCAAATGAAATCTGGCTGGGTCTGGGCGACGCCGCGGTGGCGGGCGGCATGGAAAACATGGACCGTGCACCGTATCTGCTCGACGGAGGCCGCTGGGGCTATCGGATGGGCAACGCTCAGGTGCACGACAGCATGCTGCGCGATGGTTTGCTGGATGCGTTTTCCGGCGAGCATTCCGGCTGGCATACCGAAGACCTCGTGACGCTGATGGACATCACGCGCGAGGCGCAGGACCGCTGGGCCGCACGTTCGCAACAGCGTTTCGCGGCGGCGCAGAAGCGCGGCCTGTTCGATGCCGAGGTAGTGAGCGTGCAGATCGAAGGACGCAAGGGACCGCAGCCATTCTCACGCGACGAGCAACCTCGTCCGGACACCACGGTGGAAACGCTGGCCAGGCTGCGTCCGGCGTTCCGCCCCGACGGCACGATTACCGCCGGTAACGCGCCGGGTCTGAACAGCGGTGCGGCAGCGATGGTGGTTGCGGAGCGCGGCTTTGCTGAGTCGCACGGCATCGAGCCGTTTGCGCGGCTCGTCGCGTACGGCGTGGCGGCGGTCGAGCCCGGCATGTTCGGGCTTGGGCCGGTGCCGGCCGTACAGATGGCGCTGGCGCGCGCCGGCTGGCAGTTGAAGGACGTCGAGCGGGTCGAGATCAACGAGGCCTTTGCCGCTGTGCCGATTGCCGTGTTGCGCAGGCTCGGCCTCGACGAAGCGCTCGTCAATGTCGAAGGTGGGGCGATCGCACACGGTCATCCGATCGGCGCAACGGGCGCCGTGCTGACCACTCGTCTGATCCACTCGATGCGCCGCGATGGCCTCAAGCGCGGGATCGTGACGTTGTGCATCGGCGGCGGCCAGGGCATCGCGCTGGCGCTCGAAATTCTCTGAGCCTTGCGAAAGCGGAGCGGCGTCGCCACCAATGCGCGCGCGCAGGGAGGCGAGCTGCCCAATGCACACCGCGTCGATGCGGACCGGGAATTTTTGCTACATTCACGCAGATGCGCCGGTTCGCGTCCCGCGGCCTTCAGGCGGCGGGCGGCACAGTGCCCGTGAACGGCGCAACACATTCTCCCGAGAGACAAAGCGATGCGAATTCTAGTTGTAGGTGCAGGTGCGGTGGGCGGCTACTTCGGCGGCCGTCTGGTTCAGGCTGGCCGTGACGTGACATTCCTCGTGCGAGCCGGCCGGGCCGAAGAGTTGCGGCGTGCCGGCCTTGTCATCAAGAGCGCGCACGGCGACGCCACGCTGCGTGACGTCAAGACCGTGCAGACAGGTGATACCGCCGAGCCGTTCGATCTGGTCGTGCTGAGCTGCAAGGCCTACAACCTCGACGATGCGATCGCGTCGTTCGAACCTTTCGTCGGCTCGTCGACGGTGATCATGCCGTTGCTCAACGGCATGCGGCACATCGATGTCCTTACGCAGAAGTTCGGCGCTGCGCGTGTGCTCGGTGGTCAATGCTTTATCGCAGCGACACTCAACCGCGAGCGCGAGATCGTTCACCTGAACGAATCTCAGGCAATCTCTTTTGGCGAACTGGAAGGCGGCCTGTCGGAGCGCGTGCGCGCAATTGGCGAGGTCATGTCCGGCGCAGGTTTCGACGTCGCGACGAGCGACAATATTCTGCTGGGCATGTGGGAAAAGTGGGTGTTTCTCGCAACGCTCGCGGCGAGCACGTGCCTGTTCCGTGGCGCAGTGGCCGATATTCTGAGTGCGCCGGATGGCCGTCGTGTGATCGAAGGCGTGCTCGGCGAATGCCGCGCCGTGGCGGAGCACAACGGCTTCTCGATGGGGCCGAAGTTCGACGCGCGTGCCAACCAGACACTGTTCACTCCTTCGCCGTTGACGGCTTCCATGCTGCGCGATGTCGAAAATCACGCCCGCACGGAAGCGGACCACATTCTCGGCGATCTGATCCAGCGCGGCGGATCGGCGCAACAGCGCGATTCGGGACTGTCGCTGTTGCGCATCGCGTATAGCCATTTGAAGGCCTACGAGGCTCGTCAGGCACGCACGGCTGAATAGTCGGGTAATAGCCGGGCGTTGGGGCGCCGCTGGCGAGGTTTTGCGGCGCACGGCGCACAGCACGCCTTAGAACGAAACATGCCATGCAGTAGAATCGATCAGGCCGCGAACGCAGCGGCGGTCGTTCAACAGGAGGGCATGATGCCGAGTCCAACGGGATCCGTGGTGGCGCTGAGTTCGGCGTCGGCGACGACGTTTTCGATCGGTATCGTCTATCTCGGCTACTGGGGGATCCACGAGCCCGCGCCGTGGAGATTCACCGATGCGCTGGTGGTCCTGTGCGCGCTGGGCGGTTTCGCCTGCCTCGGTCTGGTGCCGTGGATGGCAACCCGCCCGGTCGAGTCGGAGAGTAACGACGCCGGGATTCGCGTGGCCCGACGTCTGTTTTTGGCTGGCGTGTGCGCGATCTGGTTCTCGGTGTCGCTTTCCGTCATGATGTCCGCTTAAGCGCGGCGCGCGGCGCGCTGCAGCGACGCTGCAACGCACCACGCACCGCGGGTACTTACTGCTCGATCTGCCGGTTCCAGCGCGTATCCCACTGCGCGCGGTGCGCGTTGATCGCATCCCAATCCACCACCGTCACCTTGTGCAGCAGATCCTCGACATTGCCGAGGCTTTGCTGCATCGCGGGCGGCATCTTCGCGAGGCGGTTGGTCGGAATCTGCTTGCCGGCGTCGGCCGCCTTGGTCTGCGCAGGAGCGGACAGCAGGAATTGCGCGAGCTTCTGGGCGAGCGCCGGGTCCGGGTTGTTGTTCACCACGCACAGGTCGACCAGCAGTAGCACCGCACCTTCCTTCGGATTCGCGTAAGCCACCGGAATGCCCTTGTCCTGCAGATCGCTGACACCGGTCGGCGTGAGCGGGAACAGGGCGGCTTCGCCCGTCTGCACCATTTCCGAGATCTTGGCCGAGTTGGGGATGTACTCCGCGACGTTCGGCCCGACGGTCGTGGACCACTTCGTAAAGGCGGGCTCGACGTTCTGCTCGTTGCCGCCCATCACACGATTGATCGCGAGGAAGCCATGCAGGCCGAACGTGCTGCTCGACTCCGACTGGAACACCACTTTGCCCTTGTACTTCGGATCGGCGAAATCCATCCATGAGGTCGGCGGCGCCCAGCCCTTTTCGGCAAACAGCTTCTTGTTGTACGCAATGCCGGTCATGCCGAGTTGCACGCCTGCGCCCATATCGTCTTTCATGCGCGCGAACGGGTACAACTCCTTGAGCACCGGTGCGTCGTCGAGCTTTTTGCAGACGCCCATGCTGACCGCGCGCGCCATCACGCCATCGTCGAGAAACACCACATGAATCTGCGGATTGGCCTTGTTGGCGAGCAGCTTGGCGAGGATATCGGACGACGTGCCCGGCACCACGACCACCTTCACGTCATTGGCTTTTTCGAAGTCGGGGAACACCTGGCTCGTATAGGCCTTCTCCATCGGGCCACCGTTCATGCCGATGTAGATCGTTTTGGTCTGCGACCACGCCGGCGTCGCAGCACCGAAGGCACACAATGCGGCGAGTGCCGCCATGGTCCGGAATAGTTTCATGATGGATCTCCTGGGTTTGACTAGAGAGCGTGCAGGGTAGGGACGGAGGTGAAACGATCGATTGCAAATGCGTCTAGCGGCGTAGAGGTCGCGCCGCGGGTAATCAGATCGGCGAGCACTTCGCCGACTCCGGGCGCGAGCAGAAAGCCGCCGCCCGAGAAGCCGAACGCGTGCAGCAGTCGCGGCACGGTGCGGCTCGCGCCGATTATCGGGTTGCTGTCCGGCGTCTCGCCTTCCACGCCGCTCCATGTGCGGATCAATAGCGCGTCGCGCAGCGCAGGCAACAACGCACAGGCGTCGCGCATGACGGCGCGGGTGGTGTCGGTGGAGGGCTGGCCGTATTCGCCGTCGCCGTGTCCACGGCCGCCGCCGACCACGCAGTTGCCGCGTGCAACTTGCCGCGCGTAGATGCCGCCGCCATACACGCCCAGGTTGTGCGTGATGAAGAGCGGCAACGGCTCGGTGACCCACATGTTCGGGTAGATCGGCTTCATTGGCACGCTTTCGCCAAAGGATGCGGCGATCTTGTCGGCCCATGCGCCGGCAGAATTGATCAACCAGTCCGCAGTGAAATGCTGATCGCCCGCGCGTAACTGGAAGTGCGTGCCGTCGTGGCTAACTTCGGTCAGTTCGGTCTGCTCACGGATATCCGCACCTGCGGCACGCGCAGCGCGAGCGAAGGCCGGCGAGACGAGGCGCGGGTTCGCGTGGCCATCGCTGGCACACAGCGAGCCGCCGATGGCCGCAGCGCCCAGCCACGGGTAACGGCGCCGGAATTCGTTGCCGCCGATCACTTGCGGATCGAGACCGTGCGTGCGCGCCATCCGGGCCCACGTTTCGAGCGCGGCGAGATCGGACTCGCTGCGTGCGAGCCGCAAATGGCCAGAGACTACAAACTCGCCATCGATGCCGATCAGTTCAGGCAAGCGGTCCCAGACGCGCCGTGCCCGCATGGCAAGCGGCATCTGTTCGGCCGGCCGTCCCTGGCAACGTACGCCCCCGTAATTGACGCCACTCGCCTGGGCGCCACAGAAGCGCCGTTCGAACAGGCCCACGCGCAGGCCGCTTTTGGCGAGCGCAAGCGCAGCCGAGGCGCCGACCAGGCCGCCGCCGGCAATCGCGACGTCGTAGTGCAGAGGCCTATTCATCGCGGGCCTCTTCGGGTATCTCGGCGACGTCGTCGGCATACAGCGCGGGAGAGAGCGGAATCGGCTTGACAGGCGGCTGGCTGCGCAGCCGGCCGACCGCTTCCAGCGGCTTGCCGGTTTCTGCGCTCAGCAGGGCGAGCGCGGCTTCGCCACACATGCGTCCCTGGCAGCGGCCCATGCCGACGCGTGTCAGCGCTTTCAGGCGGTTGATCTCGGTTGCTCCACCGCTGCGGATGCAGCCGCGCAGCGCGCCCGCGTTCACTTCTTCGCAACGGCACACGGTCATCTCGTCAGGCCATTGGGATGCAATGCCGGCGGGCAGCGCGAAGGCAGCTTCGAGGCCCTGGCGGAACACGGTGATGCGCTGCAGGCGGCGCTCGAGTGATGCTGCGCCGGGCATATTGGGGCCACGGGGATGGGCAATACCGAGATCGTCGAGGACGGCGAGGGCGGTGCGGCGTCCTGCGAGTTCCGCGGCATCGGCGCCAGCGATTCCCGCGCCGTCGCCGGCCAGGTAAGTGCCTGGCACCGAGCTGCGTCCAGCGGCGTCGAGTTCGGGCAGCCAGCAACGATTCTGCGCATTGAAGCGGAAACGGCAGCCGGCCAGATCGGCGAGCTGGGTCTCCGGACGCAGGCCGAAGCCGAGGCCCACCGCGTCGCAGACGAGGGTCTCTTCAGTTGCGCCGTTGCCCGCACCGTGCCAGGCGATGGATTTGACGTGGTGCTCGCCGCCGATGCCGACGAGCGTCACATTGCGCTCGATCCGCACGCCATGCGCTTGCAACCAGCCCACGTAGTACAGCCCCTTCGCCAATGTGACGGGCTGGCGTGCAAGTTTCGGCGCAGCGGCGATCTGCTGCGAGAACGCGCTGGTGTCGAGCACGGCCACGACCCGCGCACCGGCTTTCACGTACTGATACGCGACGAGGTACAGCAAGGGACCGGTGCCCGCGAGCACGACGCGCTGGCCGATCGCGCAGCCCTGTGACTTCAGCGCGACCTGCGCGCCGCCGAGCGTATAGACGCCCGGCAGGGTCCAGCCGGGTATGGGTAGCACGCGGTCGGTGGCGCCGCTGGCGATGATCAGACGCGTGAACGGCACGCCGGTTTCGCGTCCTGCGTGCAATGTGTCGAGGCGCCCTTGCCCGCAGGACCACGCCAGCGTGTCGGGCCGGTAGTCCAGATGCGGCAGCAGCGCCGCCATTGCTGTATGCAGGGCGTCGGCCTTGCGGGCTTCGAAACCGTAGAGGGTTTGCTTCGTGCGTTCGAATGCGGCATTGGCGGGCGGTTGGCGATAGATCTGTCCGCCCCAGCGCGCATTTTCATCGAGCACCACGGGGCGCACGCCCGCTGCAACGAGCGTTTCAGCGGCGCGTACGCCGGCTGGTCCCGCGCCTACGATCACCACGCGTTGTTCGTGCGTCATGGCGTGGCTCCGTCGGCGGCTGGGTTGCCAGCATCTCGCGCGTTACCGGCGTTACCGGCGACCGCAGCAGTACCGGCAGTACGAGCAGCATCAGCGTCCCCAGCAGCACCAACGCTACTCGCGGCATTCACCGCGCAGCCAACCGGCGCAGCGCTGTGCGTAACAATGCGCATGCCTTCCGTGAGCAAAGTGGAACATGCCCGCAGACGAACACCATCTTCGCTGCGCACCCAGCAATCCTGGCACGCGCCGATCAGGCAAAAGCCGGCACGTGGTTCGCCACTGAATTCGCTGCGACGGACCTCGCGCTGCTGCGTCAGAATCGCAGTCAGCACAGTGTCGCCGTTCAAGGCACTAACCGGCTTGCCATCAAGCACGAAAGCGAGCGGCGCGCGCCGCAGCTCCGCGACGCGTACGAATTGCGGGCGGTGTTCAGCGGAGGATTCAGGTACGTGCAGCGTGCCGGACATGGTAGGCGAAGCAGAAGAAGTCATCAGTGCTGCCCGATCAAAATGCGATTGAGCCCATACACGCGGTCGAGCAGCAGCATCGCGCCGGCCGTGATAAAGATCACCAGCGCAGAGACGGAGGCCATCATCGGATCGATCGATTCGGTCGCATACATGTACATGCGCACCGGCAGCGTGACGGTTTGCGGCGAAGTGACGAAGATCGACATCGTCAGTTCATCGAAGCTGTTGATGAAAGCGAGCAGCCATCCACCTGTGATGCCGGGCAGGATCATCGGAAAAGTGATGCGGCGAAACGTGGTCCACGCATCCGCACCGAGCGACGCGGCCGCATGCTCGACGCTGCGATCGAGGCCACTGACCGAGGCGAGCACGAGCCGCATCACAAACGGCGTGATGATGATCATATGGGCCAGCACGAGCCATGCGAACGAGCCGGTTGCACCGATCAGCGCGAAAAAGCGCAGCAACGCAATGCCCAGCACGAGACCGGGAATCACCAGCGGCGACAGCAGCAAACCGTTCAGAAAGCCGCGCCCAGGAAAGCGCGCCCGGCCGATGGCAAGTGCAGCCGGCAGCGCGACGATCAGCGACAGCGTGGCCGACGCGAAGGCAAGCTTGAGGCTGTTGAAGAACGCCGAGATGAAGTCGGGATAGTCGAGGATCGCGCGGAACCAGCGCAGCGAGAAACCGTGCATGGGCAACGTCAGCGTCTCGTCGGGCGTGAAGGCGACCAGTACCACGATCGCAAGGGGAGCCAGCACGAACAGGATCACGAGCGCATGAAAGAGTAGCGCGAGAGGGCCGTTTTTTCTCATCGTAGTCTCGTCGTCTGGTGGATTAGCCCATGCTCCGGGCGTACCTGCGCTCCAGCAGCCGGTAGTAGGTCAACATCACGATCAGGTTCGCAATCAGCAGCAGCACGGCGATGGTGGCGCCGAGCGGCCAGTTCAGCGAGCTGAGGAATTCGTCGTAGACGGCCGTGGCGGCCACCTTCAGGCGTCGTCCACCGAGCAGGCCCGGAATCGCAAAGGCGCTCGCGGACAGGCCGAACACCATCAGGCTGCCGGACAGGATGCCCGGCGTCAGTTGCGGCAACACGATGCGCCGCAGCGTCGTGGCAGGCGAGGCCATCAGCGACAGTGCGGCGTTTTCGGTTTGCGGGTCGAGCTTCTGCAGGGCTGTCCACACGGGGATCACCATGAACGGCAGCATCACGTGCACGAGAGCGATGACGATCGCGAAGGTCGTGTATTCGAGCTTGTATGGTCCGAGACCCACCAGGGCGAATGCCTGATTCACCAGGCCGCCCGGATTGAGCAGCATGCTCCAGCCAAATGCCCGCACCACCACCGACACCAGCAACGGCGCCAGGATCACCAGCAGGAACAGCGAGCGCCACGGATCGCGCATGCGCGACAGGACATACGCTTCGGGTGTGCCGATCACCACGCACAACAAGGTCGTCACGAACGCAATGCCGAAAGTGCGCAGGAAGATCGTGTGGAAGTAGCTCGACGTCAACACTTCCGCGTAGTTGCCGAACTGGAATGCAGCAATCGGACCACTCGCAGGATCGAAGCGGTAGAACGTCAGCACGAGCGTCATCGCGAGCGGAATCAGCACCAGCGCTGCGAAGAGCAGGAAGGCGGGTGCGCACATCAGCCATAGCGGGACAAAGGCATGCCATGGCGCGCGGCGTGTGCTTCCGGCGCGGTGACCACTATCGCCGTTGCTGCCGTTGCCGCTCTCGTTGGCTTTGCCTGTGCTATCGGCGTTGTCCGCGTTATCAGAGGAAAGAGGCGGCGCGCTAGCCATGGCGTGCCTCCCGCTGCACGAAGCGGATCGCGTCGCTATTCCAGTCCACGCCGACCGTGGCGCCTTCCGCTAAAGGTTCCGTACCTTCGTTCTGGCAACACACCAGCACTTCGCCGAGCTTCGAATCCACCCGGTACAGCCATTGGCTGCCCAGGAAAAAGCGGCTGGTGACGGTGGCGGGCAGACGTCCCGCACCCGCTGCGCAGAGCCGAAGTTTTTCGGGGCGAATGCATAACGTGACGGCATCGCCGATGTTGACGACGCGCTCGCGCATCGGCAGTTGTGCGGTATTGCCGGTCTCAGCGAGATCGTGGCCGAGGTCGATGCGGATGTCGTTGCCATCGCGCGCGACGATCTTGCCCGGCAGCATGTTGGCCTTGCCGATGAACTGCGAAACGAAGTGGTTTTCGGGGCGCTCATACGCGCGATACGGCGTATCGACCTGCGTGATGCGACCCGCTTCCATCACGACGACGCGGTCGCTGATCGACAGCGCTTCCGACTGGTCGTGCGTGACCATGATAGTGGTCGTGCCGATCTTGCGCTGGATCGTGCGCAGTTCGAACTGCATGTCCTCGCGCAACTTGGCGTCGAGATTCGACATCGGTTCGTCGAGCAGCAGCACGGGCGGCGCGATGACGATGGCGCGCGCCAGCGCCACACGTTGCCGTTGGCCGCCGGAGAGTTCGCGTGGAAAGCGGTGTGCGAGCGTGTCGAGCCGCACCAGTGCCAGCGCTTCACGCACTCGTTCGGCGCATTCGGTTTTGCCGATGCCGCGCATTTCCAGACCGAAAGCGACGTTCTGCGCGACGCTCATGTGCGGAAACAGCGCGTAGCTCTGGAACACGATGCCGAGTCCACGCTGGTTAGGCCTGGTATGTGTGATGTCGCGGCCATCGAGCACGATGCGCCCGCGTGTGGTCTCGACGAAGCCCGCGATCATCTGCAGCGTGGTGGTCTTGCCGCAACCGGAAGGACCGAGAAGCGAAACGAATTCGCCCTTTTCCACCGACAAATTGACGTCGGCGACGGCATGCAGGTCGCCGAACGTTTTCGTCACGTCCGTGAGTGTGAGGAACGACATGATCTGGCCTTTCGGTGGCTCGGCACCGGCTGAATCGACAACGCTTCTGATGGAGCCGACTCTAGCTAGCCAAATTATGCGTCGTCAAATGCAAATTCCGTTTGGCGGTATAAGAATGGAAAAAATTCCATTGATAGGAATGAATTGTTCTAAAGGGCGGTGCATCATTCCGCTCTGTGATGCGCGAGAAATCCCTAATATGCAGGAGGAAGTGCGTGCCAGAGGGTAGCGGTCGGCTATTCCATTGACGAATAAAAATCTTTATAGTGTTCCGTACAGTGGAATAAGTTTGAGGAAAAACTATGAATGCTGCCGCAAAGCGAGGGGTTGCTCATGCCGACACGCCCGATGCCCCCGACGCACCCGGCACGGGCATGCTGCAGCGCTCGTTTGCCGTCATCCGCGCCTTGGCCGATGCGCAACCCGATGGCGGGCGCGTCACCCGGCTAGCGAAAGCGGTGGGGCTGACCCAGGGCACGGTACACCGCATCCTGCACGCGCTGATCGCGGAGGGAATGGTCGAGCAGGACGAGAATTCGAAGCTGTATCGCCTGAGCGTCGAGTTCTTTGCGCTCGCGGCTCAGGCGGGCAATCCGAGCGGCATGCGCACGCTGTGCCGGCCGGCGTTGTTGCGATTGTGCGCGAGCCTTGGCGACACGATTTTCCTGCTGGTCAAAAGCAGTTTCGACGCGGTGTGTCTGGACATCTGCGAAGGGCCGTTCCCGATTCGCTCGTTCACCGGTGATATTGGCGGGCGCGTGGCACTTGGCGTTGGGCAGGGGAGTCTCGCGATTCTGGCGTTTCTTCCGGAAGCCGAGCGAGAGGAAATCATTCGCTTCAATGTGCCGCGCATTCGTGGCTACGGCGTGCTCGACGAAGTCTATTTGCGTACCGAAATCGAACGGGTACGGCAACTCGGGTACGCAGGCCGCAATAGCGGCGTGCTGGACGGCATGGCCGGCGTGGCGGTGCCGATTCTCGACCGCACCGGCGTGGCGGTGGCGGCGCTCAGCGTCGGCACGCTAGCCGCGCGTCTCGGCGACGACCGTCTGCCGATGGTGGTCGAATTATTGCGGCGCCAGGCTCAGGCACTCGGACCGCAGACCAACCCGTTCGATGTGGCATTGCGCCGGCCAATGCATGGCCTCTCACGTGTCATGACGAACGAGCGGGTGGCCTGACCGAAGGTGGCGGGGCGCCCTTATCAGAACAATCTCGGTGTTCCGACCCAAACCACCAGCGATTCGCCGCGCGCCGTATTGGCCCAGCTATGCGGCACGGTCGACTCGTAGTGCGCGCTATCGCCTGCCTGCAGCGCAAACGTCTTGCCTTCCAGCGTCAACGAGACCTTGCCGCTGATCACATACAGAAATTCTTCGCCTGCATGGGTATTCACCTCGGAGCGTTTCTGTCCTGGGGGCATCTTCACCAGAATCGCTTCGAGCTGACGGCCGCCTGTCAGGTTGGTCAGGCGCGCGAACAGGTTCGCAGAATCGGCGAAACCGAAAAACTTCAGCTGGTTGCCGCGGCTGACCGAGCGTTCTTCGCTGGGCGTGTCGACGAAATACTGCACGGTGACGCCGAGCGCGCTCGCGATCCCCGCTAGCGACGTCAGCGAAGGCGTGGCGAGGCCGCGTTCCACCTGCGAGAGGAAGGGTTTTGAAATGCGTGCTGCTGTGGCTGTGTCATCGAGTGTGCGCTTCAGCCGCTGGCGCAGCGCGCGTATCTTGCTACCCAGCTCGAGGGCCGGATTTTTGTTTTCAGTTTTCGTGACCATAGCGAGATGAATCAGCCCGTCAAAATATGTTTGATTTAAGTAAACAAAATTTGATAGCCTTGTAGGCCATCGCACTAGCGCGAGTATGCCCGGGGGCGTTTTTTTTCGAAATAAACTCTCTATAGTGCCAGAAGCCCATTCTGGTCGGCAGTTTGCTCAGTGACAGGTGCCGTCCGGAGGCGCAGCAGAGGATAACAGCGTCTATTTGGAATTCGCACCATTCATGCATCTGGCGCTTAAATTACGCGATGCGTTTGGAGTAATGGATGATATCGCGCGGCAGGCGCGGGAAAAATGTGCGATTGCCCTTACGTGGTGTTACCTGCATCAGTGAATTCCCTGAGTGACGCGAAGGTTGGCACTCAGGAGAATCGCGAGCGCTCGCGAAGCGGCATAAGCTTTCGGTTCGCTTGCTCCTTGAAATCCCGCGCACGGCGATCCTGGGCGCGGACATACGGGCGGCGCGCTCACCGAAGCGCGCCGTTGCCAAGAACACGAGATTAATGATGAATTCAACCGTATCCCAGACTCGATCGTTTTCGACCGTCTTCCTGATCGAGCTGTGGGAGCGTTTCGGCTACTACGGAATGGCCGCGCTGTTGGTCCTGTTCATGATCGACAAGCTCGGCTTCACCGACAGTCATGCCACGCTCACCTGGGGCGCGTTTACGGCGCTCGTGTATGCCGCGCCGTCGGTAGGCGGCTGGATCGGCGACAAGATCCTCGGCGCCCGCCGCACCATGGTGTTCGGCGCACTGGTGCTGTGCTGCGGGTATCTGATGCTGGCGATGCCGAACGATCAGCTCGGCTACATGTATGGCTCGCTTGGCGTGATCGTCGTGGGCAATGGCCTCTTCAAGGCCAATGCGGCGAATCTGGTGCGCCGCATCTATGAAGGCGACGACGCGCGTATCGACAGCGCGTTCACGATCTACTACATGGCCGTCAACATCGGCTCGACGGTGTCGATGCTCGCCACGCCGTGGATCAAGGACCATTGGGGCTGGCATGCGGCCTTCGCCGTGTGCTGCGGCGGCATGCTGCTCGCCGTGGTGAATTACTTCATCATGTTCCGCACGCTGGCGCATGTGGGTTCTGCACCGGACTCCGAACCGATCCGCTGGGATCGCGTGGGCATGGTGGTAATCGGTGGCGCCGCGCTCGGCCTCGCAACCATGTTCGTACTGCAGCATAAGGCGATTGCCGTGGCCTGCGTTTACACGGCAGGTGTCGCGATTCTGGCGATCTTTGGCTACATGCTCGCGAAATGCGAACAGTCGGAACGCGCCGGTCTGATTGCTGCGCTGGTGCTCACACTGCAGGCGATCCTGTTTTTCGTGTTCTATCAGCAGATGTCCACGTCGCTTACGCTGTTTGCAGTTCGCAATGTCGATCCGCATTTCTACGTGCTCGGCACTTCGCTCTTCACCTGGAGCGCGGCGCAGTTCCAGGCGCTCAATCCGATCTGGATCATGCTGCTGAGCCCGATTCTCGCGGTGATGTACACGCGGGCGGCGAAGAGCGGCAACGATGTGTCGGTGGCAGTGAAGTACGCGATTGGCTTCGCGGTCGTTGCAGCGGGCTTCTTCGTCTACGCAGTGAGCGGTCGTTATGCAGTGGACGGCCGGGTGTCGTCGTGGTTCATGGTGGGTGGCTACGGCCTGTATTCGCTCGGCGAACTGCTGGTGAGCGGCCTGGGTCTCGCGATGATCGCGCGCTACGTGCCGGCGCGTATGAGCGGCTTTCTGATGGGCGCGTACTTCGTGGCGAGCGGTGTGTCGCAATACCTTGGCAGCGTGGTGGCGAACTTCGCGCAGATGCCTTCCGGCGATCTCGATCCGCTGCAGTCGCTGCCGCTCTATACGAAACTTTTCATGGGCCTCGGCTGGCTCGCAGCGCTCGGTGCGCTGGTGGCCGTTCTGCTGTTGCCGCTGATGAACCGCCTGTCGCGCGAGCATCATCGCAGTTCGAACGAAGCGCGCGAGAACGCGCAGGCTGAAGGGCAACTGTCTGCCGTAGCGAAGTAAGCATCAGACGGGAACGGATGCCGCTTCCCGCTCGATAAACGGAACAGGGCGCGCCTTTGCGGCGCGCCCTGTTCCGTTTACGGCCTTGTTTTATGGCCGCTTCCTGTCACTGCGCTGTGCGGCTTCATTCATTCCGGAATCTTGCGAAAGCCGACCGAGATCCGGTTCCAACCGTTGATCGCGACTACCAGCATCGTCAGGTCGGCCAGTTCCTGATCAGTGAAATGCGGTCTTACCGCGTTCCACACTGCATCCGGCACATGAGTCTGGGCAACCAGCGTGAGCGCTTCCGTCCATTCGAGCGCCGCGCGTTCGCGTTCGCTGAAGAATGGCGCTTCGCGCCAGACAACGACAGACGCGAGACGCCGCTCCGTTTCGCCGCCTTTGCGCGCATCGGTAGTATGCATGTCGACGCAGAACGCGCAGCCGTTGATCTGCGAGGCACGAAGTCGCACCAGTTCCATCAGCGGCTTCTCGAGACCGCATTCGCTGACGGCCTTTTCCAGCGCCATCATGGCGCGGGTGCCGGTGGGGCTCGCTTTGTAGAAGTCGAGACGGGATTGCATGATTTGCTCCTGATTGAAAATGTCCGCAAGACGGGACCACGAACGTCAGCTTAGGCCTTAAAGTGGTCGTATAAAATAGCCATTTATCGACTATTTCAGGTAGCCACTTCGATGGACATCCACATCGTAGTCGTTGGACGCCGCGACCTGGCGGGCCAGATCTACCGGCAATTGCGCGCGGGCATCGTCGAAGGACGTTTGGCGGGCGGCACGCGTTTGCCTTCCACGCGCGATCTCGCGGTGCAACTCGGCGTGTCGCGCAAGACGACTCTTGATGTGTTCGAGCGGCTGCTTGCCGAGGGCTATCTGAGCGCGCGCACAGGGGCAGGGACGTTCGTTGCCGAAGGTCTGCAGCGGCTACCCGTGCAACATGCGGGCTACGTCCGGACAGTTGAACCGGCGCGTGCACAGACGAAAGCCCGTTCGAAAGCGCGCGCACAGCCGCTTTGGGAACACATGCCTGCCGGCTTGTCGTTGCCGGCATCGAAGCTCGTGTTGGAGCACGAATTCATCGGCGGCATGACGGACAAATCGCTGTTCCCGTTCGACGTCTGGCGCCGCTGCATCAATCAGGCTGTGCAAGCGCAGTCGCGCAGTCCAGGTATTTATCGCGACGCCGCCGGGGAGCCGGAGTTGCGTCTCGCGATTTCGCGCTATCTCGGGTTTAACCGCGCGGTCGTGTGCAACGCGGATGAGGTACTCGTCACGCAAGGCGCGCAGCACGCGCTCGACCTGATGGCGCGTGTCATGCTGCGTCCGGGTGACGTGGCGGCGCTCGAAGATCCCGGCTATCCGCCCGCGCGTGCCTGCTTCGCGGCGGCCGGGGCGAAGGTCGTTGCCGTGCCGGTGGATGCGGACGGCCTGATGGTTCACAAGCTTCCGGACAATGCGCGGCTCGTTTATGTCACGCCTTCGCACCAGTTTCCGCTCGGCATGCCGATGAGTCTCGAGCGTCGCGTTGCGTTGCTGGAATGGGCGCAAAAGCGCGGCGCAGTGATCATCGAGGACGACTACGACAGCGAATATCGCTTCGAAGGCCGGCCTATGGAGCCGTTGAAAAGTCTCGATCGCGCCGGACTGGTCGCTTATATCGGCACGTTTTCGAAAACGATCTTCCCGGAGCTGCGAGTCGGCTACGTGGTGCCGCCCGCTCCATTGCTCAGGCCGCTTTGCACGGCGCGGCAGGTTGCCGACCTGCACGGCTGCACGCTGACCCAGACCGCGCTTGCGGCTTTCATGCTGGATGGCGAGTTCGCCAAGCATTTGCGGCGCATGCACAAGGTTTATGCGGCGCGTCGCGTGTGTCTGCTCGAGCATCTGCAAGGCGGCCTCGAACCATGGTTTGACGCCGTGGTGCCGACCGCCGGCATCCATCTGGCCGCGCGCCTCAAAGGGACGATTACCGAGGAAAAGGTGATCGCAGCGGCGCGCGCGGCGTCGATCGGGCTCTACGGAATCGCTCGATTTCATCGTCGCGCGAGGCCGCAGCCTGGTCTGATGTTCGGCTACGGCGGCATCGCGGTTGAACAGATTGATGCTGCGTTAACGGCGCTTGCGAAGCTGATGCCCCGTCTCGCACGCTGAGCGCCAAGGTTCATTTTTCATGCGCCGTTTCACGTTTACCCCCTGAAATACGGGTTAAAAAGTGTTGCGGAGTCGGCGCGACGCAACAAACCGTAACGCTAATACACAAAAGAGTCGCGCAAAACGCCATAGCGCTTGTAGAATCCGGCCTTGAAGCGTGCGCATACCGCGGGCGCTTCTTGCATTCACTGACCAACAACAGGTAGGAGAAACATGCCGACTTCCGCAAAAAAGGTGGCCAAGAAGGCTGCTACGGTACCGACCAAAAAGGTTGCTGCGAAGAAAGTTCCTGCGAAGAAAGTCGTCGCAGCTAAGAAGGTCGCCGTGAAGGCGTCTGGCGGCGCCCCGTCGCCGATCAAGGACACCTTCACGAAGGCCTCGCTGGCTGCACACGTCGCAGAACTGGCTGCTGTTGAGCCGAAGGCTGCCAAGGCTGTGCTGGCCGCGCTCGAAGACACGATCCTCGGCGCAGTCCACAAGAAGGGTGCTGGCGAATTCACGCTGTCGGGTCTTCTGAAGATCGTCGTGCAAGCTGTGCCGGCGAAGAAGAAGCGCTTCGGCAAAGACCCGTTCACGGGCGAAGAGCGTTGGTTCCCGGCCAAGCCGGCTAGCGTGCGCATCAAGGCACGTCCGCTGAAGAAGCTGAAGGACGCAGCAGCAGCGTAATCGTGCAGGACGTCCCGCTGGTTATGGCCGGTTCGATAACAGCGGTTGGCGTCACGCCGAGCTGATGTGCTGAATGTTAAGGCAGTGCAAAATCCCCGCGGGTGCGAATCCGCGGGGATTTTTATTGGCGCTGCGGTTTGTTGCACAACGCGCACGGGCTGGGCGTATGAGGCCGCCAATACGCCATGGAGATGCGCCCGATGCACCGGAGTAGCGCATTGCGGGGCGCCGCAGTACGATGATGCCGAAGCTGTGCGGGCCGTATGCGCTGTTCGTGTGCATCCTTCTCCGGTTTGTGTGCGGAAAGCCAATGGCATAGCGTTTGCTTTGATGCTTGTCGAACACCCGAATGCGCAGCGCATTCGCCTTCTATCCGACAACAAGAGCGGGGCGTGACATGCGATGCTATGACGAGATGCGTCATCACGATGAAGTCGTGCGGCCTCATTACGCACGCTTCGAGCGCTGGCTCGTAAAGCAGGGCAATGAGGCAATCGCGCGCAAGCGCGCGGAGGCGGACCTGTTGTTTCGCCGCGTGGGGATCACCTTCGCGGTTAACGGCGACCTGTCCGGCACCGAACGGCTCATCCCGTTCGATCTGATCCCGCGGATCATTCCGCGCGGCGAATGGCAGTCTCTCGAAGCGGGTCTGCGGCAGCGCGTGCAGGCGCTCAATCTGTTTATCCACGACGTCTATCACGACCGCAATATCGTGCGCGCCGGCATCGTTCCCGCTGAGCAGGTCTATACCAATGCGCAATATCGTCCGGAGATGCAGGGCGTCAATGTGCCGCTCGGCGTGTATGCGCATATTGCCGGCGTCGACGTGGTGCGGGCCGGCGACGATGGTGCCTTCTACGTGCTCGAAGACAATCTGCGGGTGCCGTCCGGTGTGTCCTACATGCTGGAAAACCGCAAGATGATGATGCGGTTGTTCCCGGAACTGTTTGTACAGAACCGCATTGCGCCGGTGGCGCACTATCCTGATCTGCTGCTCGATACGTTGCGATCGGTCGCGCCGGAAGGCGTCGACGATCCGGTCGTCGTGGTGCTCACGCCGGGCATGTACAACTCGGCGTATTTCGAGCATACGTTCCTGGCTCAGCAGATGGGCGTGGAACTGGTGGAAGGCAAAGATCTGTTTGTCGACGACAACTACGTCTTCATGCGCACCACCCAGGGACCCAAGCGCGTCGACGTGATCTATCGCCGGGTGGACGACGACTTTCTCGATCCGCTTGCGTTCCGTACCGATTCGGCGCTCGGCGTGCCGGGTCTGCTGACCGCTTATCGGGCTGGGCGCGTGGCGCTCGCCAACGCGATGGGCACCGGCATTGCCGACGACAAATCGATCTATCCGTACGTGCCGGAGATGATCGAGTTCTATCTGGGCGAGAAGCCGATTCTCAACAACGTGCCGACGTTCCAGTGCCGCAAGCCGGACGATCTCGCCTATACGCTCGCGCATCTGCCTGAGCTGGTGGTGAAGGAAGTGCACGGTGCAGGCGGCTATGGAATGCTGGTGGGACCGGCTTCGACCACGGCCGAGATCGAAGACTTTCGCAAGCGTCTGATCGCGCGCCCGGCCGGCTATATCGCGCAGCCGACGCTCGCGTTGTCGGCGTGTCCAACCTTCGTGGAGGCGGGCATCGCGCCGCGCCATATCGACCTGCGGCCGTTTGTGCTGTCGGGCAAGACCGTGACGATGTGCGCAGGCGGGCTGACCCGTGTGGCGCTGCAGGAAGGGTCGCTGGTGGTCAATTCATCGCAGGGAGGCGGGACCAAGGATACCTGGATGGTCGACTGAAGGGGTCGCGGGTCTCGCTGCCGTCGCAAAGCGGCGGCAGCCACACCCGCTGACAAGGAAAGCCGGCGCGATGCTCACATCAGATCGTATAAGCGCCGGCGCGAACGGGTAACCAGCGCGGGCCAGGAATGCCCAGCGTCATCAATCATGGAAAGCCGTCATGCTAAGCCGCACTGCCGACCACCTCTTCTGGATGGCCCGTTACATGGAGCGCGCCGAGAATACCGCGCGCATGCTGGATATCAATCTGAAGGCGCTGCTGCTGCCGCAGACGCCGGAGCAGGAGGCCCGCGCACAGCGTTCGGTGCTGCGCATCTCCGAACTCGAGTCGGCCTTCACGCAACGCTACGACGAACCGACGCGCGAAAAGGTGCTGGATTTCATGGTGGCGGACGCTGCCAACCCGTCCAGCATTTATTCGTGCCTGCAGGCCGCGCGTGAAAACGCTCGCGCCGTGCGCGGCACGTTGACCACCGAATGGTGGGAGACGATCAACGACACCTGGCTCCAGTTCACCGAGCGGATCGCGGCGGGGCAGCTCGCCACGAGCCCGGATGGTCTGTTCGAATGGGTCAAGTTCCGCTCGCACCTGTCGCGCGGCGTGACGATCGGCACCGCGCTGCAGGACGATGCGTTTTTCTTCACGCAGCTGGGTACGTATCTGGAGCGGGCCGACAACACCGCGCGGATTCTCGACGTGCGCTTTGCCGACGTCGAGCCGAATTCGCGCGACGCCGCACGTCAGCTCGAAGATTTCTACTACTGGACTTCGATTCTCAGTTCGGTGTCGGCGCTGGAGATCTATCGCAAGGTGTATCGCGATGTCGTCACGCCGGCGCGCGTGGTCGAACTGATGATCCTGAACCAGCAGATGCCGCGTTCGCTGCTCGCCTCCGTGGATGGCGTCTGCAACAACCTGGCGATGCTGCGTACTACGGGCTCTAACCAGTGCGAGCGTTTTGCCGGCAAGCTGCGCGCCGAGCTGGTGTACTCCGACATCCGGCAGATTTTCGAAGCCGGCCTGCACGCTTATCTGACGCAATTCCTGGCTCGGGTGTTCGAACTGGGCAATCTCGTTGCGCGTACCTATCTGATGTTGCCAGTGGCCTGACGGAGTTATTTTTATGTACCTGACCATCCGCCACGACACCGCCTATCGCTACGAATCGACGGTTCACTATTCGATCCAGCAGCTGCGCCTCACGCCTTCCAGCGGCGCCTCGCAGACGGTGCGGCGCTGGAGTATCGACGCCCCCGGCAAGCTCGATTCAACCTTCGACGCCTATGGCAACGTGCTGCATACGCTGGTGCTGAACAAGCCGCATAGCGAGATTCGCCTGCATGTTTCGGGGGAGGTCGACACGATTGCGCTGGTCGACGGCCAGCTGCGCGATGCGGTCGGCCCCATTCCGCTCGAGCACTACACCTGCGCCACGCGGCTGACCGAAGCCGATGGGGCAGTGCGCGAACTGGCACAGTCGGTGGCAGCGCTCGATTCGCCGCGCGGCCTGATCAAGCTGGCCGAGGAGATCGCACAGCGCGTGAAATACCGGCCCGGCACCACGGAAGTGACCAGTACGGCTTCCGAGGCGCTCGCGCTTGGCAACGGCGTGTGTCAGGACCACGCGCACCTGATGCTGGCCTGCTGCCGGTTGCGTGGCATCCCGGCGCGTTACGTGAGTGGCTATATCGAGCCGGGCGATGTGCCGAATGGCGCGAGCCACGCCTGGGTCGATGTCTGGCTCGGCACTGGATGGATTTCCGTCGACGTAACGAACGCGGCGTTTGCAAGCGAAATCTACTGCCGGCTGGCAGCGGCGCGCGATTACGAAGCGGCCGCGCCGATCCGCGGACGGCGCATCGGCGGACTCGAGGAAAAGCTGAACGTCTCGGTGACGGTTAGTGCACAGTTACCACAGTAAGGTGGATCGCACCAAAGGCTGCGGCGGCGTCGCATTACAATAGCGGCGTCTGCTGGTCTTCTGGATATTTTCTATGACTTACTGTGTGGCGATGTGCGTGGACGACGGACTCATCTTTTTGTCCGATACTCGCACCAACGCCGGCGTCGATCACATCAGCACCGCGCGCAAGATGACGGTGTTCGAGCAGCCCGGCGAGCGTGTGCTGGTGCTGCTGGGCGCCGGCAACCTGTCGCTGACCCAGGCGGTGCTGCAGGAGCTGAGCGAGCCATCCGACCCCGAGCGCCCTACGCTGTGGAGCGCGCCGACCATGGCGGACGCGGCACGCGTCATCGGCCAGGCAGTGCGCGACGTGCATCAGCGCGAAGCCCAGGCGCTGCAGGAATTCGGCGTCGACTTCAATTGCAGCTTTATTCTGGGTGGCCAGATTGCTGCCAGCGGCAAGGCGCGTGCGAGCCGGCCGCATCTGTTCATGATTTACGCCGCGGGCAACTTCATCGAATCGTCGGCGGTGAACCCCTATTTCCAGATTGGCGAGTCGAAATACGGCAAGCCGATCATCGACCGCGTGCTGACCCCGACCACCCCGCTCGACGAGGCCGCCAAGTGCGCGCTGATCTCGATGGACTCGACGCTACGTTCGAATCTGTCCGTGGGCCTGCCGCTCGATCTGCTGGTGTACGAAAAGGACGCGCTGCGCGTGACGCGCTTCGTCTCGGTCGATCATGACAACACGTACTTTGAAATGATCCACCGCACGTGGGGCGAGCGCCTGCGTCAGGTGTTCTCCGAGATTCCCGATCCCGACTGGCAGGCGTCGGCCAACGTGCCGACGCAGCGCCCCGAGCGCGCCCTGGTGATGCATCGCGCGCCGGTAGGTGGCGACGAGGCGGTCGAAGCGAAGCCGGCTCAGACGCTGGCGCAAGCCGAGAAGCACAAGGCGCAACGCTAGTAGACCCGTAGAACGGGTGCGCGGCACTTGCCAAAGGTCGCGCAAACAATCCCCGCAGCAATGAAAAAAGCCAGCCACCGGCTTATCGCCTGTGGCTGGCTTTTGACAGCGTCCTGCTTCAGCTGTCCGTCAAGTCGATTAGAACTTGTGACGGATACCGAGGCTGACGATTGCTTGCGAGTTCGAAGCCGAGAATTCGTCGTAGTCAGCAACCGATGCCACTGCGCCCGTGCCCGTTGCGCGTTGATAGGCGCCAACCAGGTAGAGGTCCGTGCGCTTCGACAGGTTGTAGTCGCCGCCCAGCGAGATCTGGTTGTACGATGCCGAGTCGCCGTTGCCCGAACCGTGCGTGAACGTGTAGCCCAGACCCAGCAATGCTGCCGGCGTCAGTTGGTAGTTCACGAAACCTGCGCCGACGTTGTAACGTTCCGTCGAGGTGAACGCCGAGAACGCGTCCGCCTTGTACTGGGCGTTGCTGTAACGCAGACCAGCCGTAACCGGTCCGATGACGTACTGTGCGCCGATCGAAGCGATACCGATCGACTTCGCCGTCACGTACGGCGTGTTGATCGAGTTGAACGTGCCGTCCGACGTACCAGCCCAGCCGCCGTTGCGACCTGCCAGCGTGTCGGCGTTATCCATGCGGATGTAGCCGGCTGCAACGCTGAACGGACCGTTTGCGTACGTAGCTGCGCCCGACCAGGTTTGACCCGAGCCAGTCGAACCTGCGACGCCGCCGAATGCGTACATCGCTTCGAACTGGAAGCCAGCGTACGTTTGCGACGTGTACTTGATTGCGTTGTTCGTACGCGAGCTGTTGTCGTTGTTGTCAACGTCGCTCGGCGTCGTGAACGTGGAGCCCCAGTAGTTGTCAGCCGTGACTGCCTGGACCAGGTCGACGACCGGGTCATACTGGCGGCCGATCGTGACCGTACCGAACTGGTCGCTCGACAGGCCAACAAATGCCTGACGGCCGAACAGCTTGCTCGAGCCGTTGTACGAACCCATGGCGCCGCTGTTCGGGCTGAAACCGTTTTCCAACTGGAACACAGCCTTCAGGCCACCGCCCAGATCTTCCGTACCCTTCAGGCCCCAGCGGTTGCCCTGCAGGTTGCCGGCGGCGAGGCCGACGGAACTCTTGTTGCTGCCCGAAACGTTAACGTTATTAACGTACTGGATCGAATCGTCGAGCACGCCGTACAGGGTCACGCTGCTTTGAGCATGAGCGGCGCCTGCTGCGCCCAAGAGTGCCAGCGAGAGGCTAGACAGTGCGAACTTTTTCATCCATTTCTCCACGCGATGATTGGTTTAGTTGTTGCGGGATGGAGAATAGCGCAGGCCGTCTGAAGGGTAATACTGAAAAAAAATGAGTGTCTCGTAAACGTGACACCGGCCGAAAACGCTTATATATCAAGGAAAGTGGACATTGTTGCTAATACAGCAACACCGAATGTCGAAATCCGCATTATTGTTGTTTCGTTCATAGTCAGGGCGTTGGCATGTGTCACAGAAGCGTCCGTGGCGGGACGGATGTAACTTTTTGTATCTTTGGGCGGGGCGACTCGAGATCGTCAAATTCCATTGAAATCAACCCTGGATTGATTTGCGTGCTAGACAGTTGCGCCCGAATGTGAGTGTTCTCCCTGGTATGGGACGCGAAAAGGGTCTCAGCCGGCGTTATCGTCGCGGCGGCGGCCGGTCACCGCGGTCACGAGGAACCCGGCGCCGGCGGCCAGCAGCATCGATCTCCACGGATACCGTTTGACATAGCGGTCCGCCGCCGCAGCTTTGCGCCCAGCCTCCAGCAGAGTCGAGGCGGCAGCGCGAGTTGCCTGGCCCTCCGCCCGGAAGACCTTGCGCCCAATGCTGGCGGCCGCGCGGACGTCCATCGCCCGCGAGGCTGGAGATTGCTGACCGCGTTGACTCCGCTGAATCTGCTGCGCCTGTGTTTCCGGCTCGCTTGCCGCGGTGCCTGCCGGAGCCCCATTAGCAGCGGTGCTCTGCGCGTCCGGACTGTCTGGCCGTTCTGTCGGCGCCATGGCCTGCGCGAGCGTGGCGGCGGGCGACAGACCTGCGGTACGTCCGGACATCGTCGAAGCAGCGAACACCGAGGCCATCTTCGCGCGGCTGCCCGGCGGGGCCTGGTCCAGTTGCCCCCATGCGCCACGCGGATCGTGCAGACGTCCGCGCGCCGCCGAGAACTCCGCGCCGAGCAGCAGCACGGCGGCCGAGAAGTACAGCCACATCAACAGCACCGCCAGCGAACCCGCCGCGCCGAACGAATTGGCCATGCCCGCATGGGCGAGATAGAGAGCGAAGAGTTTCTTGCCCGCCGAGAACAGCACGGCTGCCACCGCACCGCCCACAAAGGCGTCGCGCCAGCGGACCACGGCGTCCGGCAGGAATTTCAGCAGGGCGGCGAAGGCGAAGGCCAGCACCAGCAGGCCGACTGCCAACTGCATCAGGTTGCCGATTACGACGTAGGGCGAGTTGCCCCACAGCCACTGACCGATGAACGTAATGGCCGTATCGAGCACCAGCGAGACGATCAACAGAAACGCCACGCCGAGCACGAGTCCAAACGAAATGAGCCGGACCCGCACCAACGCGATGACGCTGGACGAGCGCGGTCCCGAGAGCGGCCAGACGATGTTGAGCGCGCTATTGAGCGACGAGAACGTGGCCGACGCGCCGATCGCGAGGAGCGCGAACGAAATGATCGCCGCGATCCCGCCCGCGCTACCCGCATGGCGGGCATTCTGGACAATTGTTTGCACGCCGGTAGCGGCTTCGTCGCCGAGCAGCCCATGGATATGGGCGAACAGTTCGCCGCGCACGGCCTGGGCGCCGAAGAACCATCCTGCCACGGCGATCACCATGACAAGCGTGGGCGCCAGCGAGAACGCCGCATAAAACGCAATGGCTGCCGCCATCGCAGCACAGCGGTCTTCAGCGAACTGCCTGAACGCACCGATTGCCCATGAGGCTTGCTGGCGCGCTGCGCTTTGCAATTTGTCGGCGGATAGCGTGTCGATGTCCATACGGCCTCTTGACGGGATCGTGGCGCCGGAAGTTGCTCACGTGCAGATGCGGCACGGCGGGTATGACCTTACGTATTGCAAGCACTATGCCTGTCACTATAACAAGGACGATCCCGCGGCAGGGTATGGCCGGCTGGGGTCATGCACAGTCACACGTACACATATAAGTAAACGTCTTATACTTTTTACTACCCACACAACATCTATGCCGAGGGCGACCATGCTGCAAATGTCCCGGCGTCAGTTCCTGAAGGTGACGGCATCCACGCTGGCCGGATCGAGCTTGGCCCTGATGGGCTTCTCCCCGGACCCCGCGCTCGCCGAAGTCCGTCAGTACAAACTGTCGCGCACCACTGAAACCCGGAACACCTGCCCGTATTGCTCGGTGGGCTGCGGGATCCTCATGTATGGCCTCGGTGACGGCGCGAAGAACGCCACGGCCAGCATCATCCATATAGAAGGCGACCCGGATCATCCGGTCAATCGCGGCACGCTGTGTCCGAAGGGCGCGAGCCTGATCGACTTCATCCATAGCCCGAGCCGCCTCTTGTATCCCGAGTATCGGGCGGCCGGCTCCGATCAGTGGCAGCGCATTTCGTGGGATGACGCGCTCGACCGCATCGCGAAACTGATGAAGGCCGACCGCGACGCCAACTTCGTCGAAACCACCGAGGATGGCAAGAAGGTCAACCGCTGGCTGACCACGGGGATGCTCGCTGCATCGGCCGCAAGCAACGAAGTAGGGTATCTGACGCACAAGGCCGTGCGCAGCATGGGGATGTTGGCGTTCGACAACCAGGCGCGTGTCTGACACGGCCCGACGGTGGCAGGTCTTGCCCCGACGTTTGGCCGTGGAGCGATGACGAACCATTGGGTCGACATCAAGAACGCGGACGTGATCCTGGTGATGGGCGGCAATGCGGCCGAGGCCCACCCGTGTGGCTTCAAGTGGGTAGCGGAAGCCAAGGCGAACCGCAAGGCGCGCCTGATCGTGGTCGACCCTCGCTTTACGCGAACCGCATCGGTGGCGGACTATTACGCGCCGATTCGCACCGGCACGGACATCGTGTTCCTCGGCGGGGTGATCAACTACCTGCTGACACACGACAAGATCCAGCACGAGTACGTAAAGAATTACACGGACTTTGCGTTCATCGTGCGCCAGGATTTTGCCTTCAAAGACGGCATCTATTCCGGCTACGACGCCGACAAGCACGCGTACCCGGACAAGGATTCGTGGGATTACGAGCGTGGCGACGACGGCTTTGTGAAGGTCGACATGACGCTGCAGGATCCGCGCTGCGTCTATAACCTGCTCAAACAGCATTACTCGCGCTATACGCCCGAGATGGTCGAAAAGACCTGTGGCACACCGAAGGAAAAATTCCTGAAGGTCTGCGAAATGCTTTCCACGACGGCCGTGCCCGGGCGTGCGGGGACGATCCTGTATGCGCTTGGCTGGACCCATCACTCTGTCGGTGCGCAGATGATCCGCACCGGCGCGATGGTGCAACTGCTGCTCGGCAATATCGGCATCGCCGGCGGCGGCATGAACGCGCTGCGCGGTCACTCGAACATCCAGGGGTTGACGGACCTCGGGTTGATGTCGAACATGCTGCCGGGCTATATGACGCTGCCGACGGAAGGCGAGCAGAACTACGCCGACTACATCAAGAAACGCGCTACACAGCAGTTACGGCCCAACCAGCTTAGCTACTGGAAGAACTACGGCGCGTTTTTTGTGAGCTTCATGAAGTCGTGGTGGGGCGACGCGGCCACAGCCGATAACAACTGGGGCTACGACTATCTGCCCAAGCTCGACAAACTATACGACTTGCTGCAAGCCATCGAACTGATGGATCAGGGCAAGATGAACGGCTATATCGCGCAAGGCTTCAATGTGCTCGCATCCTCGCCGAACAAGGCCAAAACCGCTTCCGCGCTGGGCAAGCTGAAATGGCTGGTGGTGATGGACCCGCTCGCCATCGAAACCGCCGAGTTCTGGAAGAATTATGGCGATTACAACGACGTCGACGCGTCGAAGATCCAGACCGAAGTCTTCCGCTTGCCCACGACCCTGTTTGCGGAGGAACGCGGTTCGCTGGTGAGTTCGAGCCGTGTGCTGCAGTGGCACTGGAAGGGCGTGGAGGGTCCAGGCGAATCGAAGAGCGACCTGGAGATCATGTCGGGGATTTTCCTGCGCATGCGCAAGGCGTATCAGGAGCAGGGCGGCAAATTCCCGGATCCAATCGTCAAGCTCGCATGGCCGTACGCGAACCCGGAAAGCCCGACGCCGGAAGAGCTGGCGATGGAGTACAGCGGTCGCGCGGTCACCGATCTGACCGACGCGAAGGACCCGACCAAGGTGCTGGTGAAGAAGGGCGAGCAACTATCGGGCTTTGCGCAATTGAAGGACGACGGTTCGACCGCAAGCGGCTGCTGGATTTTTTGCGGCTCATGGACCCAGGCCGGCAACCAGATGGGGCGGCGCGATAACGACGACCCGACCGGTATCGGCCAGACCCTCAACTGGGCGTGGGCGTGGCCGGTGAACCGGCGGATTCTCTACAACCGCGCATCGTGCGATCTGAACGGCAAGCCGTTCGACCCCACCCGCAAGCTGATTGGCTGGAACGGTTCCGCATGGACCGGGGCGGACATCCCCGACTTCAAGGTGGACGAGCCCCCGGAAAACGGCATGGGACCGTTCATCATGAACCCGGAAGGCGTAGCGCGCTTCTTCGCGCGCGACGAGATGAACGAAGGGCCGTTCCCCGAGCATTACGAACCGTTTGAAACGCCGCTGGGCTATAACCCGCTGCATCCGCAGAACGCGCAGGCCACCAACAACCCGGCCGCGCGCGTGTTCCCGGAGGACCGGGCGGCCTTCGGCAAGGCAGCGGACTTCCCGCATACGGCGACCACCTATCGTCTGACCGAGCATTTCCATTTCTGGACCAAGCACGCGCGGCTGAATTCGATCATTCAGCCGCAGCAGTTCGTCGAAATTGGCGAAGACCTGGCGAAAGAGGTGGGCGTGGTGGCGGGCGACCGCGTGAAGGTATCGTCGAATCGCGGCTATCTGATTGCCGTCGCGGTGGTGACCAAGCGGATCAAGCCGCTGATGATCGACGGCAAGAAGGTGCAGACCGTTGGCGTCCCGCTGCATTGGGGCTTCAAGGGGCAGACGAAGCCGGGGTACATCACCAACACGTTGACGCCGGTGGTAGGCGACGCGAATTCGCAGACACCGGAATTCAAGTCGTTCCTCGTGAAGGTCGAGAAGGCATAGGGGGCAAGATAAAAAATGGCACTGCAATCATTGGATATCAAGCGCCTGTCCGCTACCACGACTCCTCCCCCGGGGGTACGGGAGCCGGTGACCGGCACCGTGGCGAAGCTGATCGACGTCAGCAAATGCATTGGCTGCAAGGCGTGTCAGACGGCGTGCATGGAGTGGAACGACCTGCGCGACGAGGTGGGAATCAACCACGGCGTGTACGACAACCCGCTGGATCTCACCGAGCATTCGTGGACGGTGATGCGTTTCTCCGAGTACGAGAATCCGGACGGGAACCTCGAATGGCTGATCCGCAAGGACGGCTGCATGCACTGCGAGGATCCGGGCTGCCTGAAGGCGTGTCCGTCGCCGGGCGCGATTGTGCAGTACACGAACGGCATCGTCGATTTTCATGAGGAGAACTGCATTGGCTGCGGCTATTGCGTGACGGGCTGTCCGTTCAACATTCCGCGCATTTCGAAGACGGACCATCGGGCATACAAATGCACGCTATGTTCCGACCGCGTCGCGGTGGGTCAGGAGCCGGCGTGCGTGAAGACGTGTCCGACCGGTGCGATTGTGTTCGGCACCAAGGAGGACATGAAGCAGCACGCGGCGGAGCGCATCGAGGATCTCAAGGAGCGCGGCTTCGAGCACGCGGGACTGTACGATCCTCCGGGCGTGAGCGGGACGCACGTGATGTATGTGCTGCACCACGCGGACCAGCCTTCGCTGTACCACGGCTTGCCGGATCATCCTCGGATCAGTCCGATGGTGCGTTTGTGGAAGGGCATTGCGAAGCCGCTGGCGGTGGCGGGGATTGCTTTGGCGGCGCTGTCCGGCTTCTTCCACTACACGCGAATTGGTCCGAACGAGGTGACTGAGGACGACGAACTGGCGGCGCGGGATGAGGCCAGGCGCATTCGTGGCGAGCGCGAGGAGCAGAACGATGAAGTCAAATGACCCGAATCTGATTGTGCGTTACACGGCGAACGAGCGGACGAATCACTGGATCACGGCGATTTCGTTTGTGATGCTGGCGTTGTCTGGGTTAGCGTTGTTTCATCCGTCGATGTTCTGGCTAACGGCGTTGTTTGGTGGCGGGCAGTGGACGCGGATCCTGCATCCGTTTGTGGGTCTGGTGATGTTTGTGTCGTTCCTGATTCTCGCGGTGCGATTTTGGCATCACAACTATCTGGACCGTGACGATGTGCAGTGGTTAAGGCAGATTGATGATGTGCTCGCGAATCGCGAGGAGAATTTGCCGGAGATTGGGCGGTATAACGCTGGGCAGAAGCTTTTGTTTTTCACTATGGTGGGGTGTCTGGTTTTACTGCTTTGCAGTGGGGTTGTTATCTGGCGGCGGTATTTTTCAGTTTACTTCCCGGTTGAGGTGATTCGGCTTGCTGCCCTTGTCCATGCTTTTGCCGCGTTTGTTCTCATTGTTGGGATTGTGGTGCATATCTATGCTGCCATCTGGATCAAGGGGTCCGTCGGCGCTATGGTGCGTGGTACCGTCACTCTAGGGTGGGCGAGGAAGCATCATCCTAAGTGGTTTCGGGAGAGTGTTAAATAGGAAGGCCACCAGCCAAGGCAACAGAACACCCCGCCCCAAAGCGTGCGCAGCAAACAAAGAAAGAGCCGCAGTTGATATGCCCCAAAAAATCCTAGACCCATCACAGATAGCATCCCAGGACCCCTCAGCGATCCCGCGCATCCGCCTGCCGGAGCGGGCGACAGTATTTGAAACCCGCGCAGCGAGACTAAAAAACCTCGCCGCTGGCAATCCGATCTCCGCTTACATCAGACTGATGTCAACAGTAGCCGCGGCCCAGCACCTGCAGCTAACAACCATCACCCTAAACCTCCCATCGCGGGAAGCGATCACCCAGGCTCAACACCACTCCATGCCGCTAATCCCGGCCCTCTCGCCGGATCGAGACCCGCAGTGGCGCACCATCCTCCACCGCTTGCTGGACAAGGTCGAAGCCGCCGGCGCCATCACCCCCGCACTCGGCAACGTTCTCGACGCCCTGCGTCTAAAGACCCCTGAAGAACTCGATACCCAGGCCGACGCGGTCCTGGCCCATCGCTATAACGAAATCGATCCCGCCTCCGCTCCGTTTATCATGGCGGCCCTCCAGGTGGTCTGGACCGATCTTGCGAGCCGTCTCGATCCGCGTGATATTCCCTATCTCGACACGCCAGGCGTCTGTCCCGTCTGCGGCGCTCTGCCAGTTGCCAGCATCGTGCGCGTCGGCGGTCAGTATCAGGGCTACCGTTATCTGCAATGCGGTCTATGCTCCAGTGAATGGCATGTGGTCCGCACCAAATGCTCGAATTGCGATTCGACCAAAGGGATCGCCTATCATGGCATCGCGGGCGGTAACGAGGCCCTCAAGGCGGAATCCTGCGATGAATGTCATACGTATCGCAAGATCGGCTATCAGGAGAAAGACTTCGAGTTCGAGCCGCTCGCAGATGACCTCGTGAGCCTCACGCTCGATCTGTTGATGAACGAAGCAGGCTATCGGCGTAGTAGCCCCAATCCGTTGCTATGGCCTGAAGTGTCATCGGACGCATAAGCAGGAGAAACGTCGCGTGAGCGAAGTGCAGGGAAACCCGTTAAACGCGCTGCTGGCACGTGTGCCCGCCGTGGAGCGAGTCATGTCGTCCTTAGCCGTGCAGCCTTTGCTCGCCGAATACGGCCGCACCCAGGTGCTCGCCGCCGTGCGTGCCGCGCTCGACAGGCTGCGGCAGAATCTGCAGGCCGGCGTCGGGCGTGCCGCCGAGCGGCAGGATGATGGGCACGCCACAGCGTCTGCGATGTCTCACGGCGGTCCGGACGTTCTGCAGGGCGGCATGCCACTTGACGCCGCGTGCAACGAATCTCACGTCGTCAGTCAGGCCGCCATTCTGCTGGCGCAGCGCGCGCAGAGCCGTCTGCGCGCCGTTTTCAATCTTACCGGTACGGTGCTGCACACCAATCTCGGCCGTGCGCTGCTGCCCGACGAGGCCGTGCTCGCCGTTGTTGAAGCGCTCACGCGTCCGGTGAATCTCGAGTTTGATCTCGCAACCGGTAGCCGGGGCGATCGCGACGATCTGATCGACGACATTATCTGCGAGCTGACCGGCGCTGAAGCGGCCACGGTAGTGAACAACAACGCCGCGGCCGTGCTCTTGACGCTATCGGCGCTTGCGTCGAAGAAGGAAGTGATCGTGTCGCGTGGCGAACTCGTCGAGATTGGTGGCGCGTTCCGCATTCCCGACATCATGTCGCGCGCGGGCGCAAGGCTGCGCGAGGTCGGGGCGACCAACCGCACGCATCTGAAGGACTACGAAGAGGCTATCGGTCCGCGCACCGCGATGCTGATGAAGGTCCATTGCAGCAACTATGCGATCAGCGGTTTTACGAAAAGCGTCGAGCTCGATGAACTCGCGCCCCTTGCACGCCGGCATGGTTTGCCGGTTGCAGTCGATCTGGGCAGCGGCACGCTCGTCGATCTCGCGCAGTGGGGATTGCCGAATGAGCCAACCGTGCGCGAGAACATTGTCGCCGGGGCCGACCTCGTGACGTTCAGTGGCGACAAGCTGCTTGGCGGTCCGCAAGCGGGGCTTATCGTCGGACGTACCGATCTGATCCGCAAGATCAAAAAGCATCCGCTCAAACGTGCGCTGCGTGTGGGCAAGCTCACGCTTGCGGCGCTCGAGCCTGTCCTGCGCCTTTATCAGGCGCCTGAATTTCTGCGTGAACGCCTGACAACGCTGCGTCTGCTGACACGTCCAGCCGCGGAAATGCAGGCGTTTGCCGAGCGCGCGTTACCGCTTTTGCAGCACGCACTCGGGGAGAGTTTTATCGTGAGCGCCGAGCCCATGTTCAGTCAGATCGGTAGTGGCGCGTTGCCCGTCGAGCAGCTGCCTAGCTACGGACTGGTGGTGCGCCTTGCAAGCGGGAAGCGTAGCGGCCGAGCATTGATGAAACTCGAGAAAGCGCTTCATGCATTGCCGCGACCGGTCATTGGCCGCATTGCCGACGATGCATTGCGGCTCGATCTGCGCTGCCTCGAAGCCGTCGATGAAGCCACGTTCCTCTCGCAGTGCGAGGCGTTGCACGCATGATCGTCGGGACTGCTGGACATATCGATCACGGCAAGACGACGCTGGTGCGGGCGCTGACGGGCGTCGATACCGACAGGCTCAAGGAAGAAAAGGCGCGTGGCATCTCGATCGAACTCGGTTATGCCTATACGCCGCTAGAAAACGGCGACGTATTGGGCTTGATCGATGTGCCCGGCCACGAGAAGCTCGTTCACACGATGGCGGCGGGTGCATGCGGCATCGACTTTGCATTGCTGGTGATCGCCGCGGATGACGGCGTGATGCCGCAAACGCGGGAACATCTGGCGATCCTGCAACTGCTCGGTGTATCGCACGGCGCAGTGGCGCTGACGAAGACCGATCGTGTCGATGCGGCGCGTCTTGCGCAAGTGCGTGTAGAAATTGACGTGTGGCTCGCTACATCGTCGTTTGCTGGAGCGCCGGTGTTCGAAACCAACGCGACGCAGTCAGACGACGCTGGGGTAGCACAACTCAAAGCCTATCTGCACGAAACCGCGGTCGCATGGCGAGCGCGTCGCGATGACGGGCTATTCCGCTTGGCGATAGATCGGGTGTTCACCTTGACCGGGCAGGGCACGATCGTGACGGGAACCGTTTTCGCCGGACGCGTGACCACCGGCGATACGGTAGTGCTCGCGCCGGCCGCGACGACGGTGCGCGTACGCAGCATTCATGCGCAGAATCGCGCAGCGGAGGCGGGCCATGCCGGACAGCGCTGCGCGCTCAATCTCGCCGGTATCGAAAAGGAAGCGATCACGCGCGGCGACTGGATCGTCGATGCGCGATTGGCCGAGCCGTCGGAACGGCTTGATGTCGAACTGACGCTGTTAGCCGATGCCGGCATTGCATTGCAGCACTGGACGCCGCTGCATGTGCATATCGGCACGACGCATCGGGTCGCGCACGTAGCGTTGCTGGATGGCGATACCTTGCATGCTGGCGAATCGGCGCGAGTGCAACTCGTTTTCGATGCGCCCGTGTGTGCGTTGCCCGGCGATCGCTTTATCGTGCGTAATGCGCAGGCTAGCAAGACCGTTGGCGGCGGCCGCGTGCTCGATCCGTTTGGTCCCGCGCGCAAGCGTCGCACTCCTGAGCGTCACGCGTGGCTCGATGCGCTGCGAGCATGGCTCGACGCACGCACGATCGAGCCGCTGCTCGAGCAGGCTCCGCACGGCATGCTGCGTTCGACTCTCATGCATGTAACGGGGTTGCCGGCAAACCTGCTGAGCGTGCCGGAGACCGCACTGACTATTCCCCTGCACGGAAAGACCGCGGACGATGCGGTGGTTGTGCAGCGTCGTCATTGGGAGCAGTTGGGCGTGCAGGTCGTGAGTGCATTGGAGCAGTTTCATCTGCGCATGCCCGACGAGCAGGGCCCGGACGCCGCGCGCTTGCGCCGTATCGCGGCGCCGCTGTTGCCGGATGGGTTGTGGCGCGCGCTGGTTGACGCGCTGGAAATGCAAGGGACAGTGGTGAGAAGCGGTGCCTGGCTGCATCTGCCGGAGCATCGTGTCGCGCTCGACGCGAGCGAGGAAGCTTTGGCCGCGAAGCTGTTGCCCTTGATCGCGCAAGGCCGTTTCGATCCGCCCTGGGTGCGCGATCTGGCAAGTGAGATTCATGAGCCGGAAGAGAAGGTGCGACAACTGTTGCGCAAGCTTTCGCGGCAGGGTGTGGTGTACCAGGTGGTGCGGGATCTTTTCTATCACCCGGACGTGGTGTATGAACTGGCGCGCCTGGTGGGTTCGCTCGCGCAGGAGCACGGCGGTGGGCTGGGCGCGTCCGCGTTTCGCGATGCGAGCGGTTTGGGACGCAAGCGTGCGATCCAGATTTTGGAGTTCTTCGATCGCGTTGGATATACTCGTTTCCAGCGCGATCTTCGACTCGTGCGCGGCGACAGTCGTTTGCTCGAGACGCTTTGAGCGTGTCCGTGCCGTCGCCGTGTCCGGGGTATTCATCTTCCCGAGAAGGAAGGCATTCGCATCTGGTGGTGCGGCTGGACTTCAAATCCAGTAGGGGGTGTCAGACACTCCCTGGTCGGTTCGACTCCGGCTGCCTTCCGCCCTGCAAGGCTTCCCGGCTATTCCAGCATCTTCCGCAGATGTCCTCCAGGTCGCGGATTTTGAAGCGGTTTATGGGTAACGACGTGCTTGCTGCTTCCGCCAGAGTCCCGCACAATTTCCACAAGAAGTATGGGTAGCGGTATGGGTTTTGTGGGTAGGAATGGAGCGGAATTCCAGGATCCAGTCGTGATCGGGTCGATACGCACAGTTCAACGCATGACTCGTACTTTTCCGCACGCGAGTCCGCTCGCGCTGCGGACTCATAATCCTCCCCGAAAGGACGCCGCGGGTTCGACTCCCACCCGGCCCACCATTCGTTGTTCCAGCAGGTTCCGGACGTTCCGTCCAAATCTTTCCCACTCTTGCCGCACACGCGTTTCAATGCCCCCTTGCTTCCCGGAAGCTCGTGTGTCACCCGTTGACATCCTCAAGTTTGCGGCGAACAACCGTGATTGGTCCGGAGGGAGCAGGCTTCTATCGCGCGAAGGGCGTTTTCTATTGCCAGCGTGTGGTGTCACGCGCCGCCGCGATTGCCGCCGCGATTGCCGCCGTGTGCAGCAGGAAACGTCAACGACACTGCAAATCCCCCATCGGGCGCATTCTCCGCGCTAAATGCCCCACCGTTATACCGCACGAGGCGTCGGACGATTGCAAGTCCCAGTCCGCAATGGGCGTTACCTCCACGAGCTTCGTCGAGCCGCACGAAGGGTTGCAAGGCACGCTCGAGTTGCCCGGCAGGGATGCCGCCGCCATGATCGCGCACGCTCAACACGTACTGGCCGTTGCGCCTGAAGGTTGAGATGTCCACTGGCGGTTCTCCGTACGTCAACGCGTTTTCGATCAGGTTGGCGAGAATCCGGTCGAGGTCGACCAGCGGCAAATTGAAACCATCACCGGCGTGCAGGTTAAGCCGCACCAGCGCATCGTCTGCGAGACTGTCGCCGTAGTGGCGGTGGCAATGTGCGTCGACGCCCGCGTGCGGGGACGTGTCGGCCGTCTCACGTGCGAAGTCGAGGAACTGCGTCACGATGCGCGACAGCGATTCGGCGTCACGCAGAAAGCCGCTGCGGTTCGCTTCGTCGGGGAGGAGATCGGCGCGCACCTGCATTCGCGTGATCGGGGCACGCAAGTCATGCGCAACGCCCGCCAGCATCACTGCGCGCTCCTGTTCGGCTTGCGCGAGTTCATGCACCATCTGATTGAAGTCACCGATCAACTCTTTCACTTCACGCGGACCACCTGGCTGCACCACGGGCGCGCGGTGGCCGACACGGAATTCGCGCGAGGCTCGCGCAAGCCTGTGCAGCGGCCGCTGCAAATACCATGCGCCGAGCAGCGCGATGATCACGGCTAGCGCGAGCATCAATAAAGATGCGCTCAGGAAACGCCGCCCGGGCAACGCCGCGTTTTGCAGTTTCGCCCAGTCCGCATTGCCGGCATAACGCACCCACACGGCGCCGTTGTCGGGATCGAATATGACCTGACTGCCCGGTGGCAGCTTGCTGCGCAGGTTGCGGTCGAACGGCGTGTTCGTGTTCGTGCAAGGCGCGGGGCAGCCGGACTGGATCGCCTTGTCCGCCGGCACGTAGGTCACGCCGAGCGTCGCAGCGATGCTCGAGGCGGCGAGCGAGCCGTCGTGCTCAGCCTGCATGGCAAGCTGTACCGCGTGCTGCATATGAGTCGCATCGAGCTGACCACGCTCCGAGTCGACGATGATCAGCAAGGTGACGTGAACCAGCACGATCAGCCCGACCGTCATCAGCGCGAGGCGGCCGAACAGCGTGTTAAGCGGGTTTTTCATCGTCGCTGTTGCCTGGTACGAACATGTAGCCGATGCCGCGCAATGTCTGGATCCGGCGTGGATTGGCGGGGTCGTCCTCGAGCAGGCGGCGCAGGCGCCACACCGGTACGTCGATGCCGCGTTCGGTCACTTCCGCGTAGGGGCCGTGCAGCAGGTCAACCAGCTTCGTGCGCGAGAGCGCCTCCATGGGATGCAGCGCGAACACTTCGAGCAGCGCGTATTCGCTACCAGTGAGTTTGAGTGGCTCGTCATCGCGATACAGGGTGCGCGTCGCGAAGTCGAGACGAAAGCACCCAAAGCGAAACGCTTCCCGCCGTTCCACCTGGATCGCTAACGGAGCTTGCGCGTGCCGGCGCAGTACGGCGTGAATGCGCGCGAGCAGTTCTTGCGGCATGAACGGCTTGCCGAGATAGTCGTCGGCGCCGAGTTCGAGACCGATCACGCGGTCCACGCCGTCGGCGCGCGCCGTCAGCATGATCACAGGAATGGTGTTGCCGCTCGTGCGGAGTTGTCTGAGCGCGGTAAGTCCGTCGATGCCCGGCATCATCAGGTCAAGCACGACGATGGAGGGGCGCTCGCGTTCGAGGCGGCGCATCAGTTGGTTCGCATCGTGCAGCACCGAAAATTCGATGCCGCGTTGCTGAAAAAACGTTCTCAGCAGATCGCGCAGATCGGCGTCGTCGTCGACCAGCAGGACCTGGATTGGCGTGTCGGACATGGTTGGGCCTGACGAGGTGAGCGCTGTTGACGCTGTAAGGGGCGGTGTGTATCCGCACAAGAGCATGGCGAGGCGCACGAGGGCGAAGATTCCGCCGCGCCGGCTGCTGGCCGGTCGCACACCGAAATATAGCGAAATACCGGGCCGCGCCGGTTGCTGGTTCTTAGCGGCGCTTACAGTTTATTACGCGGCGGCAAAGTAGAGGGTGGGCATTGGGTTACACGTTGTAATCAACCCCTAAGCCACCGTAATCGACTGGCCGCTAATCTGGGTCATCCATAGCCGCTGGCATGGCATTGCGCGGTTTCCCTCGAGCCTGGCGCCGCTTCTGGCGCCGCGCTCCGTTGTGCGCGAAATCAGGCGCATTCGCAGGCGACATATCCTCGTTCTCCTTACGCGTTTGAAGGACGCATGCGTCATTGCATGCCAGGCGGCCCTTTGTCGAACCCAGTCGAAGGATGCCCTGAGCATGACACGAGTTCATATTTTGCCGGCACGTTCGCCGCGTGCAACGATAGTAAGCCCGCTTGCCGTCGTGGCGGTGATCGCCGCCTTCGCCCTCGCGGGTTGCGGTCAACAGGCGCCGCAGATGCCACCCCAAATGGTCCCCGAAGTCGGCGTGGTAACCATCGCGCCGCACGCTGTGGTCGCCAGCACGGAACTGTCCGGCAGGCTCTCCGCCATACGTGTGGCCGAAGTCAGGCCGCAGGTAGAGGGCATCGTGAGAAAGCGCCTCTTCACGGAAGGCGCGGTGGTCGCGGCGGGCAGCGTGCTTTATCAGATCGATCCCGATAGTTACCAGGCCGCTTACGATCAGGCCGTTGGCACGCTCGCGAAAGCGGTGGCCACGGCCGCCGCGGCGCAGACCAAAGCCACGCGCTACACGGCGCTGTGGAAGGTCCAGGGCGTCAGCCAGCAGGACTATGACGACGCGATCTCGTCGTTGCAGGAAGCGCAAGCGGATGCGGTCGCCGACCGCGCCGCGTTGAAGACGGCAGCCATCAATCTTGGCTACACGAAGGTGGTCGCGCCGATTGCCGGACGCATCGGCAAATCCAGCGTGACAGAAGGTGCGCTCGTCACGGCGGAACAGACCACTGCACTGGCCACGGTTCAGGCCACGGACCAGATGTATCTCGATGTGACCCGCTCGTCGGCGGACTGGCTGCGGTTGCAGAAAGAGTTCGCCAGCGGTCAGTTGCAGCAGGCCGGCAAGGATGGCGCGGTGGTTCATCTGGTGATGGAAGACGGCTCTCCCTATGCGCAGGCCGGCAAGCTGCTGTTCTCCGATATCACCGTCGATTCGACCACCGGCTCGGTCACCTTGCGTTGCGTGTTCCCGAATCCCGATGGCGTATTGCTGCCCGGCATGTTCGTGCGTGCCCGGCTTGAAGAGGGCGTGAACCAGCAGGCGATCACCGTGCCGCAACTGGCCGTCTCGCGCGCCTCCGACGGCTCGGCCAGCGTGCTGACGGTCGATGCTGCCAACAAGGTGGAGCAGAGACACGTCACCGCAGATACCGCCAACGGCGCCGACTGGATCGTCACCCGCGGGCTGAAAGCCGGCGACCGGGTGATCGTCGCGGGTTCGCAGAAAGCGCGTACGGGCGCTCTCGTCAAGCCGGTGAAGAGTCCCGCCACGGCGGACACCGCTGCCACTGCAGCGACCCGCGCGCCGCTGGCCGCACTTCCGACAACCGGTAGCTAAAGCGAGACTCTCATGGCTGGATTTTTTATCAATCGACCGATCCTCGCGTGGGTCATCGCCATCGTCATCATGATGATAGGCGGGGCTGCCATGACGACACTGCCGGTCGAGCAGTATCCGAGCGTGGCGCCTGTCTCCGTGCAGATCACGGCGACCTATCCGGGTGCCTCCGCTGAAACCGTCGCGACCACTGTCACGCAGGTGATTGAACAGAAGCTGAGCGGTATCGATCATCTGCTGTATATGTCGTCCACCAGCAGTTCAGCCGGACAGGCCACCATCACGCTGACGTTCCAGCAAGGCACCAACGCGGACATCGCCCAGGTGCAGGTGCAGAACAAGGTGGAGCAGGCAACCTCGTCGCTACCCCAGACGGTACAGGATCAAGGCGTGCAGGTCGCGAAGGCGGCCAACGCGTTTCTGATGATCGTTTCGCTGTCTTCGAGCGACGGCAGTGTGAACTCGATCGACCTTGGCAACATCATCGCCACGCAGATCGAGGACCCGCTTACGCAGATCAACGGCGTCGGCGACGTGACGCTTTTCGGCGCGCAGCACGCCATGCGCATCTGGCTCGACCCGGTGAAGTTGCAGGCCGTCGGCTTGACGACCAGCGACGTCACGACAGCCATCACCAATCAGAACGTCCAACTCTCGGTCGGGGAAATCGGCGGCAAGCCGTCCACCACGGCTCAGGCGATCAACGCGACCATCTCGTCCTCGAGCCTCCTCACGACGCCCGCACAGTTCGGCGCCATCCTGTTGCGGGTGAATAGCGACGGCTCGAAAGTGCAGCTCAAGGACGTGGCGCGCGTCGAAGTGGGCGGCGACGACTACAGCACGGATTCGCGTCTGAACGGCAAGCCGGCGGCGTCGCTCGCCATCAAGCTCGCGAGCGGCGCCAACGCGATGAATGTCGCCAAGGCGGTGCGCGCGAAACTGACCGAACTGGGCGCGCAACTGCCACAGAACGTGGTGGTCGATTACCCGTACGACACGACGCCCTTTGTGCGCATCTCCATCGAAGAGGTCTTCAAGACCTTGATCGAAGCGGTGATGCTGGTGTTCGTCGTGATGTACGTGTTCCTGCAAAATCTGCGTGCCACGCTGATTCCGACCATCGTCGTACCGGTTGCGTTACTCGGCACTTTTGGTGTCATGTCGTTGGTCGGCTTTTCGATCAACGTGCTGTCGATGTTCGGGCTGGTGCTGGCCATCGGGCTGCTGGTGGACGATGCCATCGTGGTCGTGGAAAACGTGGAGCGGCTCATCGCAGAGGAGGGGCTTTCGCCAGTTGAAGCGACGCGCAAGGCGATGAAACAGATCACCGGCGCGCTGGTGGGCATTACTACCGTGCTGATTGCGGTATTTATTCCGATGGCGTTTTTCTCGGGTTCGACTGGCGCGATTTACCGGCAGTTCTCGATCACGATTGTCGCGGCCATGCTGCTATCCGTCTTCCTTGCGTTGACGCTTACGCCGGCGCTGTGCGCGACCTTGCTCAAGCGTTCAGATGTCGGGCATCACGAGAAGCGCGGTCTCTTGGGGTGGTTCAACCGCGTGCTGACGCGCGGCACTCACCGGTACGACGCGGCTGTGGCACGCGTGATCGGCAGACCTCTGCGCTATATGGTGACTTACGCGCTGATTGCGGGTGTGGTGGCATTGCTCTTCATGAAACTGCCTTCCTCATATTTGCCGGATGAGGATCAGGGCATCGTTATCACGTCGATCTCGGCACCCGTCGGCACGCCGGCTTCGGTCACGCTAGACACTATCAAGCAGGTGGAAGCGTATTACCTCGGGCTGCCGCAGGTGGACAAGATCATCTCGATCACGGGCTTCAGCTTCAACGGTTCGGGGCAGAACAACGCGCTCGCCTTCGTCAGACTGAAGGACTGGAGTGTACGGCGTGGTGAAATGAATTCAGCGGCGGCGATTATCCAGCGCGCCAACATGCATTTCGCGGCCACCCGCAACGCGCAGATTTTCGCGCTCAATCCGCCGGCCATTCAGGAGCTCGGTACGCAGAGCGGGCTCGACTTCGAACTGGAAGATCGAGCAGGGCAAGGTCACGACAAGCTGATGGCGGCGCGCCAGCAACTGATTGCCCTGGCCGCTAACGACAGCGCGTTGTCCGGTATGCGCCCGGGCGGTCTTGACGATACGCCGCAGTTCAACGTGAATATCGACCGCGAGAAAGCGAGTGCACTCGGCCTTTCGATCGCCGATGTAAATGACACGTTGCAAACGGCGTTCGGCTCCACATACGTCAACAACTACGTCGATACGGGGCGTATCCAGAAGGTCTACGTTCAGGCTGACGCGCCGTACCGGATGATGCCGTCGGACATTGGGCGCTGGTACGTGAGGTCGAGCAGTTCCAGCACGACGACCAGTTCCGGTAGTTCGAGCAGCTCCAGCAGCTCGGGCGATTCCAGCAGCACGACCACGACCAGCTACGACGGTGAGATGGTGCCGTTTTCTGCTTTCGCCACCGGCAAGTGGACCTTCGGGCCGCCGCAGATCGAGCGCTTTAACCGCACGCTGGCCATGGAGATCACCGCGCAGACCGGCCCGCACGCGAGCACCGGCCAGGCTATGGCCGCCGTCGACGCGCTCGTGAAGAAGCTGCCGGCCGGCTTTGGCATCGACTGGACCGGGCAGTCGTATCAGGAGCGTATGGCCGGCTCACAGGCAATCTATCTGTACGCGATTTCGGTGATCGTGGTGTTCCTGTGCCTCGCGGGCCTGTACGAAAGCTGGTCCATCCCGATCGCCGTGATTCTGGTCGTGCCGCTCGGCGTGCTGGGGGCGGTGCTCGGCGCGCATATCCGCGGCCTCTCGGACGATATCTATTTCAAGGTCGGCCTGCTCGCGACCATTGGACTCTCAACCAAGAACGCGATCCTGATCGTCGAATTCGCCAAGGACCTGCAGGCGCAGGGCCACAGCCTGATCGACGCCACGCTCGAAGCCGCGCGCCTGCGCCTGCGACCGATCCTGATGACCTCGCTTGCCTTCGTGTTCGGCGTGCTGCCGCTCGTCATCAGTACGGGGGCGGGATCGGCTAGCCGGCATGCGATCGGCACCGGCGTGATGGGCGGCATGATCGCCGCGACCTTGCTCGCGATCTTCTTCGTGCCGGTGTTCTTCGTCGTCGTACGGCGGCTGTTCGGCGAGCACGGCCATACCCCGAAAAACGAAGGTAATGAATGATGAAACTCAAACTGGCCGCCTGCAGTGTGGCACTGGCGGTTGCCGCGCTTACGGGCTGCACACTCGATCCGCATTACGAACGGCCCGCTGCTCCGGTTCCGGCCGCCTATCCGCAAGGCGACGCCTACCAGAGTACGACCGCGGCGCAAAAGACGATCGCCGGCGCGCCGCTTGCAACCGATACCGATTGGCATCAGTTTTTTCGCGACCCCCGTCTGCAGCGGCTGATCCAGATCGCCCTCGACAATAACCGTGACCTGCGCGTAGCCGCGCTGAACGTGGCCGAGTATGAGGCGCAATACCGGATCACCCGCGCTGCGCTCGCGCCGACCATTAGCGCGAGCAGCAGCTTGACGCGTGAGCGCGTCGAAGGCGTCACGACGGGTGACAATGAACTGAATGTCGGCACGACGTCGTGGGAGATCGATTTCTTTGGCCGCCTGAGGAGCCTCAAGCGCCAGGCACTGGAGAACTATCTCGCCACCGACGCATCGCGCGAGAGCACACGGATCAGCCTGATCGCAACAGTGGCAACCGACTACCTGACGTGGTTGTCCGACGAGCGGCTCCTGAAGGTGACCGGGGACACGGTCAAAGCGGATCAGGCCACGTACGACGTGACGAAGCGCATCCAGCAACTGGGTAATTCTTCGCTGCTGGATGTGCGGCAGGCGGAGAACACGCTGGCGAGCGCGAAGGCAAGCCTTGCGTCTTACCGGCGTGCGGTGGAGCAGGATCGCAACAACCTGGTTGCGGTGCTCGGCGCGCCGCTTCCGGACGATCTGCCGCCCGAGCCCAAACTGGACGATGCGTTCGACGACGGTTCGATGTTCGCCGACATCGGCGCAGGTGTGCCGTCGATGCTGCTCACGCGTCGTCCGGACATCGTGGAAGCCGAGCATACGTTGAAGGCGGCAAACGCGAACATCGGCGCCGCCCGCGCGGCATTCTTTCCGAAGATCGAACTGACAGCTACTGCCGGGGCGTCGAGTTCGACGCTTTCCAGTCTGTTCAAGGCAGGCAGTGGGGCGTGGGTATTCTCGCCAAGCATCTCCGTGCCGATCTTCGACTACGGCAGCAACAAGGCAACGCTCGATGTCGACAAGATCGAAAAGAATATCGACGTCGCTGATTACGAAAGCACTATCCAGACGGCGTTCAAGGAAGTGGCGAATGCGCTTGCGGCGCGGGCGACGTATGTCGATCAGGTGCAGGCGGACCGCGAGTATGTGGCGTCATCCGAGAGCTACTACACGCTGGCTCAAGGGCGTTACAAGGCGGGTACGGATAGCTTCCTCACGTTCCTCGACGCGCAACGCACGCTTTACACCGCGCAGCAGCAACTGGCGTCGGATAGCTTGTCGCGCCAGTCCAATCTCGTCACGTTATACAAAGTGCTCGGAGGCGGATGGTAGTGAATGGTGCTGCGACCATTAGTTCGGATTTGCGCGATTCCGTTGCGGCAATTCCGACTGGCCTCATCCGCCAGATCGGATATTCTGCGCTCACGCGTCAGTAGACGACCAGCATTGACTTATCCGGCTGCATGTCCACTACTGATTGACTTGCTGATGTGGTTGTCTATCACGTCAATGCACAGGAACGCGGCCTCCGCGATCTGATCGATTTCCGCGTCGGTGTTCGTTCGCGGGGACATCGTCAGGCACTTGCGAAGAGACCCGCTCAACGTCCCATGGATGAAGGCGGCCGCCTGCCTCGTGTCGAAATCCGCGGACAGTTGGCCGAGCGCCACCGCACAGCTCAACGCAGCCTCGATCTGTGCTTGGGCGTGGATACCCGCCATGTGAATGCGTTCGCACAACTGCGCTGTCTCCGATGCGTTCTCGCATGCGGTGAACACAATGCCATACAGACTCCGCGTCCGCGCGTTCTGCAACACGTCGCGCAGACACCGATGCAGATCGGTGCGCAACAATCCAAGCGGATCGCCGTCGCTGCTGCATGGTTCGATCGAGAACGGGTCGAGCGGCAGGCTGGAGCTTTCGAGCATCGCATGAAGCACCGACTGTTTGTTCTTGAAGTGGCCGTGCATCGTGCCGCGCGTCATGCCGGCCTCCTTCGCGATGTCGTCGAGCGACGTACGTGTCGCGCCTCGCAGAAGAAAGATACGTTCCGCTGCGGCGATGATCTTCGCCCGCGTATCGAAAGCGCGTTGCCTAGCCCTGCTCATACCTTTTGCTCATTCGTTCAGTACATCGTCGCTCGAAAAGACGCACCCGTGATGCGGCTGATTTAATCACCAGTCAATCTTACGGCGATGTCGCGCGCGTTTGATTAGTGAATCTTACTAACCCGGCCATTCCAATTCCTTTTCTTCCGCAGACGTCCTCCAGGTCGCTGACTTTAAAGCGGGTTGTGGGTAACTGCATGCTTGCTGCTTCCGCCAAGGCACCCAGCTGCCATAGATATAGTTTGCGCGGACCATGGTCAACTGCCTTGCAAAATGTCGTCTGCGGGCAAATATGGCACACTGTGCTATATTTCACTTGCTGAAGCGTTTCCGGTGGCCGCATGCATATTCCAGAACTTATCGACAAACGTGCGCTACAACACGCCCGGCGACTATGGCTACACTACGGTGTCTTCTGGTTGGGCGCCATCGCTACCGGGCTGGTGGCCGTTTTCTACGCGAAGCTGATCGACGTCGGCTATGACACCTTCCTTCGCTACGCGACGCGGTACTGGTGGCTACCGCTTCCCGTCACCCCGGCAATCGGCGCACTGGGTGTGTGGCTCACCAGACGCTACTTTGCTGGCGCCGAAGGCAGCGGCATCCCTCAGGTTATGGCCACACTCCATGACAGCGGCGATCTTGCGCCACGTCTGCTGAGCATCAGGATCCTGATCGGCAAGATTCTGGTGTCGTTCCTCTCGATACTCGGGGGATTCACGATCGGCCGCGAAGGGCCGACGATCCATGTGGGTGCCGCGCTCATGTTCAACCTGAGACGCTTTTATCCGCAGCGATTCCGGGCCATCCGGGGCATCGAACTGGAGCGGCGTCTGGCGCTCGCCGGTGCCGCCGCAGGTCTGTCGGCGGCGTTCAATGCGCCGCTCGCGGGAGTCGTGTTTGCCATCGAAGAGTTGACCCGCAGCTTTGAGCAGCGCACGAGTGGCGTGCTGATTACTGCGATCATCTTTGCTGGGGTCGTCTCGCTGGGCCTGCAGGGCAACTACACGTATTTCGGAACGATCGACATCGGCAGTCGCTTCCCCGATCTGCTGGCAGTGGCGGTTGTATTGATTGGCGCCGTGTCGGGCGTTGCCGGTGGCATCTTTTGCTGGCTACTACTGAATACCAATCGCTGGATGCCTGCGTCGGTGGTCGCCTGGCGCACGAACCGGCCGGTGGCATTCGGAGCGGCATGCGGCCTCGTGGTCGCGGTGATCGGTGTCGCATCTGGCGGCCACACGTTCGGTAGCGGCTACGCCGAAGCGCGCGCGATGCTGGAAGGACGTGCGCAACTAAGCGCTGCGTACCCGGTCGTCAAAATGGTTTCGATGGTCGGGTCGTATCTGCCAGGCGCGCCCGGCGGCCTGTTTGCGCCGTCGCTCGCAATTGGCGCCGGTATCGGCAATGCGTTACACCTGCTGTTTGGCCAGATGCAGTTGCCCATGCTGATCGCCCTTGGCATGGTGGGCTATCTGGCAGCGGTTACCCAAAGCCCCATTACCGCTTTCGTGATCGTGATCGAGATGATCAACGGCCATGCGCTTGTCATCTCCCTCATGGCCACGGCGTTGATCGCCAGCCAGATATCGAAACTGTTTGCGCCTGCACTTTACGAAGCGTTGTCTGAACGTTACAGCAGGCTCGATGTAGCGCCGGATGTCGTACCACCCAGCGCTACCGGGGAAAGTTCATCGCAGGGAGATCCGACTGACGATCCGCGCACGGCACAAGCCGCAGAACGCCTGTGACAGGTCAGCCACGTTGGGAGGACGGAAACGCGCGCCCAGCTCTCCGTGCGGCCACCCTAATGGATTTGAAAACATGACTCTCCGTCATTTGTATTAATCGCCCATCGCTGTTCGCGAGGTTAACCACCCTCCGCTCTGGAGCGATCACGGTAATCGTAACGAGGCGCGATCGCGCCTTCGGTCAGAGGAGACCTACCATGACCAGGACTGGATTTTTCGCTACCACGCTCATTGCGAGCATGCTCGCCGCGTGTCATTCGGGTGTGAGGGTGGAACCGCAAAGCGGTGCCACCCAGGGCAACTCCACCGCCAGCCAGCCGGCAAACGTGGCGCCCATAACGGCCGATGAACTCAACAATCCTAATAGCCCGCTCGCGAAGCGAAGCATCTATTTCGACTTCGACAGCTATATCGTCAAAAGCGACTATCAACCGCTGCTTGAGGCCCACGCGAAATATCTGATGACTCACCCGAACCGGCATGTTCTGATTCAGGGCAACACCGATGAGCGCGGAACGAGCGAATACAATCTCGCGCTGGGTGAAAAACGCTCGGAAGCAGTACTCCATGATCTTGAGACCCTTGGCGTACCCGACTCACAGTTGGAAGCGGTTAGCCTGGGGAAAGAAAAGCCGCTCGCTTTGGGCCACGATGAGGCATCGTGGGCACAGAACCGGCGCGCAGACCTCGTCTACCGGTGAGACCGCGTGGCCCGAAGAAAGCTGGATGTCCCGTTGTCAACGCCGCTAGCGAATTCGAAGTGACCGTCCAATGTGGCCAGCAGCGTGACTTTGTTCTCGGTGAGGACACGAGACCCTGCTGTACACAACGGTTGACGTTCATTGAACAAACAGGTGACCTGCAACTCGCCAGGTCCGTTCCGCCCAGCTCCGTTTAAACCCGGCCAGCCGCAGATGGATCAACCCTGTCCCCAGCTTGATTGTTACGCATTGTCGATCTGCCGCAGAGACGTCCACGTTTGCTGTCGAACTGCGTGTCACCGCTGTCTCGCACCATTCAGCGCCTTTGCAACTGCTAATTCTGTTCTAAGTTTTGTGGTCCAGGCTCAGATGGCGGTTGCAGCCCAGGCGTCGCAACCGTAGTCGCAAAACGCGATGGAGACAGATCGGAACCGCCGGTACAGGAGTTCGCTATGTATGGAAGATTCGCTGCGAATTCTCTGAGCCGGCGTCTTTGCTTTTGGCTACTCTGCACATTGCTCACCGTCGGTTGTGCGGGAATGGCCGGAACCGTCCTGGTTGCTCGCAAGTTCGAAACTAACGTCAGCCAATCCGCCGGGGCTGCTGCGCCGCAGAACGCGGGAGAGGTCGTAGATACAGCACGCGGGTCAGATATCGCAAGCAGTGGAAACAATGAGAAGGGCGGTGGACTGCCGCTGGACTGCGTCGCACCAATTGCCATGTCCCTGCTGCTCCTGGCGCTCGCAAATGTCCTGATAGTGTGCCGATGTCTGCGCCCGCTGGATCAGTTGCAGCACCTTGTCGCTTCGCTTGATCCTGAAAGGCCAAAACCGGTTGAGGCGGGAGATGTGCCGTTCGAGTTAAAGCCCATCGTCGATACCATCAATGGTTTGGCTATGCGGCTTTCATCGCGCAGCGAAGTGGACAGGCGATTTACGCGAAATGCGGCCCACCTGCTGCGCACTCCGATTGCGGCCGTCAGCGTTCAGGTTGCCAATCTGAACAACGCGCCGAGCGGGCAGCATGAAGAGCGCCTGGCCGAGTTGCAGCAAGGCGTCGAGCGATTGACGTCACTTGCCTCACAACTCCTCGATCTGGCGAACGCGGATGGGGAAGCGCCCCGCGATATTGTTACCAACGTTGCGCTGAGCCGGGTTGTCCATGACGTCGTCGCGAACCTTTTCCCGTTCGCCATTCAACGCGACGTGGACCTCGGCGCGGGTCGAATACAGGAAGTGAAAGTCCGTGCGTCAGAGGCAGATCTCAGGATCCTGCTGAGAAACGTCGTCGACAACGCGATCCTTTACAGCGGTGCAGGTGCACACGTCGATATCACAGTATCGCGCATAGACAACGTTGCGGTCATTCTGGTCATCGACGACGGGCACGGCATGACTGCGCAGCAAATTGATCAGGTGTTTGAAAGATTTCAGCGCGATGAAACACACCAAGGCAACGGGAGCGGACTTGGTCTTCCAATCGCGCGGGCCCTGGCCACGCGCTATGGTGGAACAGTCGAACTGGAGACCCGTTCGCCCCGGACGACTGGCATGATAGTACGAATTGAAATTCCCGCAATACCTGACCGCGAAAATCAGGACGACGTGTAGAGCACGCCAGGACTGTACGTGACGCAAACGCGTTTTTTCATTGTGCTTCAGCGTGCAGTGAACAAACAGAACCATACCGGTTCAAGAGGCCTCTTCAGAAAGAGGCTCCGGCTTTTGCCATGGCGAGGTTCTGGACCAGCCTTGAACGAGTAGATGGATGCCTCCGGCTAATCGCACACTTCGAACAGAACGCCGCAGGACACACGATTGAGCAACGAAGTATGGTTCTCCCCGGTCCACCAGCGTGCGAGGAAGCCTTCGGGATGGTGGCCAATAACGATCAGATCAACTTTCAGTGAGTTCGCGAGACGTGCGATTTCTTCAACGACGCTCCCAACAGCAAAATGCCCTGTCGCCGTGACACCCCAGGCATGAAGTTTCTCGATTCCTTCCTGGAGTATCTCTTTTGCTGTACCTTCGTCAATGTCGGGCTTCACCGTAGAAAAGAAATCATAACCACCTGAACACCACGAGGAACCTAGAATCGCGAGCAAATGGGTTTCGGCCTGCAGTTGCCGCGCAAGTGCCGAGCCGCAGCGTAGCGCCAGCCTCCCTTCGGGGGTGCCGTCATAACAAAGAAGAATCCGGTTAAACGGAGCCATTATCCAGATCACCTCCAACGACCCGCCGGAGATCGTCACCCATGCGGATCCGTTGTCACCGCACAGGTATCGCCGGTACGTTCGCGACCACCACCTACCCAGGCCGGGCGAGCTAGACGAAGACCGTAACCGCCTCGATCAGCGCCAGGCCTAATAGCGTGCCTAGCGCCGCACTCCGCAGCTTCGGATGCCATCGTTCGATACGCAGCGCTGTAAGCAGGCTGTCGGTGAAAATGATCCCGAGAAGCGCAAAAGTCACGATCAGATAGCTGATCCCGAAGTCGCTGTTAATGAACACGATGTCCTCCCAAAATCCACCCTTCAATTCTATGTCACGCTGTGACACATGCAAGATTCCATGAGCGATCTGGCGCAAATTCAGACTGTCGAGTCTCATTTTTCTCACCGGCTCAACCGCGCGGGTTTGTCCCTACGTCGTCTTTAAGTTTCGCTTAAGCCCTTCATCCTAGATTCGAGCAGGTGGTAACGGCTCATGGCATCGTCGTCTGGCAGTATGTCCGAAGAAGCCTATGTGCCTTGATATTCGAATGCGGCAAGTCCGAATATGCTTGCGGGCGGGAACTGAACCTTGAGAGCACGGCCTCGCGTGCTCGTTGCGACTGGACTGCTAGAGGTGGCCAGACAGCCCTATTCCCTGTACCGGGGCTGACTTTGAGGATCCGGACGTAAGACCGGATCCGTTTTTTTATGCTGGGTGACACGGTGCCTGACGCGTCGCGACAATCACACCTCCACGTCACCGTCCCGTTCGTCCATTCCGAGTTTTACGAGTGTTCGACATCGGACTTCCTCCTTCCCCCCAGCGATGCGAACAAACTCCGTCTATACGATAGTTGTCGAGGTATGGAATGAAGAGACTGCTCAGTCCGCACGAGATTGCGATGCTGTTTGTGTTACTCACTTCGCCAACCGCGGTCGAACTTTCGGACCCCGACGTGGCAGGCCTCCAGCGGGAACATCTGGTCGAACTGGTCATGACAACGATTGATGCCGCCGAGTTCAAGCTGACGTCGGAAGGCGCGGAACTGATCAGGCGGTTTGGATCGATGAGGGACGATGGCTAGCCTAGCAATATCGACGGCGTGCGGATCCGCGGATCTTCAGTCTTCTCCAGTCGTCTGGTTGAACGCCCAACCGAATGCTTCGATCTCCGGTTTGTGCTTAGACGCGAGCCGAGCGAGACATTGTGCCCCTTTGGCCGTCAGGTGCACTTCAACCTGACGCCCGTCTGCCCTGCTGGCACGACGCAATACAAGCCCGTTGGCCTCGCAGCGCGACACGAGCGCGACGGTACCATTCGGCGCTGCCTGAAGCCGCTCCGCCAGTTCTCCGACCGTGGCCCAGTCACGTCCCGGGAAACCGCGGACATGCAGCATTAGTTGATACTGCAGAGGCGTGACACCTTCGGCATGTGTCACCTCCTCCGAGAAGCGAAGAAATCGACGCAATCGATAGCGGAAAAGTGACATCGCTTCGAGGTCTTCCTTATCCGGCATACTCTGTGGATCTACTGGTTTCCTGTATGTCGCCATTCTGTAGGTTCCCGTAATCGGAATGGGCTGGTTGATCCGACATCATACCCACGATCTCCCCGCGCATGCACACACGCGTTTCAACCGCCCCGCGATCTGGGCGCCGAAATGGCTGATAACAATCCGGCGGCATCAGCGTATTTTTACAGATATAGATCGTGAATCACCGAGCAGAATTATATTCGTTGTGGTGACTCTATACGTTGTACTTAACATCAGTTTCGGGCGATAGCGTTTTGGGGTCGCGAGCACCATGAACGTGGCGACGAGCAGCATGGTAATGAATGGTAGTGTGACCGCGAACCACGCCAGTCTGATGAGTGCGGCGGGCACCGCCATCCCCACCCAGGTCAAATGGATCGGCCAGCCCTCAGGCGAAGGGGTCGCCGTCAAATGGACAGGGCAGTGCGCTACCCGGCCATTCCTTTGAACGGTGCGTTTGCACTCTCTGTATTTAACAGACACCGGTATGCCAGCGTTCGGACAGGTCGCTGGCTACACCGTGCGTTTCGACTCTCAAACCCTTAGCACATAAGAATTTCCAAGGCTCACCCTGGCAGCTTGTCGGCTAGCACGTCGGCTCGCCGTATCGACGGAGGATTGGTCAGCAGTTCGTCTGCGCGTCCTAACAACGCCTCAGCAACACGACCGTTAAGATGCGCTTCCCGACCGGCCTCGTCGCCGAAGGCATCGAATATTCCAAAAGTATCTGTATCGAACCGCACGGCGAACCATGCCGTTGTTGCCGGCTCCTGTAGCACCAGAGCCTGCGCACTGGCGAGAAAAGCTGCCACTACGTCCTCTTTGCCCGGCTTGGCTTTTATTTCAACGAATAACGCAACATTTGTCATAGCTATGCTCCTGATCAATCGTTTGCGCCGTCGGTGCGGCGATGGAATCCGATACGTCTGCGTAATGTGGTATCGGTCAATGCCCCAGCATACGAGGCAGTCTATACGTGAATTCGGTGGACGGCTGCAGCGGATGACATCGATGGGAAAATATTCTCTTCGGTCATGCTTCAGGCGTTAATAGTTTCGGGGCCGGCCCGTCCGGGCGCCTGGAGTCTGACGGTACAAAGACTTCCGAACAATGCGATCCATGTGATGTTGCAGCAAGAAGCAAGTCGCCAACGTTTCCGGCTCAGCGTCTGGGCGCACACCGCCGGATTTGGTTCATCGTCGTGGCCGTCAAAGACCGTGGCCCGAGCCCGGAACTGACATGCTAGTTCGCTTCAAGGAGCGGAATGTAACCCTCAGTCGGTAATAGAGCAGTGTGCATTTCCGAATGAGCGCCCACCGAATTGAGGGTGTCGACTGTCGAGCGTCGATTTGACAGGATGCGCCATGGCACCGCTCGTGTAGGTGAGGCCGGATCCAACGCTCTGTATAACTCGTCGAGCATTGCACGAGGAGGGAGCGTGTACGTCACAAATCCCTCATTGGCCAAAGATGCGGTATGAAAACCAGCGTTGCCACACAGACGCTCTTTCACAGGAACATCGTGGATGGCTACGTCACGCGAGTTCCGGATCAGGTCCGCCGTGATGGAATCCACGATTTGACCGCCTTTGATAAATGAGGGCTTGTCGGCGGCCCAGGCCTCCGGCGGGCAAGCCTTGTGTGTTGGCATCAGTTCAATGAAAGGATTGATTTCAGCCGGATAAATTCTGCACACGTTTGGCCTTGCTTCGTATCCGCCGCATCGCATATCTGGTTGCAGGTGCGGGCAGGCGCCATCGAAGGCGGCCACGACTGTCACCAGCACGCGGATTGCAAGTTCACCGCTTTCGGCGGCAAAAGAGCGGATTCGCCTGTGTTTCACCTGGCCGTCATCCGTCGATGGCTCAACGGGCCAAGGCATCGCTTCGCAAAACACCTGGACGTCTCCCCCTCGTTCTAGCCAGCGTATGGCTTCGTGAACGCTGAGGGGCAGACGAAGGTTATGACAACAATCGCCGCACATCGTGCATGCGAAACTTATATCCATGGCCATATCGATCTCGGGGTTCAGAAAGCGAAATACAGGTACACACAAAGGGAAACGAAAGACAGCCCAACCGCGGTTGCAATCGATCTTTTGCTAGTTCGATCTGAAACCCGTTTCGGTTACATCCGAACGTGAAAATAGCCTCCGCTTCACCAGACGCTTCTGGGCCCGTCGAGAGCTACGAACAGGGGCAACAGATTTGAGCCGCGCTGTAACCGATGTCGCCAAATATCCGAACTAGGATGGGGTACCGACTTTTTCCCTCCTTCCCAACCACCAAAGGGGCCTAATCATGAACCGGTTGCCATTCGTTAAACATATCGTGGGCGCAGCGCTCCTGGCCGTATCAGCCACTGCATTCGCGGGCGAGGTGGCCTTTACTCAGGCAAGCTTCGATCAGACAGTCTCAGCGGGCCTGCCTGCCGTCGTGTACCTGCATGCAAGTTGGTGTCCCACGTGCCGGGTTCAAAAGCCGATCGTCGACCGTCTTTCTGTCGACCCCAAGCTGAAGACGGTGACGGTTTTCATAGCTGACTTCGACTCGGAAACTAAACTGAAAAGAGTACTGAAGGTGACTCAGCAGTCGACCTTCGTCGTCTTCAAGAACGGCCACGAAGTGGCGCGTTCGACAGGACAAACCCAGGAGGCTGCAATCCGGGCCGTGTTTGAAAAGGCGCTGTGATGCAATTCGCCGTCGCAACGTACGGATTGGGTTTCGTCGCGGGGGCGGCATCGGTACTGTCCCCCTGTGTGCTCCCGCTACTGCCTATACTCGCGACGTCAGCGTTGGCTAAACATCGATTCGGCATCGTCGCGCTGGCAGGGGGGCTGGCTATTTCGTTTGCGGGTGTTGGCATATTTCTCGCCACGCTAGGAGCGTCAGCCGGGCTGGACCCTGAGGTTCTTCGACGCGGCGCAGCGGGCGTGATGGTGTTTTTCGGCCTCGTCATGTTATCGGGCACCCTTCAAAGGGCTTTCTCCCGGCTGAGCGCCGTCATCGGTGTGAAGGGCCAGCAGGCGCTCGACGATGTGAAAGGAAACGGACTGCTCGGGCAGATGATGGTGGGATTGCTGCTCGGAGTCGTTTGGACCCCCTGTGTTGGGCCAACTCTGGGTGCGGCGACGTCGCTGGCTGCACAAGGTCAGGATCTCGGACACATCGCCATCCTGATGGCGCTGTTTGGCTTGGGTGCGGCATTGCCGCTGGTTTTGCTCGGAACGATCTCGAGAGTTTCGCTTATGAAGATGCGGGGCACACTCGCCACGTGGGGTAGTACGGTCCGCTGGACGCTCGGTACGCTCTTCGTGGTGATGGGGATGATCGTCATCACTGGCTTGGACCGTCAACTGGAAACCCTTCTCCTGTCCGCCAGTCCGGCGTGGCTAACCGCGCTGACAACATCGATATGATCGGGTTGGCAGCATCGGGGGGCAGGCGGACGTAGACTCAGCTGCCGCTTAGGGGTGTCATGGCATCTGACGCTGGCAGGCTGGTTGCTATTGCAGGTGAAACACCGCCGCGTGTTCCTACAACAGGTCGGCGCGGACGGCCGTCTTCGTACGGGCTTGCGAGGCTCACGATCCACCAAACCAGTTATAGCCTTGATCGACCCAATAGCCGCCCGGAAACGTGTTGGTTACGAAAATTTCCATGATGTGCTTGGGATTCTTGTAGCCGAGTTTCGTGGGCATTCTGAGTTTCATCGGATAACCGTATTTTGCAGGCAATTGCTGACCGTCATACGTAAAGGTCAACAGCGTCTGCGGATGAAGCGCCGTTGGCATATCGATGCTTTCGTAGTAATCGTCAGCGCATTTGAAGCCGATGTATTTCGCCGATGTGTCCGCACCGACGCGCTTGAGAAATTCCGAGAACGGTGTGCCGCCCCATCGGCCGATGGCGCTCCACCCTTCGACGCAGATATGCCGCGTGATCTGTTCGGCCTTCGGAAGTGCGTAAAGATCGGCAAGAGTCCAGTCCCGCCTGTCCTGAACGAGACCGCTCACTTTCAGGCGGAAATCGCTGCCATCGACCTGCGGCACATCGTCGATGCCGTAGAACGCATTGAACGGGAACGGGCGTGTGATCTGTGCTTCGGTGTAGGTCGGCGCGAGGCGGCTCGGATCGAACAGCCAGCCCTGCACGCTATCGTTCATTCTCGACACGCGCGATAAAAACGTCTCAACCGACTTGTCGTCCGACAGGCTGCATCCGGTCAGCATCGCAAGGCCGCCGAGCGTGATAATGCGCTTGCCGAACAGTCGCCGTGACGGCATATCGAGGTTACGACGCACGTCGATACTGAGCGACTCGTGATCGACGCTCCAGGAGGAAGATTTGAATAGCTTCATAATGGCATACCTCGGCTAGTGGCCACGAATCATCGTAAGCAGCGAACGCGGCACAAGAGCGACCATTGTCAGATGGACGACGATAAAACCGGCCAGCAGTGACATCGCGCAGAAGTGAACGACGCGCGCGCGGTCATATCCGCCCATCAATTCGCGCAGCAACGGAAACTGCACCGATTTCCAGATCGCGAGACCGGATACGATCAAGACGGCGATGTCGAGCATCACGAACAGGTACGCGAACTTCTGCACCGCGTTGTAGTGGCTCGGGTCGGCGTGCGACAAACGACCTTTCAGCGCTTCGCCGAGGTCGTGCAAGATCGCGCGAGGCGAAAGCGGGAAAAACTTCGACATGAACCGTCCGGTGACGAGGTTCATGGCCAGATAGAAGAGGGCATTGAAGAACAGCAGCCACATCGCCGCGAAGTGCCATTGCAGCGCACCTCCAAGCCAGCCGCCGAGCGTGATGCCGGGCGGAATCATAAAGTTCTGAAACACCGGCGACGCGTCGTAGATTCGCCAGCCCGACAGCATCATTAGCACCGCAGCCAGCGCGTTGAGCCAGTGCGTGATCCGTACCCACGCGGGTTGAATCGTGCGCGCCGCGTCGTGCGATGCACGGGGCTTAAGGATTGCATTCATGTCGAATCTCCGGGATTGGCGTCGACGCGGGAGAAAACTTCGTTTGCTTCATGATGGTGCACGCTGGGAGTTCCCTGAAATCAACGCCGCGGCGACAGACAGAAATGATGTTACCCGCATGACTGACTCCCGCTGGATAAGCGAAGCGGTATGAGTATCCGGCGGTGCGTTCCCGGCATGCCGGGAACGCCTTGGGCACTTATTTGCTCATCGCGTCGTCTTTCTTCATCGCGTCGGGTTTCATCGTGCTGCCGTCCTTGCTCATCGAATCTTTGGCCATTGCGTCCTTGCCCATTGCGTCCTTGCCCATTGAGTCTTTGGACATCGAACCTTTGGCCATCGAGTCTTTGCTCATCGCGTCTTTCGACATCGAATCATTGGACATGGCGCCGCTCGCCTGTGCGAACGCCGAACCACCGCTGACGAGCAACGCTGCGGCGAATGCTGCGATTGCAATACTTTTCATGACGACTCCTTGGATGTTGTTGACCGGGCCGGTGGGGCCAATGCGGCGTATGCGGCCCATGTGTGTATCGGGTGAACCTGCTGTCCAGCAACTACCGATGCGTTATCCTCGCGCATCTGTAAGGTAGTTCGTCACGTGGCCCGATACGGTTACAGCAGGCAAAAAATTTTTTCTTACGCGGATCAAAATGGGACGCGCGGCGCGTCCGTGAACTCCATCGGTGTCGCGCCGGTGGACCGTCACGCACTAACGAAACGCTTTGGCGCTGCTGTGCTGGTGGGCGCGACCGGTGCTTTGCTGACCACGGCGGTGGTGCCAGGCATCCGGCGCGACCTTGCCGAAGTGGCAGCCACGCCGATCTTTTGGGCCAGGATCGCGTTACCCTTATGTCTGATGATTGGCTCGCTGCGGATGTCGACGCCCTCTCCGTAACGGCCATTCGGTCGGAGTCCGGTGCTACAGCTCTTCAACGCCCCGCCTCGAAAACATTTGCTAGCCGCAGGATTTCATCGACAGTTGCAAGGAATAGAATTGCCCCATGTTTGCTGCAGTGCCGCTAACAAATAACGGCACATCTTTCGGCTCGGACAGGAGGGTAGGCGTGGTGTCGAGTACGCTGGCTCAACCCGAGCTGCCAAACAACTGCACCACCAGCCCCCGCAGCCAACGATTCCCCGCTTCATGGTGATATCTGGCGTGCCAGTGCTGCCGGACGGCGAAGCCATCCACGGGAACCGGGCAGGGACGAATGGCCAGATCATTAACTTTAGCCAGGGCCTCACCGATGTGTCGCGGCAGCGTGGCAATCAGGTCAGTCGTTTTGATGATCGCCCCTAGTCCCAGAAAACCCGGCAACTCCAGCACCACGTCCCGCTCGATGTGTTCGCGCACCAGCGCTTGTTCGAGCAGTTGCGCGCCCGTCCCGGCAGTAATTGCAACATGTGCCTCCGTGCGGTATTGCTTCAAGCCGAATTTAACGCCCAGCCTCGGGTGATAGCGATTCGTCAGACACACCCAGTCCTGTGTATATAGCTGCTGCTGGTAAATGCCGCCGCCCAGCCAGGGTATATGGCCGATCGCCAGGTCGGCCTCGCCGGATTCCAGCGCCCGTTCGGTATTGCCATCGATCCGCGTGGCTTCGAGGCGTATGCCCGGCGCTTGCGCGCGCACGTGCGAAAGCATTCGGGGAAGCAGCGTGATGTGACTGGCGTCGGTCATGCAGATACGGAAGCGCCGTTTTGCGGTGCTGGGATCAAATGCGATTTCCCACGCAGCGAAGCGCCGCAGCGACTCGAGAATTTCCCGGCACGGTCCGATCAGTGCATCGGCTTGCGGCGTTGGCGCCATGCCGCCCGGCGTGCGAATAAACAACGGATCCTGCAGATGCTCGCGCAACCGGCCCAGCCAGATGCTGATCGTCGGCTGGCTCTGGCCAAGCTGCTCGGCCACGCGCGTGACACTGCGGACGTCATACAGAAGATCGAAGAGCTGCAGCAGCTTCAGATCGGGGAGTTCTGTCGGATTCATAGCTTTATTGTCTAGCGCAATGGAGTCATTGTAATCATTGTATTGTCGATATGAACGCCGACTCGTATCGTGGTCTCCGAATTGAGGAGACGACAGTGAAGATTGCGATTCTGGGTGCGGGTGCGCTGGGTTGTGCCATCGGCGCGGCGCTCACCGAAGACGGTAACGAGGTGTGGTTGCTGAACCGCTCGGCGGCACACGTGGAAGCGATGCGGCGCGATGGCCTGCAGGTGGACGATGCCAACGGCTCGCGTCGTGTGAAGGTTCGGGCCACGACACGGGCTGTCGAGGCCGGTGCCGTCGATCTGGTCGTCGTACTGGTGAAGTCGTTTCATACCGATGCGGCGATGCGCGGGGCACTGGCGCTTGTCGGACCGGAAACGTTGGTCCTCTCGCTGCAGAACGGCCTGGGGCATGAGGATCTGCTTGCTGACATCGTGGGTCGCGAGCGTGTGCTGGCCGGCAAGACCTATGTTGGCGGTGTAATGCGCAACCTGGGGTATGTCGAGTCAGGCGTCGCCGGCAAGGCCACCTATATCGGCGAGTTAGATGGTCTAATCACCCCGCGCGCACGCGCAATTGCCGAAACGTTCAATTCCGCCGGACTCGCCACCACGGTCAGCGACAACATCATCGGCACGATGTGGGACAAGCTGCTGGTCAATGTCGCGACAGGCGCGCTGACCGGCACCACCGGCCTCACCTACGGCCAACTCTACGATGAGCCGCTTCTGAAAACGACCGCCATCGCGGCAGTCGCGGAAGCGATAGCGGTCGCGCACGCCGCCGGCGTGACGCTCTCCACGTCCGATCCCGAACGCCCGTGGACTATCGCCGGCGAAGGACTTTCCCCGGCCTTCAAGACCTCGATGCTGCAAAGCCTCGAAAAGGGCTCCATCACCGAAATCGACTTTATCAACGGTGCGGTCGTGCGCTGGGGACAACAGCGCGGCGTGCCGACCCCGGTCAACGCGACGCTGGTGGCCTGCATCAAGGGCATCGAGCGCGCCATGGCCGACAGACAACTCCCGGAGACAACCGTATGACCGCCACGAAAGCCTATCTGGAGCATGTCGCCATCTGGGTGAAAGACATTCACTGGCACATCCGATTCTTCGAAGACGTCCTCGGCATGGCCATGCGCGAGGTGGATGGCACCCGCGAGGAGCCGCGGCAGTACTGGACACTTGGTGGTCTGCAATTCGTCCATAACCCGAACCATGAAAGTCCCGAAGGTCGGCTCGCGCATCTCGGCGTGATGTGTGAAGACATGGAAGCCGCGCTGGCTGCTGCGCAGCGTTATGAAGTCAGTGAAATGCCGCAGGGACGTAACTGGATTCGCTTGCCAGACGGCCTCGCCGTAGAGCTGATCCAGGCCAGGCCCGCCTCGTGCGTTGCAACGGCACTGGCGATCAACCCACGCGCGGAGGATTGAGATGACGATCGTCGATAAGTACTGGGACGATGCGTGCGAGGGCGACGAATGTGTGAGCCCGAACTACACGGTGACCAAGGAACGCATTCTGGCTTATGCCGACCTCACCGGCGATCACACGCCGGTGCATGTGGATGAGGAATACGCGAACGCGAGCCACTTTGGCTCGATCGTCGCACACGGTCTGTTTGGGCTGTCCATCGCCGATGGCCTCAAAACCCAGAGCGAATACCGCTTTCTGCCGGGGATGTCGCTCGGCTGGACATGGGACTTCAACCTGCCCATCAAGGTCAACGACGTGCTGCACGTGAGGTTCCGCGTGGGCGCGATGCGGGCGAGCAGGAGCCGCCCCGGGTGGGGCATCGTTGTGCTGCCGTCCGAGCTGATCAATCAGGATGGCCAGGTTGTCCAGCATGGCGAGCATCGCCTGATGGTGCCGCGTCGACCGGGAGGCTTCTGATGCAGGCACGTCCTCTCGAAGGCATTCGCGTCGTCGATTACAGTCACTTCCTGGCTGGCCCGTACGTGGGACGCTGCCTCGCAGCGCTCGGCGCCGAAGTGATCAAGGTCGAGCGTCCTGGCAGTGGTGACGCGGGGCGTCAGCACGCCACCGTGCTCGATGACGAACAGAGCGGCTACTTCCTGCAACTCAATATGGGCAAGCGTGGCGTCAGCGTCAACATGAAGGACCCGCGTGGCAAGGAATTCATGCGGCGCCTGTGCGACTCGGCGGACGTGTTTGTCGAGAACTACCGGCCGGGTGCGCTGGACAAGCTGGGTCTGGGCTACACCGAGCTGTCCGCGCGAAATCCAAAGCTGGTCTATTGCTCGATCTCGGCCTACGGTCATACGGGACCGGATGCACATCGCGCCGGCTTTGGCCTGATTGCCGAAGCGAAGAGCGGCATCATGCAGATGATCGGCAACCCCGGCGAGCCGCCGCCATTGATGCGCATCTCGCTCGGCGACATGTACACGGGCATTCACGCGGTGGCGGCTATCAATGCTGCGTTGCTTGGCCGAGTGAAGAGCGGCCGGGGTCAGCACATTGATATGGCGCTCTACGACACGCTGGTGTCGATGCACGAATACGCTGTGCAGTGCTACACATTGCAAGGCGTCGTGCCGGAACAAACCGGTCACGACATGCCGACTTCGACGCTCTATGGCGTGTTCCGTGCCGCCGACGGCGATCTGGTGATCGCGGCGCAGGTGGACGACGCGTGGAAACGCTTCGCCGCCCTCATCGAGGCGCATGGCGGACCGTCCGGTTTCGGAACCGACACGCGTTTCCACGACGGCGTGGGACGCAATGCCAACCGGTTGGAGATTCTGTCCGTGGTAAAACCCTGGGTTGCCAGCCGGCCGGTCGCACAGGTGCTGCAACTGCTCGATGGTATCGACGTGCCTTGCGCGAAAGTGCAGCGCATCGACGAAGTGCTTGCCGATCCGCAGATCGTCGCGCGGGACATGGTGGTCGAGCAACAGCATCCGCGCTATGGCACGTTGCGTCTGCCGAACCTGCCGTTTCGCTTTTCCGACTGCGATACGACGGTCCGCGAGGTCGCGCCCGACCTGGGCCAGCACAATGCGGAAGTCGCGCAGTCACTGGGCTTCGGCGCTGCCGAGATCGACGCCATGCAGACCGACGGTGTCCTGTATTCAAAGGTGAGGCCATGATGACTGACCAGTACGCGGTGATCGGCAACCCGATCGGCCACACGAAATCCCCATTGATTCATGGTCTCTTTGCGCTAGAGACGCGCCAGGACATGTCGTACACGGCCATTGAAGCCCCGGTCAGCCCGCGGGACGCGTTTGCCGAAACCGTGAGCGCTTTCAGGGCTTCGGGCGGTAAAGGCATGAACGTCACCGCGCCCTTCAAGCTGAAGGCGTTCGCGATGGCCGACGAGCGCAGCGAGCGGGCGCAACTGGCCGGAGCGGCTAACGCGCTGAGGTTTGAAGACGGCCGGATCGTGGCGGAGAATTTCGACGGCGTCGGATTGGTGCACGATATCGAAGTCAACCTGGACCTGCCGATGTCCGGCAAGCGCGTGCTGATCCTTGGCGCCGGTGGTGCCGTGCGTGGGGCATTGCTTCCATTCCTCGCGGCGCGACCCGCTGAACTTGTTGTCGCCAACCGCGACGTGACCAAAGCCGAGGCGCTGGCGGCGCAAGTCGGCGCGCCGGGTTCGCTACTCGCCTGCGGCTACCGGGACCTTGAAGCTATGGGGCGCTTCGACCTCGTGGTCAACGCCACGTCGGCGAGCCTCATCGGCGAGTTGCCGCCGGTTCCGCCGAATGTGTTCAGCCCGAAGGGAACGGCCTACGAACTGGTCTACGGCAAGGGGCTGACTCCCTTCCTGCGCCTTGCGCGCAATGCTGGCGTGCTGGGCGTCGCGGACGGCGCAGGCATGCTGGTGGAACAGGCGGCGGAAGCCTTTGCATGGTGGCGCGGCGTTCGGCCCCAGACGCGATCCGTCATCGACCGGCTTACGGTTCCCCTCGATTGAGCATCTGACTGATCCGGTACGCAACCGGCATGACGACGTAGCTCTAGATCTGCCATTCCGTGAAGCCGGCAGGGGCCGGCGGCGTGCTGTCCGCCCGGTAACGCGCCGATAGGCTCGCGTTTTCCCTGATCATTCTCGCGTTGACTTTCCGACATCCACAGACCAGACTAACGCAACTGTGATCACACATCACAGGTCAAAAATGTCAGGGAGTAAGTCGTGGCGACTCGTTCGGTTCCGCATGCCATTCCTCCTATGGAGGCGGTCACTCATGAAACCATGGGGGACAAGGTTTACCAGCAACTGCGGCAAGCGATCATGAGCGGCCGTTTTGCGCCTGGCCAGCCGCTGAGCCTGCGCGGCGTTGCGGAAGCCGTCGGTTCGTCGACCATGCCTGTGCGTGGTGCGCTAACCCGTTTGCAGGCCGAAGGGGCGCTAATCGACGGACCCGGACGTGCGCTGATGGTGCCGCCGATGACAGTGTCGATGATCGAAGAGTTGCGCGATGTGCGCATCGCCCTTGAAGGCTGCGTGGCGGAGCGCGCCGCGTCGATGATGACCGATGCACATCTGGAGGCGGTCCAGCAGATCTACGACGAGATGGATGTGCACGTGGAGGCGGGCGAAACGAGCGCCTACTTGCGCAGTAATTTTGCCTTCCACTCTGCGATCTATACCCACGGCGCCAGCGAGTTGACACTCGCCATGATCCAGAATCTGTGGATGCGGATCGGCCCCTTCCTGAACATGGTTGCACCCGACATTCCGCACATGCGGCGCTCGATGAGCGCGCACAAGGCGATCATCGATGCGTTATGGCGGCGCGATGGCGCAGGCGCACGTGCCGGTATCGCGCAGGACATCGGCGACGCAGCAGGCGATCTAAGGGAGCGGCTGCAGGTTAAAGCCGGGACGCCATTGAAACGGGCAAATCGTTAGCCGTAAGAAGGCGGAGGAAAGCAGACCCTTAGACGCGCACACGTTTCTATCGGTGTCGTGCTATCAATTGGTTGTACTAATAAAATGGTGAGGAATTACTGGTTTACGAGCGGGCAGAGACACATGGAGGCAGTAAAAAATGACGTTCATGAAAATGCTGCAGCCGCGCACGGGCTTGCGTGTGCTGGTGACAGGCGGCGGTTCCGGTATCGGACTAACAATCGCACAAGCGTTCGTCGAAGCAGGGGCCCGCGTGCACGTCTGCGACGCGAGTCAGGAGGCGCTCGATACCTTGCGCGAGGACCGTTCCAATGCATCGATCACCTCGACGCTCGCGGACGTCGCCGATCAGGACGCCGTCGCGCGGGTCTTCAGCGACGTGCAGAGTCAACTGGGCGGCCTCGATGTGCTGGTGAACAACGCGGGCATTGCCGGTCCGACGGGTGGCATTGAAGAGCTCGACGTAGCCGCGTGGGAACAGACCGTCGCGATCAACCTGAACGCGCAATTTTATTTTGCACGCCTCGCGGTGCCGCTGCTGCGAGCCGCGCCGGACGGCGGCTCCATCATCGCGCTTTCATCGGTGGCCGGGCGGCTCGGCTATGCCTACCGAACTCCCTACTCGGCGACCAAGTGGGCCGTGGTCGGGCTGACCAAAAGTCTGGCGATAGAACTGGGTCCGCACGGAATCCGCGTCAACGCGATTCAACCAGGCATTGTGCGTGGTCCCCGCATGCAGCGGGTGATTGCCGCGCGGGCGGAACAGCTGGGTTTGAGCTACGACGAAATGGAGGCGAAATATCTGGAGAAGATTTCGCTGCGCCGCATGACCACGCCGGAAGAGGTGGCGGCGACCATCCTGTTCCTGTGTTCGCCTGCCGGCAGTGGCATTTCCGGCCAGGCCATCTCCGTGTGCGGCAACGTCGAAGTGCTGTAGGCCGCGCGACAGAAACCGATCCATCATCAGGAGGAATGCACTGTGGCCAGCACCCGTAAAGTCATCATTACCTGCGCGCCCACCGGCGCGATTCACACGCCTTCGATGTCGCAGTACTTGCCTGTCACGCCGCAAGAAATCGGCGATGCGGCGCTCGCTGCCGCGAAGGAGGGCGCTGCGATCCTGCACTTACATGCGCGCGATCCCAAAGACGGCCGTCCGACCCAGGATCCCTCCGTGTTTGCAGAATTCCTGCCGCGTATCAAGGCGAATACCGACGCGGTCATCAATCTGACGAGCGGCGGCAGCCCCCATATGACCGTGGAAGAGCGGTTAAGGCCTGCGCACTATTTCAAGCCCGAGGTTGCCTCTCTCAACATGGGCTCGATGAATTTCGGCCTTTACCCGATGCTTGATCGTTTCAAGGAGCTGAAGCACGACTGGGAGCGGCAGCATCTTGTCAACAGCCGCGATCTCGTCTTCAAGAACACGTTTGCCGACATCGAGTACATCGTGACGTCATGCGGCGCGAACGGTACACGGTTCGAGTTTGAGTGCTACGACATCTCGCACCTCTACAACCTGGCTCACTTTGTCGAGCGCAAGCTGGTCAAACCGCCGTTCTTCGTTCAGAGCGTGTTCGGTTTGCTCGGCGGTATCGGCGGGCACCCGGAAGACCTGATGCATATGCGTCGAACCGCGGATCGGCTGTTCGGAAAGGACTACGTATGGTCGATTCTCGGCGCGGGCCGCAACCAGATTCCGCTCGCGACGCTGGGCGTGGCTCAGGGATCGAACGTGCGTGTCGGCCTCGAGGACTCGTTGTGGATCGGGCCCGGCAAGCTCGCGGAATCGAGCGCCGCACAGGTCGTCAAGATTCGTCAGGTTATCGAAGGATTGTCGCTCGAGGTGGCCACGCCGGCTGAAGCGCGACAAATGCTTGGGCTGAAAGGAGCCAGTGAAGTCAACTTTTGAAGCGTCGAAGCATCCTTTTGGAGGAGACAGTGGGAACCTCAAAACTCAAGGTCGTGGCGATGCCCACCGGGTGGCTGACGGTAGACCGGTCGTCACAGGTTTACGGCCGCTATTTCGGGCAATCGATCAAGGTGCCAGTCTGGTCGACGGCGATCGTCGGCGCGGACAAAAAGATTGTTGTCGATACCGGCATTCACGATCCGGGTTGGGTCAGCAGCTTTGTGTGTCCGTGCGAGCAGGCGCCCGAAGAGCGGCTTGAACGTGCGTTAAGGGAATACGTCGGCTGGAATGCGGAAGACGTGGACATTGTCATCAACACCCATCTTCACTACGACCACTCTGGCGGCAACACGCTCTTTCGCAACGCGCGTTTCGTCGTTCAGTACGCGGAATGGGAATACGCGGGACGGCCGTTGCCAACGCAGGCGACCTACTACCAGGAATTCCTGATCGGCCGCGATCCGCTCGCGTATTTCCGCTGGCAGTTTGTGAATGGAGTCGCGGATATCGCGCCTGGTGTGCGTGTGGTGCCGACACCGGGTCACACACCTGGGCACCAGTCGGTGGCGGTGGACACCGCCGATGGCGTCGTCGTGATTGCCGGCGACTGCGCCAATTGCATGGAGAACATCGTCGACGCGACGCCGGTTGGCATTGTCCACGAGACCGCGGCAGAACTCGCGTCGTTGCGCCGTATCCGGCAGATTGCCGATTTCGTCATACCGGGTCACGACCCGAACGTCAAACCCGGCACAAGCGGGTTGGAACTCCCTTCGTCGGCACGTTTGCAGCACGTTGAAACTTAATAAACACAAATGGATTGGAGGACGACATGAACCTAGTCACGAAATGGATCAGCCGTGCGCGGCCCCTGGCTTGCCAGGTCACGCTTGGCATCGCGTGCGCCGCGGCGCTGTTGGCGCCAGGTGTTGCAGCGGCGGCGGAGAAGTACAAGATATTCCTGTCGATGAGCTACGTCGGCAATGACTGGCAGTCGGAGGCGGCCAATATGATCAAGGCGGCCGCTGCCACGCCGGCACTACGCGACAAGGTCGACCTGGAAATTCAGGTAGCAGGGACCGATGCTCAGAAGCAGATCCAGCAGATCAACTCGATGGTGCAGGCCGGTGCAAAAGCGATCATCGTCTATCCGGTCTCGCCGACCGCGCTCAACCGGGCTATCAAGAATGCCTGCTCCAAGGGCGTGGTGGTGGTCGCCTACGACGGTGAGGTAACCGAACCTTGTGCGCACAACGTGACCATCGACCAGCATGAGGCCGGTCGTGTCACAGCGGAGTGGCTCGCAAAAACCATCAACGGCAAGGGCAATATCGTACTGATTACGGGCGTGCCCGGGACGTCGGTCGATCGTGCACGCACCGATGCCGCGAAGGAAGTGTTCGCGAAGTATCCGGGTATCAAGATCGTCGCTGAGGGTGTCGGCATGTGGAGTCAGGCAACTGCGAAGACCGAGTTGTCGAAGATTCTCGCTACTAACAGCTGGGACAAGATCGACGGATTGTGGATGCAGGTGGGCTGCTTTACCGCCGCGTCGATGCAGCTTGAAGCGGGGGTCGCCGACGACAAGATCAAGCCATGCGCTGGTGAATCGTCGAACGGCCACCGGATACAGATGCTGCCGCCCGGGGTGGTGAAGGGCACGGGCTCGTATCGCTCGATCGGCTACCGGTCGATCTCGTACGGATCGCCGCCGTATTCGGGCGCCTATGCACTCAAGCTCGCTGTCGCCAAGCTCGACGGTAAAGACTTTCCGAACCATGTGAAGCTGACCCTGCCGCTGGTCGAAACGTCGCAGTCCAAACTGTGTACGACCGGCTCGATCGACGAACTGAGAGCGGGCTGCACGGCGTTCCCGCCGGATAAGGTGCCGCCCGGCTGGTTCGCCGACATCTACTCCGACCAGACTCAGGAACTAGGCTTTGGCGCGGCCTTGACCGGTAAGCCTGACTGAGGCAAGTCACGAATGGAGCGTCGCGGCAAAACGCGGTGCGGTCCCAAGGAGAAAGTCGATGGAGATCGAATACGCAGTCGATGTGTCGAACGTAACGAAACGCTTTGGCGCCACGGTTGCGCTCGACGGTGCGTCGTTCCGTGTGCGGCGTGGCGCGGTGCATGCGCTGCTCGGCGAGAACGGCGCCGGCAAGTCGACCACGGTGAAGCTTCTGTCCGGGTTGTTGAAACCGGATGCGGGCCGCATTTCGATCATGGGTAACGAAGTGCAGATGCATGGTCCGAAGGACGCGCACCGCGCCGGTGTGCAGACGGCGTTTCAGGAAATGACGCTTGTACCTGACCTGACCGTCGCGCAAAATCTTTTGATGTCCTACGAGCCGACGGGCTGGTTCGGCCGGATCCGTCGGCGCGAAGCGCAGCGCCTCACCGCCGAGTGGCTCGAACGGCTGGAGTTGACCGACGTTCAGCCTGGCGCCTTTGTCGGCGATCTGGCTCTACCCGTGCGGCAGAAGATCGAGATCGCCAAGGCGATCGTTCGCGAGCCGGACGTGCTGCTGCTGGACGAGCCGACCTCCGCGCTGTCGGGACAGGATGTCGACTGGCTGGCGCGCCGGATCGACGAACTGAAGGTGCGCGGCGTGACGTTTGTGTTTATCACGCACCGGATGCAGGAAGTCCGCGCGTTCTGCGACAGCCTGACCATCTACCGCAACGGCCGCGACGTTGGCGCATTCGAGGCAGCCAACATTTCCGATGACGAAGTGATCCGCCTCGTGATCGGCCGCTCGCTCGACGCAAAGTATCCGCCGAAGGAGATTGCGCCCGCAATGCCCAACGGCGGCACGCCAGCGCAGCGTCCTCCCGCAATGGAAGGCAGCGGCATCCGCATCGACGGTGTGGTCAACGGTTTCGACCTGTCGATCAAGGCGGGCGAAGTTCACGGTATCGCAGCGCTGCAGGGAATGGGCCAGCGCGAGCTGTTCGAGGGATTGTTCGGCGCAACCCTCATCGACGAGGGGGAACTGCGCATCGATGGCGAGCCGGTCACGCTGACGTCAACCGCTGACTCGCTCAGGCGCGGCGTGGCGACGAGCTTCCTGCCCGAAGATCGCAAGACGGAGGGCTTGTTCCTGCGCCTTTCGGGTGGCAACAACGTGTCGTTGCCGACGATCGGACAGTTCACGCGCTTCGGCGTGATCGACGGAAAGCGCGAGCGCGCTGCGATCGCCGGGGCGCTTGCGCGGATGGAAGTCAATCCCCGCGCACTGTACAAGCCGTGCCTGTCGTTCTCCGGCGGCAACCAGCAGAAGATCGCGATGGCCAAGTGGTTGCTGACCGAAAGTCGCGTGTGGCTGATGTTCGACCCGACGCGCGGTATCGACGTTGGCACCAAGCATCAGATCTTTGTGTTGATGCGCGAATTCGCCAGAGCAGGTGGGGCCGTGCTGTTCTATTCGACCGATGTGCCGGAGCTCGTGAACGTGTGCGATCGGGTCTCCGTGGTTTACCGTGGCCGCAACGTGGGCGCCCTGTCTGGCGACGCGCTGACCGAAGAAAACGTGATGCGCAGGATGCTGGCGAGCTAGATCGAAGCGCACCCTGAACGTATGGCGGTAAGGAGAGAGAAGTGAAAACCATCGCAAACCATGCAGTTGCCGCTGCCGAGCGGGACCTCGTGCGTCCCGGCGCGAGCCGGGGGCTTGCCGCACAACTCGACCGGCACCGCGGACTGATCATCGCGATCTTCGCGCTGGTCGCGATCACGACTAGCTGGGTTGCGCTGTCGGCGACGCCAGTGGGTCTTTACGATATCGGCTCGGTGATTTCCAGCGCGACCACCCTTGCGCTCGTAGCGATCGGCCAGACCATCGTGATCCTGACCGGGGGCTTCGACCTGTCCGCGTCGGCTGTCGTGTCGCTTGCCAACGTGCTCGCGGTCCACTTCGTGCAAGGTAGTCCGGTCGAGCAGCTCGGCGGCGTCGTGCTGATCGTTGCTATTGGCGCGGGCGTAGGGCTCGTCAATGGAGCGTTGATCGCCTGGTTCCGTCTGCAGTCGATCGTCGTCACGCTTGCAACGATGTTCATCTTGCAGGGCCTGACGCTGTTGATTCAGGGCAAGCCCGGCGGCAGCGTCGGCGACATGTTCGCTAACTTCGTGACAGGTGACCTGATTCCCAACAAGCTGCCGATATCGGCAGGTATCCTGATCGTCGTGCTGCTCGCGTGGTGGCTGATCCGGCAGACGCGTTTCGGCATGGCCATCTACGCGCTGGGCAGCGACCCCGACAGCGCTCATGCCAACGGCGTGCCTGTGACCCGTTACAGGATCGCTACCTACGCCGTTGCCGGCGCATTCTATGCGCTGGCCGGCCTCTACGTCGCTGGGCAGACAGGATCCGCAGATCCTTTGGTGGGCCGGCCGCTGCTGCTGTCGATGTTCACGGCGGTTGTGCTGGGCGGAACGCGCCTTGGCGGCGGGCGGGGCGGTTGCGTCGGCACGGTGTTTGCAGCCATGACGTTGATGATCACCGTGAACATCCTGCTGGTGCTCAATGTGTCCGCGTTCTACACCACCATCGCCGAGGCGACCATCCTGATCCTTGCGGTGCTGGGCTCGTCCATCGGCAAAAACTCGGCTGCCCATCATAGTGTGCGTTACGTTAGCACCTGTTTGCGTGCATGGCGGACCGGCACACGGGCAAGCCGCGGCGAGACACGCCGGGTGCAACTCGGCAACGTCGCGCCCCGGGCGATCCCGAACACCGAACTCAACGGTAACTGGGCCGGAAACTGGCTCGAGCAAAACCGCGAATGGGTGAAGTACATCGTGCCGGCGTACCTGCTGTTTGTCGCGGTGCTGGTGGTGACAGGCTTTGTGTACGGACCACAGGTACTGATCAGCGGCCACTTCATCAGCAGCATGCTGACGCTCACGTTGTTCCTCGCGATCCTCGGGCTGGGTCAGGGCGCGGTGATCATGACGGGTGGCCTCGATCTGTCGGTGCCGTGGCTGATCACGATGGCTGGGGTCTTGCTGACTGGAATGACTCATGGTGTCAACATCGACGTGATGTGGGCCGTGCCCCTCGTGCTGGGCACCGGTCTGCTGGTCGGTCTGTTCAACGGCGTTGGTGTAGTCGTGCTCGGACTGCCGCCGATTGTTGTCACGCTCGCTGCAAACGGTCTGCTGCAGGGAATTACGTTGATCTATTGCAACGGCTCGCCGCAGGGTTGGGCGCCGCCGGTGCTCAGCAGCTTCACCAACGGCCAACTGGGTCCTCTGTCGCCCGCCGCATGGTGTGTGCCCCTGTTCCTCATCTTCGCGCTGCTGATGCTGCATCGCACGCCGTTTGGGCGCCGCGTCCACGCGATCGGCAATTCACAGATCGCCGCGAAACTCGCAGGAGTGCGCGTCGGCGCGACGTTAATCGCGGTGTACTGCCTCTCAGGCTTGTGCTCCTCTCTCGCCGGGCTTTTGCTGGCGGCCTTCAGCAACCAGGCGTTCCTTGGGATGGGAGACCCCTACCTGTTGCCTTCGATTGCAATTGTCGTGGTCGGCGGCGCGTTGATCACGGGTGGACGTGGCCACTACCTGGGCGTCTTTGGCGGTGCGCTGTTGTTGACCGCGCTCGGAACGCTGCTGGCAGGCACGACGGTTCCGCCTGCGGTGCGCGACATTATCAACGGGCTGGTTGTCCTGGCAGCGGTGATTACGTTGCGCGACAAGCGGGCCTGATCCTATCTGGAGCGTCAGATGACACATCGTACGAGGCGAGTCGCAGTGATTGGGTCGGGGCGAATCGGCCGCGCATGGGCAATCGTATTTGCGCGTGCCGGCTTCGATGTGAATCTTCACGATGCGGATCAGGAAATGCTCGATGGAGCACTGCCCGCGTTAAAGGACAGTGTTCAGGACCTCGCTGAATTCGGTTTGATCGATGAACCTGTCGGGCAGATCGTGGGGCGTGTGACGTTGCAAGCTGCGCTTCGCGATGCGCTGGTGGATGTGGAACTCGTGCAGGAGAACATCGCGGAAGCGGTCGAGGCGAAGCGCGCGCTGTTCGCGAAGCTCGACCGGCTTACGCACCCTGACGCGCTGCTGGCGAGCTCGACCTCAGGAATCCCGGCATCGGCCTTTGCGGAGCGATTGCCGGGCCGTGCGCGATGTCTGGTTGCGCATCCCGTCAATCCGCCATCGCTCGTGCCGCTCGTCGAGCTATGCGGTACGCCATGGACCTCGCCGGAAACCCTGTCCCGCGCGCGTGTCCTTTATGAGCAGGCTGGGCAGAAACCGGTCACCGTCGAGCGCGAGATTGCAGGTTTCCTGCTGAATCGTTTGCAAGGTGCGGTGCTGGATGAAGCAATGAGCCTTTATGTGCGGGGTTATGCGAGCGTCGCCGATCTCGATTCAGTCATGCGCGACGGACTCGGACTGCGTTGGTCGTTCATGGGACCGTTCGAAACCATCGATCTGAATGCACCGGGCGGCGTAGCGGACTATTGCGAGCGTTACGGTGGTACCTACCGCTCGATTGCTGCCGGATGCGTTCCATTTGACTGGTCGGCGCAGAACGTCGCGCAACTCGACGCGGAACGCCGCGCCGTGCTGCCGCGTGATCAGATCGAAGCGCGCAGCAGATGGCGTGACCGGCGTCTGATGGCGTTGCTTGCGCATCGCCGTGAGCTCGCCAAAGAGGAGGATGACGTGTGATCAGGTCCCAATCAACACAACGGAGACATCCATGATCGAAACTCGTTTGCTGGTCGACGCCGACAATCACCTGGGCGAAGGACCATTGTGGGATGTGCGGGAGCAGCGCCTTTACTGGATCGACAGTACCGCAGCCGAAATCTACAGTTGCAAGGCGGATGGAAGCGACGTAAACCGCTATTTCGTGCCCACGCATATCGGCTCGATGGCGTTACGGGAGCGGGGCGGCGCAGTCGTGGCACTGGCTAGCGGGCTGCACTTCTATGACTTCGATGCGCAAACCGTGCGACTGATCGCGGACCCCGAACACGACGAACCCGAAACACGCTTTAACGACGGAAAAGTCGACCGGCGAGGCCGTTTTGTTGCCGGCACGATGGCCTACGATTTCGATCGCTACGATGCCGATCGCGGGCGGCGCCCAACCCGCAGCGGCGGTCTTTACCGTCTCAATACTAACGGCACCGTGACGCGTCTGGACGGTGGCATCAGCTGTTCTAACGGACCTTGCTGGAGCCCCGACAACCGCACGCTGTACTTCACCGACACCTACGACAAACTGATGTACGCCTACGACTATGACATCGAGACAGGCGCTGCATCGAACCGACGTGTGTTCGCGTCCGCGAGAGACATGGCGGGCACGTTCGACGGCGCGACCGTGGATGCGCAAGGCTATGTCTGGTCCGCTCTGGTGTTTGGCGGCCGTATTCTGCGCTTTGCCCCGGACGGCCGTCTCGACCGGGTCGTGCCTTTTCCTGTGCGTAACCTGACGAGCGTGATGTTCGGTGGTCCCGATCTGGACGTGCTTTATGTAACGACCATGGGAAGGCCGATGTGGGGGATTCCACAGAAAGAGCGCGAGAAGGGTGGATTGTTTGCCGTCACCGGGCTGGGTGTGAAAGGGTTGCCGGAACCGCGCTTTGCGGGGTAGGCCCGGATAGCGTCGGACCGACTGTGCACCAACCGGCATCACGAAAGCCGATGGCGCAATCATGAGTCAGGCATATATAGACGCAATGAAGCAAATTGAATCCCCGGCCTTGCAACCAATTCGAACCAGCGACAAGTGTCTACGGCCAAAGCTCATCGTTTAAAGGTTGCCGGCAACGGGCAGAATGAAAGCGCCGCGACGCGGCGCCGGCACGTCAGGAGCAATCAGACGCGAATTTGCACGTTTTTCGGGCGGGAATAGGCGTAAGTTTCTGCGCCTTGCGCGCACCCCTTGGCGGATTCCAGCCGTGCACGCCAATATGAGCGCTCACGGGAATGAGGTTTGCTTGGCAACTGGCTTGCAGAAACCTCAAAGTTCTTACCTCGAGGCAGCCGTCGAGCAGGGCGATTTGTCCCAACCGTCAGGAGTTCCGTCATGACCGAGCAGTCCGCTCCCATCCGTATTGTCGACCCGACCGTTGGGCCGAAGGCCGAGGTCCCGCAGGCGCAAAGCCATACGCGTGCCACCCAGCCGGTGACCATGCCCGTTGAATTGAAGATAAACGGCAAGCATTACCAACTCGCGCTCGACCCGCGCACCACGCTGCTCGATGCGCTGCGCGAGCACGTGCTACTGACCGGCACGAAGAAAGGCTGCGACCACGGCCAGTGCGGTGCATGCACCGTGCACGTCAATGGGCGACGCGTGAACGCGTGCCTGTGTTTCGCGGCAAATCACGAAGGCGACGAGATTACGACGATCGAAGGCATCGGCAATTCGCAGTCGCTACATGCCATGCAGGCCGCGTTCGTCGAATGCGACGGCTATCAGTGCGGATATTGCACTTCGGGCCAGATCATGTCGGCGGTCGCGTTGCTCGATGAGCCCGTCGGCCCGAGCAACGCCGACGTACGCGAGGCCATGAGTGGCAACCTGTGCCGCTGCGGCGCCTACCAGAACATCGTCGCCGCGATCCAGATCGTGCGCGGCAAGGCCTGAGGAGCGTGCCATGGAACTCTTTCAACTGTCCCGCGCCTCCAGTGTCGAAGATGCCGTCCGCGTTGGCGCGACCTCCCATACCGCACAACAGGGCGCCGAGGTGCGCTTCCTCGCAGGCGGCACGACGCTGCTCGACCTGATGAAGCTCAATGTCGAAAAGCCTGGCCGCGTGGTCGACATCAGCCGCCTCCCGCTAGACGCCATCGAAGCGACGGCCGCTGGAGGCGTGGAGATTGGCGCAACCGTGCGCAATGCCGATCTCGCCCATCATCCGCTGATCCGGGGAGCCTATCCGGTGCTCTCCCAAGCGCTGCTTTCGGGTGCCTCCGCGCAGTTGCGCAACATGGCGACGACCGGCGGCAATCTCCTGCAGCGCACGCGCTGCGTCTATTTCCGCGATACGGCCATGCCGTGCAACAAGCGTAACCCCGGTTCGGGTTGCGCCGCGAAGACGGGCTTTAACCGTACACAGGCCATCCTCGGCGTGAGCGATGCTTGCATTGCGTCGAATCCATCGGATATGAACGTAGCACTGATGGCTCTCGAGGCGTCCGTGCACATCCAGGGTGCGCGCGGCGAACGCAGCGTGCCCATTGACGAGTTTTTTCTGCTGCCGGGCGATACCCCCGAACGCGAGACGGTACTCGAACCCGGTGACCTGATCACACACGTAACGCTGCCGCCGCCAGCGCCGGGCGGCCGTTCCTTGTACCTCAAGCTGCGCGACAGGGCGTCTTACGAGTTCGCGCTCGCCTCCGCCGCGGTAATAGTCACCCTGGTAGACGGGAAGGTAAGCCATGCGCGTGTGGCGCTAGGCGGCGTGGGCACGAAGCCATGGCGCTCACGAGAGGCGGAAGCCGCGCTCACAGGGGCCGCTCCGGGCGCGGAGGCGTTCCAGCGCGCCGCAGCCGATGCCCTCGCTGATGCGCAGCCGCAATCGGAGAACGGCTTCAAGGTCGAGCTTGCGCAACGCTGCCTCGTGCACGCGCTGACGCTCGTCACGACGCCGGCCTGATCCCGCCCGTCCTCCAAACAGGAAGCAACCATGTCCGACGTTCTCCATTCCGTACACGAAGTCATCGGCCGCGCGCATTCGCGCATCGACGGTCCTGTGAAGGTAAGCGGCGAAGCCACCTATACCTCCGACATCCATTTCCCCGACATGCTGCATGCCGTGCCGGTCTGCAGCGCGATAGCCGCGGGCAAAATCGTCTCGCTCGATTTCGCCGCCGCCGAAGCGATGCCTGGGGTGCATGCGGTGCTGCATCGCGGCAACATCGGCCAGTTCTATCGCATTTCCGGCAACTCCATGGATACGGGCTTTGTAGACGAAGCGCGGCCGCCGTTTGAGGACGACGTGATCCGCTACTACGGCCAGTACGTGGCGCTCGTTATCGCCGAGACCTTCGAGGCGGCCAGCGCAGCCGCGGCGGCCGTCCATGTGAGTTATGAAACGGCGCCGCACGACGTGAGCACGGCGCTTTCTACCGACGAGGAACTGACGGTGGAGAGCGAGCGCGGGGACGCGGACGCGGCCTTTGCCAGCGCGCTGGTTACCCTCGACGAAACCTACGTGACGCCCGTCGAGACGCACAACCCGATCGAGCTGCACGCAACCGTCGCGCGCCTGGACGGAGACGCATACACCTTCTATGAGACGTCGCAGGCGGTCTCGAATCATCAAGGGACGCTCATGCAAATGCTAGGCCTTCCGAAGGAAAAAGTGCGCGTAGTGTCGCGCTATCTCGGCTCTGGCTTTGGCGGCAAACTCTGGATGTGGCCACATTCGCTACTGGCCGCGGCTGCGGCACGCCATACGGGCCGCCCCGTGAAGCTCGTTGTCAGCCGCAAGATGATGTTTCAGAACGTCGGTCACCGGCCGCTCACGCAGCAGCGCGTGCGGTTATCGGCGTCCCAGGATGGGAAGCTGAGCTCGCTCGCGCATGAGTACCTGAATCACACAGCAATCGCCGATGTCTACGCCGAAACCTGCGGTGAACTCACTCCCGGCCTCTATAGCGTACCGAATCTGCGCGTTGCGTCGACGACAGTGAAGCGCAATGTGGGCTCGCCCACCGCCATGCGCGGGCCCGGCGCAGTGCCAGGATTGTTCGCCATTGAATCAGCCATGGACGAACTGGCGGTCAAGCTCGGCATCGATCCAGTTGAGCTGCGCATCCGCAACGAGCCGGAGGTGGATGAATCAAGCGGCTTGCCCTTTTCGTCCCGGCACCTCGTCGAATGCCTTCGGACCGGCGCCGAGAAGTTCGGCTGGGCTCAACGCACGCCCGGCGTCGGCTCGATGAAACGCGACGACGGAGTCGTAATTGGCTGGGGCGTGGGCGCGTGCAGCTGGCCCGCCCTGCGCTTTTCGGCGGAGGCGACTGTGGACTTGCGCGACGATGGCACGGCTCGCGTGGTCTCGGGTACACAAGACATTGGCACGGGCACGTATACCATTCTCGCGCAGTTGGTCGCTGCCCAGACGGGCCTGCCGCTCGACCGGATCGAAGTCGGTCTTGGCGATACGGCATTGCCGCTTGGCCCGATCTCGGGGGGCTCGGCCGCAACGGCGTCACTCGTGCCGGCGGTGTCGGATGCAGCACGCGCCGCCGTAAAGGTTTTGCTGACGCGCGCCGGAACGCTAAGCGACTCTCCCTTTGCCGGTATGAACCCCGACGAACTGCGCATGAGCGATGGCCGGGTACACCGCAAGCACGAGCCGGCGGAGAAAGGCGTGCCGTTCCAGCAGATCCTGTGCGCGGCGAAGATGCGCTCGGCCTCCGGTAGCGGCAGCGCGAAAGGCGGTTTCGACGACCCGCTCAAGAAGAAGTATTCGCTCCACTCGTATGGTGCGCACTTTGCCGAAGTGACGTGGCAGCCGGAGATCGCGCAACTGCGCGTGTCGCGTGTGGTGACCGTGATCGATGCCGGCCGCATCCTTAACTTGAAGGCGGGGCGCAACCAGATCGAGGGTGCCGTGGTGATGGGCGTAGGCATGGCGCTCTTCGAGCACACGAGCTACGACTCGCAGTCAGGCGCGCCGATCAACAGTAATCTGGCCGACTACATCATCGCGACGAACGCCGACACGCCTGAACTCGACGTCACTTTCCTCCACCACCCCGACACGATCTTCAATGAACTTGGCGCCCGGGGTATCGCGGAAATCGGGCTCGCCGGAATCGCACCAGCAATCACAAGCGCGGTGTACCACGCAACGGGCGTGCGGGTGCGCAAGCTGCCGGTGATGATCGAGGATCTGCTTGCGGCGAGATGAGAGCGTCGTATCCCGAACGGGTGCCGCGCTGGGACCTCTCGCAGATCGAGGTCGTACTTCAGCTTCGGCCCCGATTGGTTGTCGCTTGAAGCATTTTTTTAGACGGCTGCGAGTGGGCCGGGCGGGAATTCTGCTGTGGTCTCGGAATTTGTGTACGAGGCCGACCCCGATGCCGCGCGTGTCGGTGCCGGGAGTGATCGCCAGGCCCGAATATGCCGTGCCGGCCAGCGTGTAGGCCGCCTGATTCCTGTTCTGGATAAAGCCGGCGGCAGTGGACACGTAGGACAAGACTGCGCCGGATGCGAGAGTAATCAACCTTTTCATGCGGCATCTCCATTTTTATCCGCATCGAAATATCGATGCTTTTATAAATATCTATTTGTTCGGTATAACTAAATGTTGCGTAGTGAGCCGTTCGAGCGTCCCGATACGCCCGGATACGTCATGGTTTTACAGAGGGATGGTCGCTTTCGATGCGAGTCTTCGGATTGTTGAGGACGGCAACGGGCGGGGCAAGCTAACGGTCTTTAACATCACTTTTGTCCAGAGCGGCGCAAGCTCTCCAAAGGAGGACATTCCACCAGAGCTGTACGCGGGCTCGGTGAACCTGAATACCTGCGACGCCCTCAGTTACGCAAACCTTGCCCAGAACTACGATGATGCCGCAGCGGCCACGAGGAATGGATTGAATGGAGAGTATCCGGCCTTTGCGCAAGATATCTGCTGGCTAACGCGGTTGCCGTCATTTGTCGCGATGCCCGGGAATCACCGCATCCAGTACCTGCTTCGCTGTCTCGACGATCACGTTGCCCTCGTTCGGGTCGCGCCGGATCAATGTGGACGCAAAAGCCTTGGCCTGCGCCAGCGTGATGTGCGGCGGTAGCGGCGGGATGTTCGGATCGGCTTTCACTTCGAGCACGACTGGACGGTCGGCGGCGAGCGCCTCGTCCCAGGCGGCGCCCATGCGCTCGGCGTCGTCCACGTAAATACCTCGCAGCCCGATCAGTTCAGCAAAGCGGTGGTAGGGTACCGACGGGATATCCTGTGATGCCTCGAACTTCGGGTCGCCCTCCATTGCGCGTTGTTCCCATGTCACCTGATTCAGGTCGCTGTTGTTCAGTACCATGCAGATCCAGCGTGGATTGGCCCACTGTTTCCAGTACTTTGAGACGGTAATCAGTTCTGCCATGTTATTCATCTGCATCGCGCCGTCGCCGACCAGTGCAATCACGGGACGCTCCGGATAGGCGAATTTGGCCGCGATTGCATAGGGCACGGCGGCACCCATCGACGCGAGTCCGCCAGACAGGGAGCACATCATGCCGCGCTGCACTTTGAGGTCACGCGCATACCAGTTCGCGCACGAACCAGAGTCGCTCGTGACGATGGCATTGGAAGGCACGCGCGGGGACAGCTCCCAGACGCTGCGCTGTGGATTGATGCCGTCTTTGCCGGGTTCATGAGCGCGTTTGTCGAGCGTGTTCCACCAGTCAGCAGTCCAGCCTTCGATTTTCTTGCGCCACGCGCGGTCCTCTTTCTGTTCGAGCAAGGGCAGCAACGCGCGCAGCGTCTCCGCGCTGTCGCCGACGAGATTGACTTCCATCGGATAGCGCAGGCTCAGCATGTCGGCCTTCGTATCGATCTGCACACCGCGTGCAGCGCCTTCTTTCGGTAAAAACTCCGCATACGGAAAGCCTGAGCCGATCATCAGCAGCGTGTCGCACCCGGTCATCAGGTCGTAGCTTGGCCTGGTGCCGAGCAGGCCGATCGACCCGGTAACCCACGGGAGATCGTCAGGCAAGACCGCTTTGCCGAGCAGGGCCTTGGCGACACCCGCGCCGAGTTTTTCTGCGACAGCAATCACTTCGTCCGTCGCGTGCAGTGCGCCGGCACCGACCAGGATGGCCACTTTTTTGCCGGCATTGAGCACGTCCGCTGCCTGTTGCAGGTCATCCGGGTAGGGCGTGACCCGCGGTGCGCGGTAACCAATACCCGAATGCAGTGTGCCGTGTTTGCGGCCCGGCGCTTCGTAGGGCAGGTCCTGCAGGTCGTTTGGAAGCACGATCGCCGTGACTTTGCGCTCGGAGAGTGCGGTTCGCACCGCGCGGTCGACGAGATGGCGTACCTGCGAAGGCACGCTCGCCTGTTCGACGAAGGCGCCGGCGACGTCCTTGAACATCGAGACCAGATCGAGCTCCTGCTGATAGTGGCCGCCCATTGCTGCCCGAGCTTGCTGGCCGGCGATGGCCAGCACAGGCATGTGATCCATGCGGGCGTCGTACAGACCCGTGACCAGGTGCGACGCACCCGGTCCCGAGGTGGCGATGCACACACCCAGCTCGCCGGTGAACTTGGCGTGCGCCGAGGCCATGAAGGCGGCCATTTCCTCATGGCGTACCTGCACGAACTCGATTTTTCCTTTCGCCCGGTTGAGGGCGCCAAATACGCCGTTGATGCCGTCTCCTGGGTAGCCGTAGATGCGCCGTACGCCCCAGGCATGGAGTCGATCGACGATGAAGTCACCAACGGTCTGGCTCATTGCGATCTCCCAATGAAGAGATGAGGACGGTTCGGCAACAGGAACATTCCTGGACGGCGCGCCCCCGATTTCTGAAATCCTAGAGGATGGGCGCACCGCCAGTGACGGCGATGGTCGCGCCGGAGATGTAGCTCGCCTCGTCAGAGGCCAGCATGACATATGCGGGTGCCAGCTCGGCAGGCTGGCCGGGCCGCTTCATCGGCACCTGCGCGCCAAATTTTTCGACCTTATCCGGTGGCATCGTTGCCGGAATCAGCGGTGTCCAGATCGGTCCCGGCGCGACGCAGTTCGCACGGATGCCTTTCCCGGCAAGCAGTTGCGCAAGTCCCCCCGTGAAGTTCTGGATCGCACCTTTGGTTGTCGCGTAGACGAGCAGGGCCGGATTCGGATGATCGGCGTTAATCGACGCCGTGTTGACGATCGACGCACCCGGTTTCATATGTCGTACCGCGGCCCGTGTGATCCTGAACATGGCGCCGATATTGGTATCGACAGTACGATGCCACTCTTCGTCGGTGATCTCGTCAAGCGAGGCATGCGTCATCTGGTATGCGGCATTGTTGACCAGTACGTCGAGCTTGCCGAAGGCGTCGACCGCCTGCTGCACGATGGCGTTGCAATGGTGAGCGTCCGTCACATCGCCACGTGACAATACGGCCCGCTGGCCAGCTTTTTCAATCCAGTGCGCGGTTTCGTGGGCATCGTCGTCTTCGTCGAGATAGGCGATCAGCACATCGGCACCCTCGCGTGCGAAGGCAATCGCGACGGCCCGGCCAATGCCGCTGTCGCCGCCGGTTACGATCGCAGCCTTGCCTGCGAGCCGTCCTGAGCCTTTGTACGATTCCTCACCGTGATCCGGCACGGGATCCATTGAAGCGGTATGGCCTGGCACGTCGCTTTGCTGCTGTGCCGGAAAGGGAGGGGCGGGACGATTGGCGTGGGACATGACATTCTCCGTCGAATTCAACATCGCGAGCCACGTGAAGTCACGTGCTGCGTCCTCAATCGGTCGCAGCAAGAGGCGATCCCGCTAGTGCATGCAACCAGCACGATTCGATGCGATACGTCGAGGAGAGAATTTTGCGGCAACCGCGGCGGTGTCCCGTGTTGCGCTAAAGATGACCGTCACACCGCATAGATAGTGAAGCGATCAACCAGTGGCGACCGCTATGTCGCGTATGAAAATTCTGCGACCGGATTGAAAAGAGTGCATTACGCCCGACATTTCGGAACCCGTGACCGGTCAGAATCCGCAATCGGCCAAGGCGACGGCGAGCCAGGTGGCAGCACTCCTTGATAACTGAATCTCTCTCTCGGTGAGCTGAATGTGTCCTCATTGAATGGCATCAGAACTCACGACTTCGACCTCTATCTGGAGTCCGTTCGCGGCGCTGACGCGCATGCGCCCTCCCAGGAACGCGAAGGGGCGCATGCGGTTCTCCAGAATATTCTGCTAAAGCGAACGGTCGCGCTCGGCAAGAGTGTTCACCATCTCTGCCATGTTCTCGGTTCCCCAAGTGCAAAGCGGGACGATCTTATCGGCCAGACTACGACCGAGCGGAGTCAACGCGTAGTCCACGCGTGGCGGCACCTCCTTATAGTCGGTCCGCGCCAGCACACGATCGGCCTCCAGTTCCTTCAATTGCTGGATCAGCACTTTGGCGCTGACACCGTGGACATTGCGTTTGAGTTCGCCGTAGCGCTTCGGGCCGTCGAGCAGGAAGTAAAGGATCAACGGTTTCCACTTGCCCGCGATGATGCTGAGGGTGGCGGCGAGCCCGTAGGAGTACCGGCCACCGCATTTTTCAGAGCAGTCATTCATTTGACAGTTACCAAAAGGTGCATACTTGTACTGAGGTTATCAGAACTGCATACTGGTCTCAAGTAAGCAGTTCGCTGCTTCCCAACCACGCCAAGGAAGGATGCACATGATGACCAGACTGAATGGAAAGACCGCTGTGATCACCGGTGGGGCTACCGGCATCGGCCGGGCCGCAGCAAAACGCTTCATCGAGGAAGGTGCCTTCGTTTTCATCTTCGGCCGCCGGCAGGAGGCGCTCGACGCCGCTGTCGCCGAACTTGGGCCCAACGTCCGCGCGGTGAAAGGCTCGGTCTCCGATGAGGCCGACCTCGACCGACTCTACGCGGCGGTGCAAGCCGAGCGCGGAACACTCGACATCGTCTTTGCCAATGCCGGGGCGGGAAGCATGCTTCCGCTCGGCAAGATCACCGCCGAGCACATCGACGAAACCTTCGACACCAATGTGAAGGGTACGATCTTCACAATCCAGAGGGCGCTGCCGCTGATGAGCGAGGGCGGTTCGATCATCCTGACCGGATCGAGCGCGGGCACCACGGGCGCGCCAGGAATGAGCGCGTATAGCGCGAGCAAGGCGGCCGTGCGCAACCTCGCGCGGACCTGGGCGCAAGATCTCAAGGGCACTGGCATCCGGGTAAATGTGCTGTCGCCAGGCGCGACGGCCACGGAACTCGCGAAGGAGGCGCTGGGCGAGGAAGGTCAGAAGGCCTATGCCTCGATGACGCCACTCCAGCGCATGGCCGATCCGGCGGAGATCGGAGCGGCGGCGGCCTTTCTCGCGTCGCAGGACAGCAGCTTCATGACCGCTAGCGAGGTCGCCGTCGACGGTGGTCTGGCGCAACTCTGACACCAGGCATATGCGTATAGCAACTCAATGCGCCGTGAGCTATCCATCGCAGTCAAGGCGACATGCATCGATGTAGTCCACTGTGAGCGTCGAGTTCCTCCCTGGATGCTCTCTGGGCTTCTGCGGGCATCGTCGATTCAGTGCAGGGTCGCCTCGGCAATGCCGGCCAGCGCGCAGACCACAACGACGGCGAGCGGTGGAATCTTCCAGCGCGTCAGCAGGAAAAAGCCGATGGCCGCGACGGCAAAGTCGAGTTCCGAGCGAATCGCACTGGTCCAGATCGGCGAGTACAGCGCGGTGGCCAGGAGTCCAACGACTGCAGCATTCACTCCTGCAAGCACTGCCGCCATCGATTGGCGAGCGCGCAGCGCTCGCCAATAAGGTAGCGCTGCAAGCACAAGTAGAAGGCCTGGCAGAAATATTCCCACTGTAGCGAGCAACGCGCCGGTCCAGTGATTCGGCGCTTTGACCATCATCCATCCAAGAAATGCCGCGAATGTAAACAAGGGGCCCGGGACGGCCTGCGCGGCGCCGTAGCCTGCCAGAAAATCGTTCGAAGTGACCCAGCCGGTTGCGACAGTTTGCTGTTGCAGAAGTGGCAGCACGACGTGACCGCCGCCAAACACCAGGGCACCGGAACGATAGAATGCCTCGAAGACCTTGAATGCCTGACCCGAGCGAAGTCCATCAAGGACAGGAAGCCCGAACAGCAAGACACAGAACAGGATCAGCGCGGCGGCGCCCACCGTGCGGGAAACGGGGAATTCGTGTGTGTGTCGTGGTACATGGCTGCCGTCTGACGATGCCGTTGTGTGGCACAACGCAGATCCGAGCACGGCACCGAGGCCGATAACGATGAGCTGTGCATAAGCGGTCGTCAGAATGCTGAGTACCGCTATAGCGATGAGCGCGATGGCCGCTCTGCGGCGATCGGGACAAAGGCGACGCGTCATGTCCCAAACTGCCTGAGCGACGACGGCGACAGCGACAAGCTTCAGACCGTGTATCAAGCCGCTACCGACCGGGCCACCCAGGTTCGGGGCGATGGCAGCGAAGCAGAGTAACAGCAGGACTGAGGGTAGCGTGAAGGCACACCAGGCAGCGAGTCCTCCAAGCCACCCTGCTCGCAGAAGGCCGATCGAAAATCCCACCTGGCTGCTGGACGGTCCTGGAAGGAACTGACAAAGTCCGACCAGATCTGTGAAGGTTTCGTCATCAAGCCAGCGAAGCCGCTCGACGAATTCGCGGCGAAAATAGCCCAGATGAGCAATCGGACCGCCGAAGCACGTCAGTCCAAGCTTGAGGAAGACCGCGAGAACTTCCAGGACGGCACCTCCTCGACTCGAGTGCGGCGATGCGATATCAGTTTTCATACGTGGGTGTGAAGTGCCACCGCGCCGTCATCGTGGCTCGTTGAGATTGCTATTGGCATCGGCGCCGGGAAATGAAACATGGACTGCGAGTCCCTGGCCGCCGATGCCAGTATCAAAGTCCAACCTTGCTCCAAAGTACTCCGCAATGCGGGCGACGATTGACAGGCCGAGTCCGCTGCCGTTCGCACCATTGCCAGTCACGCGAAAGAAGCGATCGGTCAGACGCGTGATGTCCTCCGTATCCACGCCGGGGCCGTTATCTCCGACTGTCAGCACGACCGCATCGGCGTCGCGCCTGATAGAGACCTCGACTCGGCCGCCCTCATCGCAATACTTGATCGCATTGTCAATCAGGTTGTCGAGCACAATGTCCATCAAAACCGGCTCTGCCATGACCATGTAGTTAGCGTCGCCGACCAGAGCGACGGTCATGCCTTTTCGTCGAGCGTCTGGCTCGTTGGTGGCAATGGCATCCTTGACGAGCGCAGCAAGTGCAACAGGTTGCGCAGGTACCTTGCGATGTTCGTCGAGCCGGGCCAGCAGAAGCAACTGTTCGGCAAGATGGGCGCTGCGATCCACGCCCTGTACGACCCGCTGCATGGCAAGTTGTTGCTGGGCGGCGTCCTGTGCCGCGAGCGCAACTTGTGCCTGAACCTTGATCGCGGCCAGCGGTGTCTTCAGCTCGTGCGCAGCGTCAGCGGTGAATGCTCGCTCGCGGTTGATTGAAAGTCCTAGTCGTGACAACAGTTGATTGATTGCATCGACAAGTGGACGGACTTCGACCGGCGTCGGCCCGATCCTGATCGGCTCGAGTTTGCTGGCATCTCTTGTCCGGATCGCCTTCGAGAGCGCCTCAAGAGGCGCCAGACTGTGACCAATACTGATCCAGACCAGCAATGCGAGAACTGGCAACGCCAGAGCGATCGGCTTCGCAATACGAAGTGCTACCCCGGTGGTCAGGTCACTGCGCTGATTGGTTGACTCTAGCACTCGTACCGTACGACCTGACACACCATCGTGAAGCATATAGGTATGCCACGGCTGGCCGCCAAGTGTTACCGTTCGCGCGCTTGCTGTGGCGTCGGCTGGTACCTCGAACGCATCCAGGGACTCGAGCTGCGCGCTACTAGCCAGGACGCGTCCCTGCGCATCGCGCACCTGGAAGAGCGCTTCGCGCGGCGACTTGTCGCCATCGTTGCCGTTTGTGTGGCCGGGACCGCGGCCGTATTCGGTACGCGCGTCGATACGCGTCCTGGACAGGACCGAGAGGTCGTTCTGATCGAGCAGAACGATGAACTGCGCGAGTTGAACAAGGCGCGCGTCGTCCCATTCTCCAACCTCGCGCGTCGCCTCACGGTAACTCCAGCCGAGGGCGATAGCCCACACCAGGATAATGCTCGCGAGCACTAGCAGCGCGAGTCGACCGCGTATCGATCCTGGCATCATGCCTGCTCCATCACGTACCCGATACCCCGGACGGTTTTGATCAAATCCGCCCCAAGCTTTTTACGCAAGTTGGATATATGTACTTCAATCGTGTTGCTTTCGACTTCTTCGTGCCATCCGTACAAGCTTTCTTCAAGACGAGATTTGGATTGCGGCACACCCTGGTGCGTCAGCAACTGATGCAGCACGGCCCATTCGCGAGCAGTCAGCGGAATGCGGACATCGTCGCGCAATACGGTCTTGGCGGCCGGATCGACAGTCAGAGCGCGATATCGGAGGACTTCGACGCCGCGCCCCTGCGAGCGCCTTAAAAGCGCACGACAGCGTGCAATGAGTTCCGTCAGGTCAAAAGGCTTGCCGAGGTAGTCGTCCGCACCCGCCTCGAGGCCGCCCACCTTGTCGGCAACCGTCCCTTTTGCGGTGAGCACAAGCACTGGCACATTCTTCCCACAGCCCCGCAACCATCCCAGGAGTTCGAGGCCCGACATTCGGGGCAGTCCGAGATCGAGCACGACCAGCGCATAGTCGGTGGTTTCGAGAGCCAGTTGCGCGTTGCGACCGTCCTGCGTCCAGTCGACCGCAAAATTTGCGTGACGAAGTCCTGCTTCGACACCACTACCAATCAGATCGTCATCTTCGACAAGAAGTATTCGCATACAGGTGCGCCCAGAGAAGCATCCGGCAAAACTGTCATCGACGCGGCAACGCGTCTGGCCATATTTGCCAGTGTAACCACGTTGGGGCAATGAAAGCGCATGATGCCGACCTGCTTAAGATTTCCTTCAGGTTCGGCCATTAGTATCAGCTAACCGCGCATGGATGCACAGTTGTCACCTGGAACCAGCCGAGGTCCATCGGTTGATCGATCGCTACAAGGAAAATGAAAGTGCCTTCGATATCTACGTTCATCCGCATCGGCGAGTTGCGCCATGACACCATCCACGATCGACATGCTACGAGCCTGTCTCCTGACAGCGTTAACTGCTGCCACCGCGATAGAAGCCGCGGCACTTCTGGCTATCGGCCCGTTCCGTGTTTCCGAAGACGTGCTTACATGGATGACCTTTCGCGCAGCAACGGAGGTGGCGATTGCGTGCATGCTGCTGGTCACAAGACGACTTGCGCGCCCGCGATTGTTTCGGTTCTGTCCGGATGCCTGTGGTTCTTCATCTCCGGTTCGATCGCAAAGCTTTCGAGTCGGCCAGGTGTTAGCGGTAGCATCTTCGAAACCGATGTTCGCGGGTTCCGTTGAATCCACGGGCGAGCAATGAACGCAATCAAAACCAGGCGACCACTCCATGGCGGATTTTCTACGATCGGCTGAAGCACGTTATGACGGCGTAGCGCGTCTCCTTCACTGGTCAATCGTAGTGTTGATCACCATTCAGTTCGTGATTGGCTGGACGATGCCTGATGTTCATCACGATACAAAGCCGGTTGGACTGATCGCGTGGCATCTCGGCGTCGGTGCGACGCTGGTTGCCGCTATGGCGCTAAGAATCATCTGGCGACTCACGCATCGGCCTCCGCCCGACGCATTGTCGCCAATATTGAGTGCCGCTTCCCGGATCACCCATCTGCTTCTCTACGCCGCGCTGGTTATCGTGCCGGTGTTGGGATGGATCAACGCATCTTCACGTGGCTGGACCGTAGATTTTTTAGGCGTCGTGCCATTCCCCGGCTTGACCCCGACAGGTTCCGCATTCGGACGCGCGATGGGGGACGTCCATGGAGTCCTGGCGTGGGTGCTGTTTGCACTGATCGCGGTACATGTTGCTGCGGCGTTGTTTCACCGCTTTGTGCTTCGCGATCAGGTCATGCATCGGATGTTGCCGTAATGTCAGCGTTGTTGTGGCACATGCGGGACACAGATGTTAAGGCCTTTGTGATTCTCGCTGGCCAGTTCATGCGGGCAGGAATGCTGTCTTTGTCAGGCTCACATTCAAGAAGGTCTGACGCAGCCACGCTGTGAGTCAACACCGGTTGCGGCGGACACCTTTGTTCGCGAGGGAAAGCGGGGCCAGCGGGCGCGCGACGCCACGAGCAACGTCGGATACAAAGAAGGGGCGGGGCTCGCGCTGGCTAAGGATGCCGCCCATTCAACAGGAATAGCTTACGGCTGGGTGTTCGGTTTGCCGGCGCTTAGCTTGTCGAAGTCTTGAGAAGAAATGCCGCGTGCTTTGTAGAGGAACGCTGTCAAGTCCCAGATGGTCTGGTCGTCTTGCGTTTTGCCGAACGCGGGCATCGCGGTCATTTTCACGCCGTTTTTGATCACCCAAAACATCATCTGAGGGTTGTTGCGGCGCCTTGCACTTAGCAATTCCGGCGCAATCGGAAAAATGCCCTGGCCAATTGGGCTCAGCGTTTGCCCCGGTGCGCCGTGACACGCCGCACAGGTTGCCCGATAGAGACGGGCGCCGGCTTCGACATTGGCGACGGTCATCAGGTCGGTCGGCACCTTGATACCGGCCGCATGGCGGTGCAGCGACTGCATGTAGGTCTTATGCAACGCCCAGGCGACAATTGGGTTGTGCCCCGATGCAGCCGATACATCATACAGGCCCGAATACATAACTCCGAATCCGGCCGCCGCGATCGCGACAACGGCCGAGACAAATGCGCTGAGCGTGGGATGGCGGAGAAGAAAAGAGGAGCCTTTAGCAATGCTCATGTTTGATCACCTGTTGGAAGCGGTATAACTGTCGGCTAATTTCGAACAACGGATATGCCTTAAAAAGGCGGCGGTTTCCTGCCCCGCAGTTCGCTTTACGTCAAGGTGAATACGCACGCTCTGCCCAGCGCTGCGACAGACATGGCGGTGGGCCCGGGTGACTGGACTTGAAGGCGCCCTGTTGGCGTTGATACCGTGCGGACATTATTGGATCTGGTAAATGACGGCACTCTTGCCCGCTGATTACAGATTCGTCATTTACCGCGCAAACGTGACGCCCGACTGTCTCTTGCCAGCGGGCAAGCTGTCGGTCGTGAATTTCGGTCAACCATCCCCTGTGGGTCGTTCTGAGTCGATCGCCGCGGGGCCATTGCGGCCACAAACCGTCCAAGCCAGCGAGGGAGAGAACGATGGGGATGGTGGGCGGCGTCCAGTCCGGCAGGAGTTACTGAACCTCGCCGCTCTCCATTTCACGATCGAAAAGCCACATCGGTGAATATGAATAGCGTCCGTGTCGAATCGGTGTGTCAAGCAAAGAAAGCGATCGCCTGGCCGTTCAACTTTGGCTTATCGACAATCGGGCCCAGGCAGCGCCCGTCGGCGAAGTCGAACGCAATGACGGTGTCCTGAGCGACGCAAAACAAATATCCCTCGGAGTCGAAGCGCAGACCCCGAGGACGATGAAAGTTCGTCTTCCGATCCGCCCGGAACACGCGGACAAGGCTACCGGTTGAACTGTCGTACTCGCGGACGGTACATACCGCGTCCGGTTTTCCGAAGGGAAACTCGCTGGACACAAGCACGTTTCCGTTCGGCCCGATCGTGAGATCCAATGGACTCACTGCGTCGTCCGTAATGAAGCGGGAAGCATGCAGTTCACCGTCCTGATCAAACACGACGATGTTGTTTTCACCCTCACCGTCCGGACCGATGCCGGACGCGAGGAAAAGCTTGCCATCCGTGCCGAAGGCGAATCCGCGAGGGTACGGAACCACACCGGCGGGCAGTACGGATTGCGCGGCGCCGTCGAGATAGGGGGGAAACGCGGCAATTGTCCGCGCGCTACGCAGTCCAACGTAATAGCGGCCATCGGGTCCCAGGTGGCCACCTCCGGCATTCAGTCCTGGAACGGCACCTGTGTCGCGTACCACCGTCCCTTTGGTGTCGAGTGTAAGGATGCGGTCGTTTCCGCTATTGACATAAAGATGCTGCCGATCCGGACTGACGCTCATGCCGCGAGGATCGACGATGCGAGGGTCGTCGCTGAACGAACCAATGAAAGTACCGTCGAGTCGGAACGACAGGAGCGCCCCGTATCCATCGCCGTTCGAACCAGAAGCGCTGGTAACCAGAATGCTCATATCGAGTCCTGCGAGATAGGTTGGAAACTCTCGCCCTGCCGTGCCGTAGTGGCCAATGCAACGACTGGCGCTACGTTGGCGCAGGTCGCTGCGTCGTTCAGGGCGTGCTTATGTGAAGGGAGTCAAGCACCGGAATCCGCTCTTCCGGGTCTGGATGGTGGGGTGCAGAATTACGCCGCCTGCGTTTCAGCATGGAACGGGTAGTCGGTGTAACCGCTTGCGTTTCCGCCATAAAAAGTACTCCGGTCGTACCGGTTGAGCGGCAGATTCAACCGCAGGCGCTCGGGCAGATCGGGATTGGCGATGAATTGGCGGCCAAACGCGACGATGTCCGCGTGGCCCGCTTCGATGATCGCGTCCGCAGTCTCTTTCGTGAAGCCGCCTGCAGCGATTAGCGTGCCGGTGAACTTCGGGCGCAGATGGCGCGCCGCGACCGGATCGTGAACTTCGCCGATCGTTTCCGTGCCCTTGATACGTGGCTCGACCACGTGGAGATAGCCGATGCCGCGCTTGTCCAACTGCTCCGTCACGTAACCGAAGGTGGTTTCTGGGTCGCTGTCATGCATCGAACCATAGGTGCCACTTGGTGCAATGCGCACGCCAACCCGATCCGCTCCCCACACCGAAATCAGTGCGTCCGTCACTTCGAGGAGGAAACGGGCACGATTTTCAATCGGTCCGCCGTACTCGTCGGTGCGTGTATTCGAACCGTCCTGGAGAAACTGGTCCGGCAGGTAGCCGTTTGCGCCGTGCAGTTCCACGCCGTCGAAGCCCGCGCGCAGTGCCCGCTCGGCACCCCTGCGGAAGTCCTCGACAATGGCGGGGATTTCGTTCAATTCAAGCGCGCGGGGCATCGCGAATTCGACTTCGCCGTTCACCGAATACGCATGGCCTTCGGCTTTCAGCGCGGACGGAGCAACGGGCGGCGCGCCACCTGGCTGAAGATCGGGGTGAGACTGACGGCCTACGTGCCACAACTGGAGGAAGATGCGCGCGCCTTTGGCGTGCACGGCATCCGTGATGCGGCGCCACCCTGCAATCTGATCGTCGGAGTAGATTCCCGGGGCCATTGCGTAGCCGTAGCCTTGAACCGAAACGGGGGTTGCCTCCGTGACGATGAGACCACCTTCGGTTGCGCGCTGCGTGTAGTACTCAACCATCAGATCTCCCGGCACATCGCCGGGCTCCGAACGCATGCGTGTCAATGGCGCCATCGCGACGCGATGGGAAAGCGTGTAAGGACCTACTTTGACGGCTGAAAACAACTTGCTCATGAAGTTACTCCTTGCGGATCAGCTAGCACCGGCTTGCGGCACGAGTGCGGTAACACGTTCGATGGCTCTTGCAACTGCGGCAGCGAGCCACAACGGCGATTTGCTGTCGGTCAGACCTCTCCTGGTAGCGGTTCGCCAGACAGCGGTTTTGCCCAGTGGGTGCATGGTCAGTGCAAAGGCGCGCGCTTTCGTCGCCTGGACCGAGGAGATATTCGGCCCTCAGATTGAAGCCTTGCCGATCGAGGCGCCGCCGTCGACAAACAACGTTTGACCCGTAATGAAAGCAGCATCGTCGGACAGCAAAAAAGTGATGGCTGCGGCAATCTCGTCTGGCTTGCCGAAGCGTTTCATTGGGACGGCAGCAAGATACCGCTGCTCTCCTTCGCTTCCTGGCGCGTTGTTGGCTCTAAACAGTTCGGTTTCCGTGGGGCCGGGTGCGACGGAATTGACCGTGATGCCGGTGGTCGCCAGCTCAAGCGCCCAGGAGCGCGCAAAACTCACCAGGGCGGACTTGGCGGCCGCATAAGCCGTACGTTCCACGATGCCAAGGACAGTGAGGCTCGTTATGTTGACGATTCGGCCCCAGCCTTGGGCGCTCATATGGGGCAGCAGAGCTTGCGCCGCCTGTATAGCTGGATGCAGATTGAGCGACATGACGGAGTCAAGCGTGTGCAGATCGATGGCGCCCAGCCTCTGCGGTTTGACGAGGCCAACGTTATTGACCAGGCCGTCGAACTTGTATTTCGCCACAAGACTATCGAGCACAGCCTGCGTTTTCACGCGGTCGGAGAGGTCGACAGACACGAGTGTTCCTGGGAAGGCAGGGTCGTCTGCCTGACGCGCCAGTCCCACTACCCGGTGCCCGTCTGCGTTCAGCCGCGCCGCGACGGCTCTGCCGATGCCTTTGCTGGCACCGGTTACAAGAAAAGTGCGTGATTTCATCTTGCCTCGATGTTGATGTAACGGTTTGCCTGTTCAATCGTTCCCGGCGGCTTACGGCCGGGAACAAAGCAGGACCGATTCAGGATACCGAATCAAGCTTCTTGCGGAGAACCGGCAACATATCCTGAGGCTCCGGACGGCGCGTATAGTCCGGGTTGACTTCGGAGTACACGATCGTTCCGTCTTGCCCGACCACGTAGCGCGCCGGCATTGGCAACGTCCAACTATCGTCGCCGTTGAACGCCGGTAGATCGTTCTTGAGGTTCTTGTACAGATCCACGAGATAGTCGGGCAAAGCAAAGCGGATGCCGAATGCGGCTGCCACATCGTTGTGCGTGTCGCTCAGGATCGGGAAGCTCAGCTTATTGGCACGGACGGACTTGCGGCTGTTCACGGCATTCTGCGGCGAGATCGCGATCAGGCTGGCACCTTCGGCCTTGAACGATGGTAGCGCTTCTTCAAGGGCCGTCAGTTCAAGATTGCAATACGGGCACCATACGCCACGGTAGAAACTGATCACGATCGGTCCCTGCTTCAGCAGTTCGACAGACGACACGGGTTTGCCATCCGGATCATTGAGGGTAAATTCCGGCGCGACGTCGCCTGCTTTCAGAGCGCGTGCAGCCTGACCGGACGCCGCGAGTTCGGCTGTCGCACGTTCCATGATCGGATGGATTTCCGGCGGTGCAAAGTACGGGGCCTTTCCGCCTTTGAAATCGGTCTTGAATGCGTCGAGCCTGGCTTGAAGTGACATGACAATTCCTTTCCTGATGAGGTTTAACGCACATTGCGTGGTTGGAATAGTCAGTCAATGCAAACCCGCGGAGAAGACAGCATGCATGCATAACTGTCATTCCTGCTGGGCATGGGGGATGACCAAAAGAACAGAGCGGCGGCGTGGGCAAGTGGCCGCGCGGCGCTCGTCAACGCGCGTGACCTGGGCGACGTCCGGTCTGCGGGTATCAGCAGACATTGGACCTTGAGATGCCATCGGCCGCTCGGGTCGAGGTGAGCCAATCACGATTGGGCCCAGTGCGGCCACAAGCGGTCGTCCGCCATATCCGTCTGAATCGTCGACAACCGAAAAGCAAACACCCCGGTTGGGGTTAAAGGGCGCTTGGATTTAGCCGATATTGCAGAAAACGGTTTTTCCTTACGCTGACCGGTGGCCCATGAAAAGCTTACTAATTGTGTTCCTCCTGGCTGTCGCTGCGCCGCCCACGTTCGCCTCACAGTGCGACGAAGCTTTGGATCAGAGAAGCATGAACGAATGCGCGTTCAAGCAAGCTCAGCAACAAGACCTTGCTCTGCAGAGCGTTTACAAACACCTCACTACACAGCTAACTGACCATCAACGTGACTTGCTCGAGAAAACCGAGACCGCGTGGCTAGCCTACCGCGACTCAGCTTGTCGGTTTGCCGCAAGTGGAAGTGAAAGCGGGACGTCGTATGGCCAATGGCTTTCGATTTGCGCCCGAGAAATGACGCAAACCAGGATCCGGGAATTGGAGCGGTTGTCGCACTGTCACGCCGGTGACGGTGAGTGCCCGACGCCTGCGGAGTGAACTACTCGCAGGGCTAACATCGCATAATCGTATGCGCGCGGAGCATCAAACGGGCTGACGAGCGTCTCCTTTGGAGTACATCGCGTGACCTTCCGGGTCGACCTGGGCCGACTGCGTCAGGCAGGGAGCGGCCACTAAGGGGCATTCGACAGAGAGACGTACATCGTCGACAATCCGACGACACCGGCAGGTAAACAGGGGGGAAAATGCCGCTACGCTCGGAAGAAATCAACATTGAATCAGAGCGGCTTTCGATTCGGCCGTTCTCGGCCGACGATGCTGAAGCCAGCTTTCGCTGCATTACGCCTTCACTTACTCGTTTCATGTCGTGGGAGCCGCCCGCCACCAGAGGCGACTTCGATCGCGTCTGGCTTGGTTGGTTGCCTACAATAGCGGAAGGGACGGACTTTGTGTTTGCAGTCCGTCAACGGGATGACGGGAATTTCCTTGGATTGGCCGGACTCCATCGTGTTCGGAACGCGAGCGCGGAATTAGGCATTTGGATTCGGGAAGACTTTCACAAGCAACGCTTTGGCCGTGAAGCTGTGGGTCTTGTTGCGAGGTGGGCAAGCTTGGCCCTTGGCATCGAAAGCTTCACTTATCCGGTAGCCGAACAAAACTATTCGAGCCGCCGTATCGCCGAATCTCTCGGCGGTGTTATCGTGGACCGGCGCGAGACAACGAAATACATGTCCGTGATCTACCAAATACCTAACCAATCAACGTTCGGCCAGGAGCGAAAGATATAGGGTGGCGGCGAGGTTCGGCCAACAAGAGACGGTCAATGCGAGCGGCCGAATCGTCGACAATGCAACTCGGGTAGCTAATGCGACTGCTGTCGCTGGCTAATCCATGTGCTCGATGTCCGGGGGCATTTCAACCCAGGAGTGCATGCGTTCTTCGTACACGGAGAAGGTCGGGGCAGGAAACGTCGGGTCTGCGAATGCCCCGACGGTGATGATGATGCTGTTTTCGCGTTCCTCATTGGTGTAATACACCCTGGAACCACATGTGGGGCAGAAATGGAACGTGCTCTTGCTTCCGCCGTCACCAACCCGAACGAACGTGTTTGAGGTACCGGTAATGGTCACCGACCCTGCGGGAAATCGAGCCTGTGCAGCGAACACGCTACCGGTTCTGCGTTGGCAATCGAGGCAGTGGCAAACGGAAACGCCGACCGGGGCACCCGATGTCGTGGCTGTGAGTTGGCCACAAGCGCAACTGGCAGTTCGGTTCGTTTCGAGCATCCTATTCGCGCTCCCTCAACTCGGTGTTGTACACATCTGGTGTCAACGCTTCGGCGTAATCCGGTATAAAAACCTCGGTCTCAGTCGTGTGTGGGCACCTACTGAGAAGCGCGTGATCTTACCTCTTCAAAAAATCGATTTTGCGTTACGAATGCCCGCTTCCCGAAAAGCCTAGAGCTCGTCGTAGGGCACGTTATGCCAGTCACATGAGACGCTCTTCGGCCAGAATCGGTCACTTACCTCGGCCGCGAAAGACTGCGCGACCGAGGAGCCTTAGCCCGTAAGTGTCAGACGCGCGAAAGCAAATAGTAGCCAAAGCCGAGCGTTGCTCGCCCCCACTGCAAATATGTGCTGTGCCAATCTTGCATTCGCTTTAAGAACTTCTCCGCATCGGGATCATCCGGATTCGCCGCCAAGTATTGCATCATCGCGTCGCAGTACCTGCCTTCGTATTCATCCCACTCATCATCGCTGCTGGTTGCGGTTCGCAGCAGGTTGTAGCCCAACGCACTGGCGCGCTGGGCGTTTTCCACGTGAGAAACGAACTCGTCGGCTGTTCCGCTAATTGCATCTAGATAGCCTTGCGAGGGTGGCCGCTTCCAATACCCGTCGGCGACGAGCAAACGGCCATTGGGTTTCAGCCAGTCGAAGGCGACGCGCAGGCATTCTTCGAACGAACCGAATGCGTGCGTAGATCCGACGCAAAGGATTGCGGCGTATCCGCCTTCGGGCCGAGTGTGCTCCAGTAAGGGAGCGTTGATCAAGCTCAGCCGCGAGTCGTTTGGAAAGTCCTGCCGAAACGCAGCTCGCGCCTCGACTAAGAAGCTCTGATTGGTATCGACGCCGACACCACGTGCCTGCGACATGTGCAGCACATCTCGCAATAGCGCTGCTTTGCCACAACCGGCGTCCAGCACGATGTCATCTGCGGAGAGATTCGCGACGAAACTGCGAAGGAGTTCATGAGCTTTATTCCGCGACAGCGGGCTCAGGTAACGGTGGTTACTGTGTGCAATCGTGGAAAAACGGAAAGAGTCGTAGTTCGTGTTGGTCATGGTTCTCTTGCGAAAGGGTATTGATGGTTTTTTTCAACATCGATTCACAAAGAGCTTTCATACACGAACCTCCCAAATATTGTCGTTATACAGCGCAGCAAGCTTACACAGATTCGCGAACGGCTGCAATTTTTACGCTTGGGACCGTCCGCTCTGGGCGTTAGCGGATGGCCGGTTCGGGTCGCGTGCTGTCGATAGCGACCGTGAGAGATTCGGGCGGTCTATGCGGTTTGCATGAGGCTGCACGCGGCCAGTGAGGGACATTTCGCATCGTTACCTAGATCTTCGACGATCGATAACTTCGCGAACTGTAACTGCTACCCGGTAAATCAACGCAATATGCCGCTATCAACGCTTGGTGACCGTGCTGCAATGTTGACTAGCGTTCTGTCTTCACCGGGGCTGATTTATGCCGACCTCATAACGAGCAGCGAGTAAAACGCACAATTGAAGATATTTTGAAAGAAAATATAAAGAGATATCTCTAAAGTTTTTACAAAAATGTGCCGTCACTAACCAGATATAAGAGCAGCAAGCCGAAATCATCATCTACAAAAACCAACCTGACGAGGGAAAATTTTCGAATAGAAGGACCACTTACACTCGTTTGAGCCATTTGACGAAGGTTCGCTGAAATCTGCACTGGCTGGCAATAACCTGTGATTTAAGAAAGTGCCTGCAAGAGCGTTTTGTATCGGGCCGGCGTGGTCAAAATTTTAGCCATCCTCGTCATCCTCGACGTGACGTTAAGGTCGCCGTCGATCATTGGCGACCTGCGGATGCTGACGACGAATGGATGACCTCCTACGCGATTACCAGTTGCCTTCTGTTCCAGTCCTGTTGCAGAACCGTTTCTGCCGCCGGTCAGCGGTGGGTATAAAACGCGCAGGACAGCGCATCGCGCGAATAGTGCATTAAGTTAAGAGAAATATTAAATGCTGACATCCAAACTAGTCTCGATTGCTGTCTTCGCCACCGTTGCTCTCACTGCGTGCGGAGGCGGCGTGACGGCCTCAGGTTCAGGTAGCTCTACCTCTCCGGCAACTCCAGCAGCTTCAGGGACTTATGTTCCCAATGGCAATGCGGCAACGGTTCAGGGTATCGATTCCGCTGGTCGAGGCTACCGCGATGACGTTGCGCAACTCATCAGCGACAGTTACTCTGCGGTTCCCACTGTTAAAGTCGGTGCCGAGCTTGCAGCACAGGCCTACCAGGCTTCGCTCTCAACTGCGGCGCAGGCGATGTCGGACACCACTCCAATGATTGAGCAGGAGGCCCAAATTGGCGGGTGTGCGGCGCGCAACGCGGGGCTTTCGAATGCACAGGCGCTCATAACCGCTGAGCACGCGATTTACGCTCGTACATTCAACACGGATGCACGGATGGCTGCGCGACAGAAATACGCGGCGAAAGCGACAACCGCTGGGGTCTTGCCGTTCGACCCCACAAAATGCGCCTCCATTGTCGGAGGCGCGCGCTGATGCGGTCAAGATTCCATCGATTGGTCGCAACGTTCCTGATAGTCAGTGCTCTCGTCTCTACGACGGCGCAAGCGACGTTTGTCCGACCCGCAGTGCCAAGCATGTCGGCCCTGGTGTGCACCACGGCGCCCAAGTTTTACTACATCAACGGCATCATGGCGCCGGACGCGGAAACCGAAGGCACGGAGGCGCAAATCCTCGCTATGGCTTTGGCCGCAGAAGGAATAGGACACTACAACGAAGTAGAGAGCATCTACAACCCGTCGGAAGGTCTGTTCCTTGACATCGGGCGCAAGCTTTTGGCGCAGAAGGTGGCGGAAGGGTTGTCCGGGTTGCTATCGTTCATGGAGAACGCATTCAACTTCATGCTGGGCAACTCTTCGACGTTGACTGCTGCCGACCAAACGAACATCCAGAACTCGTTGGCAGCGGCGACGGCTAACGCGGTGACCAACGGCCTGGACAGCGCAGCTGCTCAAACCTTGAAAACCGCTACAGACACCGTCATCAATCAGGCGGCAATCGGCATTAAGGTCGTATTGGTGGCGCATTCCGAAGGCAACATGTTCGCTCAAGCGCTCTACGCCGAAACGCAAATACAAGGAGCCAATGTCTACAATCCGTCCGGATTCAACATTGCACAGCAGTTCCAGGTCGTAAATGTCGCGACCCCAGCCGCACGAGCGGACACTGGAAAATATGTGACGGCCAGTCAGGACATCGTTATAAATCTGGCTGCTCGTGCACTTGCTTTGGTAACCGGGACACTTCAACCAGCTACCGCCAACTGGGACGCGGGCCCAAACATATACGCGTCGGACCCGATAGGTCATAGCTTCGTTAAGGTCTACCTGAACAAAAGTCTCAACGGCCTGGAAGGACAGGTCCTGACGTTGGCTACGCAAGCCGCTTCCGCCGCGCAATCTTTCGGGCAAGAGAACCCGGAAGGTCCGATGCAGATAGTTGCCACGACTGGAGCTGGTACGGCGAGCTACACGGTGACGGCACCGGACGGCAGTACTACGACGACGCCTCTCGGAAATGGTGCAAACATGACCGTATTCAAACCGTCCTGCTCGGATTTGAAGGAAGGAACATACTCAGTCACGGCCAATATCGTCTCCGTACAGCAAGGTCCAGTTTTCGGTGTCGATACAGAACTAAGCGTGCCCGTCTTAAACGTAAGCGGGACCAATGCGGGTAATCAGTTCATCGATTTCTGGAGCAGCCCCTCGCCAATATCAGACCAAGGAACCGTGATGGACATCGAGGTGTCGAAAGACGAGTCCAGCGGTGGGTTCAACGAGCAATTCTTCATCTATTCGAGGCAGTAGCGGGCTTCTGAACCGGTCGCTCGAGGGTCGGTTGAACTGACATCAACCGCGTCGTCCGTAGACAATCAGCTGACCGGGTTGCTGCGTCGACTATAGAATTTCGCCCCTGCCGGCGGCACGCTGTCGCACTTCCCGCACGAGAACGGCATGAGCGCCCCGGCACATTGCGTGCGAATGCGCGGACCCAGCGAGTTTGCTGCGCCGTCGAGCGCGGCACGCGGACGTAACCAGCAAAACCGCCGCACCGTTGCGTCGCCGGTGGCAGCTTCGTGGGCGAGCAAGTTGGTCAAGCAAAGCCGAGCCATCAGGTGCTACTCGAATGACCGCTTCGGAGAATCGCGACCGTCCCTTGTGGGTCGGACAGCGCCCGCGGACAGGTGGCTCAGACTAGTTCTCCCTTCACTTGAAAGGAGAACGTCATGAAAGCGATTGACGAAGGAATCGCCGCGAGGATACCTTGGAACAAGGGCAAGCTGACGGGGCAGAAGCCTCCGCTGAAGCTCAGGGAAATCTGGGCCATTCGGATCCGCCTCCAACTTTCGGCGCGAGTTCGCGATCTCGCGATGTTCAATCTGGCAATCGACAGCAAACTGCGCGCGTGCGATCTGACGAAGCTGCGGGTTTGCGACGTTTGCCACGGGTACGTTGTCGCCAGCCGAACGACGATCATGCAGCAGAAAACTCAACGGCCGGTTCAGTTCGAGATCACAGAGCAGACCCGCGACAGTATCGGGACATGGATCAAGGCGGCAATGCTGACGCCGCGCGACTTCTTGTTTCCGTTTGTCAGCCGAAGGCGTGAATATTGCGATTGTGAAAGACGCAGGACATTCGATGGCTTGGGAAAATCCTCCGGGGCTCGCTTTGGCTATCCGGCAAGCAATAGAGTAGACGGCAGCGCAAGCTGAAAGACCGTTCTGGGGCGACCGCCGATGTTCACGTCGAACGGCGATCGTCCAGGAAGAGACATTCACCAGTACACTAAGGATTCGATACATCCCCATAAGGTTCTGGAGATATGAGCGTCAAACTTTTGCGCAAAATGCGTCAAGGCGGTGAACATGAAAAGGCGCGCGAGCTGGCAGTCCAGCTAGCTGCTGATCGGCCCAATGACGCTCAGCTGCAATTCGAAACAGCATGTGTGCATGATTACTTGGGCCGAGAGGCAGAAGCTGTTCCGTTCTATCTGGCGGCGATCAAGGGGAATCTGGATAAGCCGTTCTTGAGGCAGGCATTTCTCGGCCTCGGAAGTACGTATCGCGTGCTGGGTCAGTATGTGGAGGCGAAGCAGGCGCTGCTAGACGGTCTGTCAAGATTTCCCCATGCAAACGAACTGAAGGTATTCCTGGCCATGACTCTCCACAACCTCGGGGAGGCAAAGGAATCCGTTGAGTTGTTGCTCAAAGTTGTTGCCAAGACATCGGACGACAAGGCCGTCAGAAGCTACCGCAAGGCGATCGCTTTCTATGCCGCCGATATAGATAAAACGTGGGAAGCGTAGACATGAACGGTATTTCATTGCGACCGGCGGTCGGGGCGGATTGGGAGTTTCTTGCCGCCGCCACTGAAACGTGCATTCGAAAATACGCCGAGCTTACGTGGGGCAACTGGATTCCGGAAACCAGAGATAGCTTCCGGCCCGAGATTCATCAGGTAATTCAGTGCGACGGAGAGTCGATTGGTGCAATGGCGTTGGTCGATGAACTAGACGCGTTGAGCCTGGAAAAGCTGTATATCCTGCCCGAGCATCAGGGGAAGGGGATCGGTACGTTTCTGCTCAAGCATTGCATTGAACAAGCAGATGCGGGTCGCGTGCTGCCCATCGCAGGCGCGTGCGGTCGCGCGCCCCATGCTGTTTGCATGAAGCAGTGATCGGCCACAAGGGGACAGTCGACGGGGCTGCCTATATGGCCGACAATCGATCGCCGTTTCGCCAGTGAAGTCTTGCGATGTTGGGAGGATGAGCATTCGCTGCCTTTAACGCGATGGCGGCAGCCCATCGAATACACATCAAACTCCTGAGCAGAGATCAACGGTATTCTCTTCGCGAAGAGTGTTCGACGGAGATTGCCACAGCGACCACAACGAAGCGCCGATGCGAAAATTCTGCTTACTCATTTCTTTGGCGATAACTGTTCCAGGAGCGGTCGCCGCCCCGTCATCTTCTGCTTTGTGGGGGCCAGATTATGCTTTTCCTGTTCAACAGCCTTGGGCGCCGAGAGCCGCCGAAGATATTCCGCCACGACTAGTGGCACAGGCAGAGGCGCGGGTGCGGGCGTGCTTTAACCGGTCCACAGCGGAAGAGTTGATCCGCTCTTCTGATCCTGCGTTACAAACCCGGTCGCACTCTCTTGGTCGGTACGAGGTCCTGCACGCATGGCTGCGGTCAACGTGCTCGTTAGACGTCGTTTCCATCTCACACGGCGGTTGAGCAGCGGATTGCAAGAGCTCACGAGGCGGGTGAAGGTGCCGATGCACGCGACCATAGGTTGGCAACTGCAGATTCTCAACGAAACAGCCGAAAGCAAGGGCGAGTAATTCCGACGTACGGAACAGTGACCGCTTTGGAGCGCGTCGAAAGACTGCTCAGGGTCGCGTGCAGTCGATCACCGGCCCGTAAGTTTCAGGCGATGTATGCCGATTGCTTCGATGGGCTGCGGCCAGAAGCCGACCTTCGACAACCGCACGCGAATCGTCGACAATCCGGACCGTACATTCGGATGCTGGCTATCTTTCAACGAACCGCGACCGTGAGCGAACCATGGCAAGTCTTTCGGCATCCTGCATCGCAAAACCTTCTAATGTTCACCGGCTGGTGATCGTCGAGGGCATCATGGGATCGGGCAAGTCAACGACTATGCGGTTCATCGCAAAACACCTGCAAGAAGCGGGGCGACCGGCGGTATATATCCATGAAAGGACCGACCCGCATCCGGTGCGCGCGACGGACGAACTCGAACACTGGTTCGAACCGTGGAGGGACGCAACAGCAGAGGATCTCGCGGACCGTGCATTGGCGAGATGGACCACCTTCGTCGAGTACACGCAATCAAATGCTGAGATTCCGGTACTGGACGGTCAACTTTTTCATGGAGACCTGACTCACCTGCTTCTAATGGAGGCCGATACGGCACTGATTTTCGGCTACATACGGAAGCTGGCAACGGTCATTGCCCCGCTGAATCCGTTCGTCCTTTACCTTTGGCAGGAAGATGTCGAAGAGGCCGTCAGAACGGTCTGCGCAGAACGGGGGCCCGAATGGATCGATTATCAGGTCAACTGGAAGCTTGCGGCTCCCTACTGCGTGCGCAAGGGCTTCGTGGGACTGGACGGGCTGATTTCCCTGTACCGTGACTATCGTCAACTCACTGACGGCCTGTTTCAGGAACTGCCGTTAGCCAAGCTCGCCATTGAAAATTCGGGGAGAGATTGGTCGGCATATGAAAGTCGAATTCTTCACGAGTTGGGGTTGCCGACAGGGTGCGGACGCGGTCAGTAGTCGGCCATGAGCGGTCGGTCGACACGGAGACGTGGTTCGTTGACAATCGGCATTCAACGTCCAAGTCATGCCTGCGGTTTTGCTCAGGGCTGGCAACTGCACAGATCGATGTTGTTGGGGGAATCACTTGCTGACCATGGATAAACCATATTTCTCCGTTGACTTCAATGAAATGATCGACGTTGACACCGTACTGCTGTCCGCTGGCGACTGGAAAGTCGACGCGGGTGGCGTGATTGTTCAACTTCGTGAAGGAATGCTTGTTAGTGTGTACATGGATGACATGAGCGAGAACGGCAAGATCGATAACTTAGTGGCGAATGGCGTCGTCACGAAAAACGCAGTGGGGGGGTGGGCAGCGATCGTAAAGTGGTGTTGTCGAATCGACAGCGATGGTATTCGACCGGAATCGAAGAAGACGCGATCCATCTGAGAGAGATGGGGCCTTTGTCGGCCATGCACAGTCGGCCGACAGCACTGACCAAAAAATGAAACGACGATATTTTTTACTCGACGCACGAATCTACCTGCGCGAGTGGGGCGTGCCGTTTGCAGTCGCCATCGGCTTGATTGCGCTTGGCATCGCTGGGTACCTTTACTTGACAGGGCACTTCAAAACAGAGCTTTCGAATCGATCGATGCATTACTCTTATTCCACCATTGAGCGCATTGGCGTGTATCGACCCGGACCGAAGCAGGGATTCGCTGCCACGGAGAAATTCGTATTCCGGATTCAGGGGCAGGAGATCGAGTATCCCGCGCCATTTCATGCGGTCCCTGGCGAACCGGTGAAGGTCGACTACACGGTTGGTGCGAGCGGCAAAGTCTATGTTTGGAAGGTTGACCGAGGCGAACCATAGGCGAAAGGTTCCGGAGTCTACGTTCTCGGCTTTAAATCCGTCCGACGAACGTCCGCTACCGAGGCAGTCAATTGTCCGCAATGGGTCGAGGCCGTGTGAGAACCCAATTTTTGGCGCTGAACGGCCGGTCTCGGTTCAGCTGAATCAAGTTTGGTAGGTCCAGCTTACGCTGATTGAGTCTCGCGAGCGCAGCGAAGCCCCTCCGGGCTTTAGCTTCCAGCCATCTTCATGGCCTTCATCGTTCCCGCAACCCCGAGTATGCTGATGACCCGCTTCAGGTTGTAGGCCAGCACCTGAAGACTCATCTCCGTACTCACCCGCCCAAGCGTCCGAGTCAGGAAGTGCGCGGGACCCATCCAGTGTTTGAGCGTACCGAAGACGTGCTCAACGGTACTTCGGCGGATCGTCATTGCATCGGGCTTCCTGTCGAGCCGACGCTGCATGGATTCCAGTATATTTTCGTGCTCCCATCGTCGGATGCGGCGATAGTCGCTGGGCGAACATCGGTCCTTGAGGTGGCAACGGGGGCACGCACTGGGCCAGTACACCCGCAGTGTCATGTCATGCTCAACGGTGTTGAATCGATGAATGGCGCGCTCGTCGGCAGGGCATCGATACACGTCGCTTCCTGACTCGTAGACAAAGTCGGCCTTCGTGAAGAGACCTTTCTTCCTTGATGCGGAGGTGAGTGGCTTGGGAACGTACGCACTGATGTTTCCCAGATCGCATGCCCGTATCTCCGGGCCACTGTAATAGCCGCGATCGGCCACCACCTTCAGCCTGGCTTTGCCCATCGCGTTCTTCGCGGAGATTGCCATTCTGCTGAGTTGCCCGTGATCGTTTCCGACGTTAGTCACCTCGTGTGCGACGATCAGATGATGCTTTGTGTCCAAGGCGGTTTGAACGTTATAGCCCACTATGCCGGAGCCTCGTCCGCTTGTTGCCATGGACCGTGCGTCGGGATCCGTCATGGACAGCTGTTTGTCCGGTTGCTTCTTCAACTGCTTTCTGACCTGGTCGAGCTCGCGCATCTGCTGGCGTAAGCTGGCAATCTTCTCGTACAGGCGGACGGTCTTCACATCGAACCCCGTCGGACTGATCCGGTCTGCACTTTCAATCAGGTCGAGATATCGCTGAACGCTTTCCTCAATCTGCTGCTGACGCTTGTCAATTTTGCCCGCCGTGTAGTTTTTGTTGCGGTTGTTCGCAGCCTTGAACTTGCTGCCGTCGATGGCCACCATGTCACTCGACAGCAGCTTCAGTCCGCGACACAGTTCGACGAAACGACGGCATACGTTACGAATGGCTGGCCCGTTGTCGCGGCGGAAGTCGGCGATCGTCTTGAAGTCGGGACCCAGTCGCCCCGTCAGCCACATCATCTCCACGTTGCGCTGGCACTCGCGCTCAAGACGCCGGCTGGACGGTATCCGGTTCAGATACCCGTAGATATAGATCTTGAGCATCACGCCAGGATGATAGGACGGGCGACCCGTGAGAGCTGGCGTGGTGCCGTTGAATCCAAGTTCCGCGAGATCCAGCTCTTCGACAAAGGCATCGATGACCCTGACCGGGTTGTCCTGCCCGATGTAGTCATCGACGCATTCGGGAAGTAGTGCGACCTGCTTGCGGTCATCGCCTTCAACGAATCGCTTCATGAGTCACCCGATCTCAGTGCGTTGATTCAGTCTAGACGATCAATGCGTTTTCACACACTCTGGGTCGCGTGCTGTCGATCACCGGCTCGTGAGTTTCGGGCGGCGTATGCCGATTGCATCGACGGGCTGCGGCCAATTTGAGACGTTGGACACTTCTCGCTAGATTGCTGAAAATCGACGAGCGAACTCCACATCACAAAAGCCCAGCCCTTGACGCCGGGCTAGCCGGCGCTATCAGCAGGATTCAATGACTGACGTGCTCATACGCAACAAGGATTTGCTCATCGCAGCTCAAGCGTGGCGTGGTCCGGGCCACCCTTTGCTATTGCTTCACGGGATGGGCGGAACACTGCTAACGTGGGCAACAGTTATTCCTCATCTCTCAAAGTCCCATGAAGTCATTTGCATGGATCTTCGAAATCATGGGCACTCTGGCTCAGGGTCTTGGAATTGGGACGCAGTATTGGATGATGTAGAGGCAGTGCTGACACACTTTGATGCAAAGGACGCGATTATCGTCGGGCATTCACTAGGCGGTACTATCGCCACTCTTTATGCAAGAGCGCATCCCGACATACAAGGTATTGTCAACCTCGACGGATTTGGGCTGGGCAAGCCAGAGGAATATACGAGTCTTCCCCTTGGCTCCGTAACTGCCTACCTAAGCCAGTTGTGCGAGATGTTTGTATCCGAGTGCGGCAAATCATTTAGCTCAGAAGAGATAGATGGCATCGTTAGGGAGTCTGGGCAAGAGGCCGATCAACTTGGTTTTCCGCGTGCACTATACGAGAGTGCAATTCGACGTCGATTGCACGCATGTGGAAGCAACACTTATCAGGGTAGGCCGGACCAGGTGCAGGCTCGGGAAATTTGGTTGCAGGACGACGAGGTGGACGTATTCGATGTGATCAAGTCACTCTCCTGTCGTGCATTGATGGTATCCGCAACCGATCCGGGCCCGGGAATCGATGACGTTGAAGAGCTTGCGATGCTTATGGCAGAAAGGCGCGAGATTGTTCAGCGGCAGCTTGCCAGTATCGCAAGATCACCTAACGTGACCGTGCAGCACGTGAATGCAACTCATAACTTGATCCTTGAGATCCCGACAGAAGTCGCGGCAATTATCAAGAATTTCGCCGCTTCCATTAGCCAATAGCCCGCGCTCACCGGATAGGTTGGCGTGAACCAGAAGTCCAACGATTTAATAAATTGGTTTGTCAACAAAGAGCCTACTCGACGGTCCACTTCGGAGAGAGTGGATAGGCCGTACAGGGTCGATTTGGTGCGCTCTCCGTCGGCCCGGGTTCGGCCAGGAACAGTCCTTCGTTCTGCCAGTTCGAATGTCGGCTTTGGATGCTTTCGCGAACATTCAGCCCGCGAAAGCCGCTCAGGTCTTACATCTTCCCGGTAACCATCCCGATTGCATGTGAGAAGCCAGGCTTTCATTCGCTCATCCACTTCACGATCGCCCGGATCGCGATGCGAGAAGCAGCTGCTGGTGCCCGTCTCCAGCGTTGCGACGACCATCATGTCATCATCAGACAGCTCGTCGAATCAGGCGGTAGCCTTCAGGGCGGCCGGGTAACGATCGCCGTGAATCTCGACGTTCGCGAGCGCCTGGTCGATGTGCTGAAGCTCGGTCCCGGTCAGTTCCACTTCAGCCGACCCAAGGTTTTCCTCCAGACGATGCAACTTCGTCGTGCCGGGAATCGGTACGATCCAGGGCTTCTGGGCGAGCAGCCATGCGAGTGCAACCTGAGCTAGCGTCGCACCTTTGCTCCTGGCTATGGCCCCGAGCGCGTCAACAAGTGGCTGATTTGCCTGAAGTGCCTCGGGCGTGAAGCGCGGTACCTTGCTTCGAAAGTCGTCGCTGCCAAAGACCGCGTTTTGGGCGATTGCGCCCGTGAGAAAACCCTTGCCGAGGGGGCTGAACGGCACGAAGCCGATGCCGAGTTCCTCCAGCGTAGGCAGGATCCTTTCCTCGGGCTCGCGCCACCACATTGAATACTCACTCTGAAGCGCCGCCAGGGGCTGCACAGCATGCGCGCGCCGGATGGTCTGCTCTCCAGCCTCTGAGAGGCCGAAGTGCTTTACCTTGCCTGCCTGGATGAGTTCCTTCACCGTACCGGCGACGTCCTCGATAGGCACCTGTGGATCCACGCGGTGCTGGTAAAGCAGGTCGATGACGTCGGTTTTGAGACGCTTGAGCATCCCTTCGACCGCCGACCGGATATGGTCCGGCCGGCTGCTCAAAACTTGCTGTTTTCCGTCATCGCCGAAGGTGAAGCCGAACTTGGTCGCGATGACTACGTGATCGCGGACGGGCGCCAATGCCTCGCCAACGACCTCTTCGTTGAGATACGGCCCATAGACCTCGGCGGTATCGAAAAAGGTCACGCCCCGATCGACGGCGGCCCGGATTAACTCCACAGCCTTTGATCGACTGATGGCCGGGCCGAAACCGAAGCTCAACCCCATGCACCCAAGGCCAAGCGCTGAAACCTCAAGTCCAGAACGGCCGAGTTGCCGCTTATCCATGATGCGCTCCTTGCAGTTGACGACGTGGGCAAGTGGCCCGATGTCCTCAACTTTAGAAGTCTCGGTTTCAAGTGACTAGTAGAATAAATCTTGTATCAGTGTCAACTTCAGCTTGATACTGAGCGCTGTGTCAGACCATTCTATTCGCCCTCCATCAGAAGAATTGACCATGCCTGTCAATGACTTTAAGGCCATCGCGATGTTCGCCAAAGCCGTGGAACTCGGCAGCATCCGGCAGGCTGCACTGGCTCAAGGCGTCACACCCCAGGCAGCCAGTCAGACCATCGCACAACTGGAACTGCATCTTGGAGTTCGTCTGTTGCATCGGACGACGCGTAGCCTCGCTCTGACCGAGGAGGGCCAACGATTTCTGGAAAATACCCAGCCCGCTCTGGCGGCATTGGACAGGGCCGTGGCCCAGGCACGGGAGTCCAAGGATGAAATCGCGGGCCCGCTGCGCATCGTTGGACCGAAATCGTCGTTCGCCGCGCTCCTCATGCCACTGCTCGACGAGTTCTGCCGCGAGCACCCCGGTATCCAGCCGGACGTCCAGCTCGATGACGGTATCGGCAATTGGGTACTAGATCGCGTCGATGTCGGTTTCAGGATCGGGGCGTCGGCCGGTGAGGGCGTGATCGGTCGGCAGCTTTTCCCGATCCAGATGATCGTATGCGCTGCGCCCGACTATCTCAAGGCGCACGGAACGCCATCGACAGTCGATGACCTGGCGGCACACCGCTGCAGCGTATTCCGGCATCCGGACACCGGCAAGGTAGCGCCCTGGTACTTGACCGTGGATGGCAAACTCGAACATCGGCAGGTGTCCCCTGCGTTCGCGACGGACGATTCAGAGCTGGAAGTGCAAGCAGTGCTCGCGGGGCAAGTCATGGGGCAACTCTCGAGTCTCTCGGCTGCGTGCCATATCCGCGCGGGACGACTGGTTCCCGTTCTCTTGCCGCATATGAGCACGTACTTTAGTTTGCACGTTTACTACGGAAGCCGAACTGCTCAACCCAAGAGAGTCCGAGCGTTCCTGGATCTCGCCATTGCCCGCCTGCACGATTGCGGCGACTACGTGCTCGCTGACAAAGAGCTAGCGCAGTTCAATTCGCGATTGAGGCGAGCCATCCGGGCGCGGTAGCGCACCCAGCACGCGGTCCGGCTCGGATCGTTCACCTCCCGACTGCTCGACCGAATTCGGCTGCGAAGCGGTCATCCGCCGGCGTCGAGCGAAGGTCAGCAATAGGTCGACTTGGTGCGTTCGCCATCGGCCCGGTCTCGGCCATCTGCAGTTGTTCGAGTGGGCGCCGGTTCCATGTTGAGTATCAACCTGTCGTTGGCGCGCGTCCCACTGACGTCGGATTTGAACTGCCGGCAGACATGACCTTTGAGATGGTGAAGATCGATAGGGACGTGCTGGGAATGGATCCCGATGAGCGCTCCAGAAAGATCAGTGCGTTGACAAGCATGGGCCATGAGATGGGCGCCGTGGTCGTGGTCGAAGGAATTGAGAACGCGGCGCATCACAACGTCGCGCGGGCAAGCCGGGCCGAATTCGGTCAAGGTTTCTTCTATAGCCGTGCACTCGGTGCCAGCCAGCTGAAAGCATTTCTCCAGACCGCCAATGCCCCTTCCTCAAAGCCGGCGGGAGCTGCAACCGTGCTCGGCGCGTTAGCGGAGGCGTTGCGGCAGTATCCGGTACAGGTTTGCTGGTTTATGACGACGCTACATCAGCCCACTGGCGCGACGACCACTTGAATCAGGACGATGGGCTGCGAACCGTCGAGGTCCGCTCATGTGGCAGCGGGGGCGTTCATATCCGGCCCAATCGACACTTGACGCAGTTCGTCAGCGATGATCGAGATCAACGCGTCAGCCGCCGCACTCAGCGGCCGACGCGGGTGGCTCACACAGACGATATGGCGCACGATGCGCGGCGCGAGGATCGGATAGGCGCGCAACGTGCCTTGCCGCACGGCACGTTCGACGGCGATGCGCGGCAGGATCGTGGCAAAACGCGTGCTCTCCACGAGCTTGACGATGGTGGAGAGCACATCGATTTCGAAGCGCGGCGCAAGCAGGATGTCTTCATGCTGCGCGGCTGTATCGAGCACGCCGCGCAGACCATGACGTTTGGTCGGCAACACGAGCTCCAGTTCGGGCAACTGCGCCAGTTCGATCGCGTGCGGCAGATCGGGGCCGTGGGTGGCGCTGGTGACCAGCACCATCTCCTCATCGAGAAGCGGCTGCGCGTCGAGCGACAGCCGCGAGCGGGGCTTGTTGATCAGCGCAGCGTCGAGCTGGCCGCCCGCCACCCAATCGATGAAAGTGGCGCTATAACCGTCCGCCACGGTCACTTCGACGTGCGGATAACGCGTATGAAAGCGCGACAGCGAATCCGCGAGGACGCTCTCCGTCACCGAGGCGATCAGCCCAATCGCAACGTGACCGGTCACAACTTCGTCGCGCTGCACGAGTTGCTGCCGGGCATGGGCGAGATCGCGCACGATCGGCAGGAACAGGCGGTACATCAGCCGCCCCGCCGCGGTCGGGGCCATGCCGTGCGCACCGCGTTCGAAGAGTTGCTGGTGCAGTTCGTCTTCGAGCCTGGCAATCTGCATGCTCAATGCGGGCTGCACGATGTTCAGGCGCTTTGCGGCACGCGTGACGGAACCGTCTTCGAACAGCGCGATGAAATACTGGATTTGCTTGAGGTCCATAGCGATCTGAATGGGACATCAACCCGGGTGCGTCAATCCGGGGACCATCAACGTAGCTAATGAGCTCCGTCCACATTATCAGGTCTGCGCCGAAAAGCGCACCAATGGATGTTCCGGATGGTGCCGCTCCAGCCTGCCTGACACGGAAGTTCTATGGATATCGTTTTGTAAGCCGGGTGTCATTGGGGCTAACACGGATATCAGCATTGGTGATTAAAAACATCAAAAAACAGTATTAGAACTTATACAGCGATCTCGCTACGCTTCATTGCATATCTCGCAGCGACCGTTCCCCGGCGCATAGCGAGGCATTGATGGAGACGTAGATGAACACACGCGATGCCGTCACGAACGGCACCTCTTCCTTGCCGTGGGCCCCGCAATCCGGCGTGCTGACGTTGCGCGACTGGCTCGCGCATCTCGCAAGAACGGATCGTCTGGCGACGATCGACAAGCCCGTCGCGCTCGAACATGAACTCGCCGCCATTGCCAAACGTCTCGACGGCGAGCAGGCCGCGTTTTTTACGAAGCCGGCTGGCAATGACATTCCGGTCGTGAGCGGCTTCATGTCAAAGCGCGCCTGGATTGCTGAAGCTATGGGCGTGGCTGAGTCTCAACTGCTGACGCGATTTCGCGAAGCGGCCGGGCAGCCGATTGCGTCGCAAGTCTTGCCGCGCGACGCTGCGCCGTGCCAGCAGGTGGTGCTGACGAAGGACATCGATCTGCGCGCGTTGCTCCCCATTCCCACGCACAGCGAACATGACAACGGCCCGTATATCACGGCAGGTCTCGTGATCGCGCGCAATCCGCGCACCGGCGTGCAGAACGTGTCGATCAACCGCATCCAGGTGCATGGCCCGGACCGCATGGCGATCCTGCTGCTGCCGCGTCATTTGTACGCGTTTCAAAAGGCCGCGGAAGAAGCGGGCGATGCGCTCGACGTGGCAGTCGCCATTGGCGTCGACCCGCTGACTATGCTCGCTTCGCAAGCAATTACTCCGATCGATCACGACGAGCTGGAAATCGCCGGCGCGCTGCACGGCATGCCGTTGCCGGTCGTCCAATGCGTGACGAACGGCGTGCATGTGCCCGCGTTTGCAGAGATCGTGATCGAGGGCCGCATTCTGCCCAACGTGCGTGAGCCGGAAGGTCCGTTTGGCGAATTTCCTAAGTACTACAGCGCACAGGAAGCGCGTGAGGTGATCGAAGTCACTGCGCTCACGCATCGCGAGAAGCCGATTTTTCATACGATTGTGCCGGCGGAAATGGAGCATCTGCTGCTCGGCGCGATTCCGCGTGAGGCGACGCTGCTCGCTCACCTGCAGCGCAGCCATCCGGGCGTGAAGGACGTGCACCTTTCGGTAGGCGGAGTGTGCCGCTATCACCTGTGGATCCAGTTCGACAAGAAGCGGGAAGGAGAGGCGAAGAATGTGATCCTCTGCGCGTTCGGCGCGCATTACGACATCAAGCAGGTGGTGGTCGTCGATACCGATGTGGACCTGCACGATCCGGCGGAAATCGAATGGGCGGTGGCGACGCGTTTTCAGGCGGATCGCGATCTGGTGGTGATCGAGGGTGCACAAGGCTCGCTGCTCGATCCGTCCACCACGGTCGGCCAGCCCGAGGATGCGCCGCTTCATCTGCAAGGCGTGAGCGCGAAGATGGGGCTCGACGCCACGCGGCCGGTCGTGTATCCGGCGCACGTGTTCACCCGCGTGCGAATTCCCGGCGAGGACAAGGTCGATCTCGATGCGCTGGTTGCGGCGGACAACGCCAGCTTCGCTGCTTATCTGGGTGCTGACGTGGGCAAGCACCATGACTGAGCGTCAGCGCGAGCGCATTGTCGTTGGCCTCTCCGGGGCCAGCGGCGCGGTCATCGGCGTGCGCTTGCTCGCCGCGCTGCGCCGGCTTGGCACGCATGAGACCCATCTGATCGTGTCGGCCTCGGGCGCGGTGACGGCCGCGCAGGAGTTAGGTCTCAGTCGTAGCGACCTCGACGGCATGGCCGACGTGGTTCATAACGTGCGCGATATTGGCGCCTCGGTTGCGAGCGGTTCGTTCCTCACCTCAGGCATGGTGATTGCCCCGTGTTCGATGAAAACGCTCGCGAGCGTCGCGAACGGTTTCGCCGACAACCTGCTGACGCGTGCCGCCGATGTCATGCTCAAGGAACGCCGCCGCCTCGTGCTGGTGGCGCGGGAAACGCCGTTGAACCTGGCCCATCTGCGCAACATGACACTCGCCACCGAGATGGGCGCGATCGTGATGCCGCCAGTCCCGGCGTTCTACGCGCATCCGCAGACTATCGATGATGCGGTCGATCACACGGTGGGGCGGATTCTGGATCTGTTCCGCATCGAGCATCGTGAGATCGCACACCGCTGGAGCGGTCTCGCCGACGAATTTGCGGGCCGCGATGAGGGCACAGACCGATGAACCAGCGCGATACGGCGTTCGCCGAAATCAAGCCGCGGACTCCGGCCGAAGCGAAAGAAGCGGCTCCGGGCGCAGCACCACGGCGGCATGTCGGCCGCCCGATGCAGCGCCTCGAGGACCCCGCGATCCTGACAGGCCGCGGCCGTTATGGCGACGACATCGGCGTGAAGCCTGGCACCCTGCATGCCGCGATCTTGCGTTCACCGCATGCGCATGCCGAACTTGCTGCAATCCGCACCGAAGACGCATTGAAGCACCCGGGCGTGCGAGCTGTGCTGACCCGCGATGATCTGCGCGCATGGTCGCGGCCGTTCGTCGTCGGCGTGAAGTCGCCCATGGAGCAATGGTCGCTGGCGATGGACCGCGTGCGTTACGTCGGCGAACCGGTGGCCGTCGTGCTGGCGGAATCGCGTGCGCTGGCGGAAGACGCACTCGACCTGATCAGGGTCGACTACACGCTGCTCGATCCGGTGACGTCAATCGAACAGGCGGCCAGCGACGGCGCTCCCATTCTGCACGAGCGCGTCGGTACCAATGTGATCAGCGATCGCCACTTCCGCTATGGCGACCCCGAGGCCGCGTTCGAGAAGGCGCCGCACCGGGTGAAGCTGGAGGCGCATTATCCACGCAACAGTTGCGCGCCGATTGAATGCGGTGTGGTGATTGCCGAGTTCCTGTCAGGCGACGAAGGCTACGACGTCACATCGAATTTCATGGGACCGTTCTCACTGCACGCGGTCATGGCGATGGCGCTGAATGTACCGGCGAACCGGCTGCGTCACAAGGCGCCGCGCGACTCGGGCGGCAGCTTCGGCGTGAAGCAGGCGGTGTTTCCCTATGTAGTCCTGATGTGCCTCGCCTCGCGTAAGGCCGGCGCGCCGGTGAAGTGGGTCGAGGACCGGCTCGAACATCTGAGCGCGGCCACCTCGGCGACGGCGCGCTTTTCGACACTCGAAGCCGCCGTGGAAAACGACGGCAGGATCATCGCGCTCGCCTACGACCAGCTTGAAGACTGCGGCGCCTATCTGCGCGCGCCGGAACCCGCGACGTTCTACCGGATGCACGGTTGCCTGACCGGCGCCTACGCGATCCCGAACCTGCTGGTGCGCAATCGTGTCGTGCTAACCAACAAGACACCTACGGGGCTCGTGCGCGGCTTCGGCGGCCCCCAGGTGTATTTTGCGCTGGAGCGGTTGATACAACGGATTGCGCTCACGTTGAAACTCGATGTGCTGGAGGTCTACCGGCGCAATTTTGTCGCGGCGGATGCGTTCCCGTATCGCGCTGCAGCCGGTGCGCTGCTCGACTCGGGCAACTATCAGGAGGCGCTACGTCGCGCGTTGTCGGAGGGCGGCTACGACGAGCTCCTTGCGCGCCGTGAAGCAGCCCGCAAGGAGGGTCGCCTCTACGGCATCGGTTTTGCGGCGATCGTCGAGCCGTCAGTATCGAACATGGGATACATCACTACAGTGATGCCCGCCGAGACCCGCAAGAAGGCGGGGCCGAAGAGCGGCGCGATCGCGAGCGCGACGGTGAGCGTCGATCTGCTGGGCGGTGTGGTGGTCACCGTGGCGTCCACTCCGGCCGGGCAAGGGCATATGACGGTCTGCGCGCAGGTTGTCGCGGACGTGCTCGGCATCGAGCCGCAAGACATCGTTGTCAACGTCGAGTTCGATACGTACAAGGACGCCTGGTCGGTTGCAGCGGGCAATTATTCGAGCCGTTTTGCGGGCGCGGTGGCCGGTACGGTTCATCTTGCTGCCGTGAGGGTGCGCGACAAGCTGGCGCGGATCGTCGCCAACCAGTACGGCTGCACGACCGATGACGTGTGTTTCGAAGGCGGACGTATCTACGTGAAAGGCGCCGAAGACAAGGCGATGCCGTTCGGCCGTGTCGCCAGCAATGCGCCACATTGGGCGCCCGCTCTATTGCCGGAAGGCGAGGAGCCGGGACTGCGCGAAACCGTGTTCTGGACGCCGGAAAACATGGACGCGCCCGACGAAAACGATCGCATCAATACTTCGGCAGCCTATGGTTTTGCCTTTGATTTGTGCGGCGTCGAAATCGATAGCGCCACCGGCCGGATCCGCATCGACCGTTACGTGACGGCGCACGACGCCGGCAAGCTGCTCAACCCCGCGCTCGCCGACGGCCAGATTCGCGGCGCGTTCGCTCAAGGGCTGGGCGCGGCGCTGATGGAGGAGTTTCGTTATGGTGCAGACGGCAGCTTCCAGTCGGGCACGCTCGCCGATTATCTGATGCCAACCACCTGCGAGGTGCCAGATCCGGTCATCGTGCATCTGGAAACGCCGTCGCCGTTCACGCCGCTTGGCGCGAAAGGGCTCGGCGAAGGCAACAACATGAGCACGCCGCCGTGCATTGCCAACGCGGTAGCCGATGCGCTCGGTGTGGAGGACATCCGTTTGCCGCTGACGCCATCGAAAGTGATGGCGTTGATCGGCATCGACGATCCCGAACCATCGCGACCGGAGCTCCGCGAGGCGCCTGCCACGAAACCGGCCGTGCCGGGTGGCGGCAAGGCGCTGACCGCGCAGGGCACGGTAGATCTACCCGCTACGCCCGAGGCAATCTTCGCGGTGCTGATGGATCCGAACGCGCTCGCCAAAGTGATCCCGGGCTGCCATGCGCTGGAGTCGACGGGCACCAACCAGTACCGCGCGGATGTCACTGTTGGGGTGGGCATGATCAAGGCACGCTTCGAGGCGCAAATCGGGCTATCGGATCTCGATCCGCCGCATCGGCTGACACTGGCCGGCGCGGGAATCTCGCCGCTAGGCAGCGCACGCGGCAACGGCCTGATCGAACTGACGGCGACCGAGCAAGGCACGCGGCTTTCGTACGACTACGAAGCGCAGGTGTCGGGCAAAGTCGCAGCGGTCGGCGGCCGCATGCTCGAGGGCGCGGCGAAGGTCGTGTTGCGCCAATTGTTCGAATCGCTTGGACGTCAGGCGTCGGGAAAGCCTCTGAAAATGAGCGGATCGTGGCTGTCGCGCCTGTTGGCGATCTTCAGGAGAACGACATGAAACCGGCGCCATTCGATTATTTGCGCGCCATGACGACGCAGGATGCGCTCGATGCGCTGGCCGAGACCGGCGAGGACGCGCGCGTCCTCGCAGGCGGCCAGTCGCTGATGGCTGTGCTCAACATGCGGCTCGCGCAACCGCGTCTCCTGATCGACATTTCGCGCACCGAGGAACTGAACACGGTACGCGTCGACAACGAGGCGGGCTATCTGGTGGTGGGGGCGGCGGCGACACAGGGCAGCGTCGAGTGGCGCGAGTGGCTGGTGAACGAAACGCCCTTGCTGAGGATGGCCTTCCCGTACATCTCGCATTTTCAGATTCGCAACCGCGGCACGGTCTGCGGCTCGATTGCGCACGCCGATCCGAGCGCGGAATTGCCGCTGGTGCTCACTGCACTGGGTGGCGAGGTGGTGCTGCGCTCGAAGAAGAAAAAGCGCGTACTGGCCGCCGCGGATTTCTTTCAGGGCATGTTGATGACGGCACGCGCGCCGGACGAACTGGTGGAAGCGGTCCGCTTCCCGCTTAAAAAACCGGGCGAACGCTATGGCTTTATGGAGTTCTCGGCACGGCACGGCGACTTCGCCATGGTGGCCTGCGCAGCAGTCGTGACGCCTGACTCCATCAGCCTCGCGGTGGGCGGCGTGGCGGACCGGCCGGTCGTCGAACGCTGGCCGCACCTGCAGGGCGATGATCTGCGCGGCGCATTGAACGATTTGAGCTGGAAGCTGGGCGCGCAGGACGACGCGCATATCAGCGCGAAATACCGGCGGCATCTGGTCCGGCAACTCGGATGGCGCGTGATCGAGGAGGCGAAGTGAGCAAGGCATCAAGCAATACCATGCGGCAGGGCGAAACGCAGCGCGTCGCGCTGACGCTCAATGGCCGCGTACGCAGCGGTCTGTGCGAGACGCGCGACCTGCTGTCGGATTTCATTCGCCACGAACTGGGTGCGACCGGCACTCACGTCGGCTGCGAACATGGGGTGTGCGGGGCGTGTACGGTACATATCGATGGCGTCGCGGCGCGTTCGTGCCTGATGCTGGCCGTGCAGGTGCAAGGGCGGCGTGTCGATACCGTGGAGGGCCTCGCGCCCGACCAGACGCTCGGCGATCTGCAGCAGGCCTTCCAGCGGCATCACGCGTTACAGTGCGGGTTTTGCACGGCGGGCATTCTGATGTCGTGCGCGGACTATCTGCAACGTGTGCCGGATCCGACTGAGGAACAGGTGCGCGAGATGCTCTCAGGCCATCTGTGCCGCTGTACGGGCTATACGCCGATCATCGCGGCCGTGCTGGACGTAGCTGCGCGCCGCAAGCAGCGCAACGAAAGCCCGGAGGCCGTCCATGCTTGATCTCGGCCGCACGTTTCTGCAATGTGTTGAACGCAGTCCGAACGCGCTGGCGCTCGTGGACGGCGAACTGGAGCTAACGTACGCAGCGTGGCATCGTGTCATTCTCAACGTGGCCGACGGTCTGCGCGAGTTCGGTCTCGCACGCGGTGATCGTTTGCTGGCGGTGCTGCAAAACCGCTGGGAAATGGCGACGCTGCACTGGGCCTGCCAGTTCGCGGGCATCGTCATCGTGCCGCTGAACTGGCGCGCCAAGCCCGAAGAACTCGATTACTGCGTGACCGACGCGGGCGTCAAGGCTATCGTCTACGAGCCGGTATGCGCCGATGCGGTGAGCCAGAGTCCCGCCGCGCAGAGGCTGCCGCGCATCGGACTCGACGAGGTGCCCGGCTGCACGTCCACATTCGACGCGCTGCTCGTCGAGCGCGCACATACCCGCGAAGCGGTCTATGCCACCGCCGACGACTACTCGCTGATCCTCTATACCTCCGGCACGACCGGCAAGGCAAAAGGTGTGCCGCGCCGCCACCGGCATGAGCGTGCCGCGGCGCTTGCGCACGTTGCGCAGAACCTCTACCGGCATGGCGAACGCACGCTCGGTGTGATGCCGCTTTACCACACGATGGGCGTGCGCTCGCTGCTGGCGATGGCGCTGGTCGACGGCCTGTTCGTCTGCGTGCGCCGCTGGAACGCGCGGCTCGCGCTCGATTCGATCGCCGCCTACCGGCTCTCGTGCCTGTATCTCGTACCGACGCTTTATCACGATCTGCTTGCCGATCCAGGCTTCGCCAGCACCGGCACATCCACGGTGACCAAGCTCGGCTTCGCTGGCGCGCCGATGAGCGACGGCCTGCTCAAGCGTTTGCAGCAGGCGTTCAAGCCCGAGCTGTTCGTCAATCACTACGGCTCGTCGGAGGTGTACACATTCAGCATCGAACAGGACGCCACAAGGAAACCGGGCTGCGCAGGACGCGCCGGTATCAACACGCGCTTGCGGGTCGTGAAACTCGACGCACGCTCGCCGGACCAGCTCGCGCGAGTCCACGAAGAAGGCCAGATTATCGCAGACCTGCTCGGCGACGAAGCCTTTGAGGGCTATTGGAACCGCCCCGACGCCAACGCGAAGTCGCTCCACGACGGTTGGTATTTCACCGGTGACACCGGCTATTTCGACGCCGACGGCGAGCTGTTCGTCACGGGCCGCGTCGACGACATGATCATCAGCGGCGGCGAAAACATTTCGCCGGTCGATATCGAGTCGGTGCTGTCGCTGCATCCGGCCGTCGACGAAGTCGCCGTGACCGGCATCAAGGACGAACGCTGGGGTCAGCGTGTGGTGGCTTTCATCAAGCGCCGCGAATACGTCGACGCACAAACGCTCGACGCCTACTGCCGAACCTCTGATCTGGTCAATTTCAAACGGCCGCGCGACTACGTGTTTGTCGACGACATTCCGAAGTCGCCGGTAGGCAAGATTCTGCGCCGCAAGCTCTCTGCCGGCGAGTACGTGCTCGACGACCGCGAGCCCGTTTCACAACCTGTTCATACCAACAAGGAGTATCCGAAATGACTGACTTGACCCATCGCGGCCAGACGCTGCTTCAGGAGCTCGATGGCTTCTCGATCGAGATCGATGCCGCACATGAGCGCGCCGACATCATCCTGCATCGCCCTCCGTTCAACGTCATTTCAATGCATGCCCGCGACCAGTTGCGCGCCGCGTTCGAAGCGCTCGATGAAGACGAGCGCGTGCGGGTGATCGTTGTACGCGCCATTGGCGAACACTTCTCTAGTGGCGGCGATATCAAGGGCTTTCTCGAAGCATCGCCGGAACATGTGTCGAAATTGGCATGGAATATCGCAGCGCCTGCCCGGTGCTCGAAACCTGTGATCGCAGCGAACCGCGGTTTCTGCTTTGGTGTGGGCTTCGAATTGTCGCTGGCGTGCGATTTCCGTATCGCCACGGATACGACGTTCTACGCGTTGCCGGAGCAGAAGCTCGGCCAGATTCCGGGCTCGGGCGGCTCCGCGCGTCTGCAGCAGATGGTCGGCATTGGCCGCACCAAAGACATCGTGATGCGCTCGCGTCGCATTCCCGGCAAGCAAGCTTACGAGTGGGGTATCGCCGTGGAGTGCGTGCCCGATGCACAACTCGAAGCGGCAACTGACGCACTCGTCGATGAGTTGCGCGCTTTCTCGCCGCTGGCACAACGTACCGCGAAGAAGCTCCTGAACGACACCGAAGACGCGCCGCTGTCCATCGCAATCGAACTGGAAGGGCATTGCTATAGCCGTCTGCGTACCTCCGACGATTTCCGCGAGGGCGTTGAAGCGTTTCATGGCAAGCGCAAGCCGGTGTTTCGCGGAAGCTAAGGACCGCGATCAAAAAAGACATAGCGGAGGAGCGAGGCATGGAGCGTTTCGATTACGTGATCGTCGGCGGCGGCTCCGCCGGATGCGTGCTCGCGCATCGGCTCTCGGCCGTGTCGTCGGTGCGGGTCGCGTTGATCGAGGCGGGCGTGGATACGCCGCCGGGCGCCGAGCCCGCGGAGATTCTCGACAGTTATCCGATGCCGGTTTTCTGCGGCGATACGTATATCTGGCCTGATCTGAAAGCGCGTGCCACCCGGCAAGCCGCGCCGCGCGTCTATGAACAGGGCCGCGTAATGGGCGGCGGTTCAAGCATCAATGTGCAATCGGCCAACCGCGGCCTGCCGCGCGATTACGACGACTGGGCTGCGAACGGTGCGCCGGGCTGGGCCTGGCGGGACGTCCTGCCGTATTTCTGCAAGCTCGAATGCGACGAGAATTTTCCGCAAGGTCCCTTGCATGGCGGCGAGGGTCCGATAGCGATTCGCCGCATCATGCCGGAGGATTGGCCGCCGTTCTGTCATGCGTTTGCCGATGGCCTGCGTGCCAATGGCTTCCCCACCTTGCAGGATCAGAACGGCGAGTTCGGCGATGGACTGTTTCCGGGCGCCTTTTCGAACCGGCACGACAAGCGCGTGTCTGCGGCGGCGGGCTATCTCGACGCGCCAACGCGCAAGCGGCCCAATCTGAGCATCTATGCGCAGTTACGCGTCGAGCGCATCGTGATGGATGGGGCAGCGGCGCAAGGAGTGATCGCGGTGGCAGAGAACGGCGAACGCCTGCGCTTCGATGCCGGTGAGGTTGTGTTGTGCGCCGGAGCATTGCAATCGCCCGCGCTGTTGATGCGTGCCGGAATCGGCGAGCAGGGCGCGCTTGCTTCGCTCGGCATTGAATGCGTGGTCAATCTGCCTGGCGTCGGCCGCAATCTGCAGGATCATCCGTCGCTGACCTTTTGCCATTTTCTCGAGCGCGGCTTCCGCATGCCGCTCGCGAGACGCCGGGCGAGTATGACGGCGGCCCGCTTTACCTCGGGCGTGGTGAATTGCGAGGCCTCCGACCTGTATCTGTCGAGCGCGACGCGTGCCGCGTGGCATGCGTTGGGTAACCGGCTCGGCCTGTTTTTCCTGTGGTGCAATCGTCCGTATTCGCGCGGTCGTGTTCAACTGGTGTCGCCCGATCCGGCAGTCGCGCCGCACGTCGAGCTCAACCTGCTCGATGACGAGCGCGATCTCGCACGGCTCGCCGCGGGGGTGCGCATGCTGGCGAAAGTGGTCGCAGCGTCGGGACTGAGCCAGGATAAGCGCGACTTTTTCCCCGCCACTTTTTCCCCGCGTGTGAAGGCATTGAGCCGCGTCAGCAAAAGCAACGCCATGCTGACCTCGCTCGCGAGCCTGTTGCTCGACACACCTGCACCGATCCGCCGTGTGCTGATTGAACGCTTCTTTTCCCGTGGCCAGCAGATGGCCGCGCTGCTCGCCGACGAGCACATGCTGCACGATTTCATTCGCGCCAACGTGTTCGGCGTGTGGCACGCAAGCGGCACCTGCCGCATGGGCGAGGCCGGCGAACGGAGCGCCGTCACCGACACCGAAGGCCGTGTACGCGGCGCGCAACGATTGCGCGTCGTCGATGCGTCGCTGATGCCGCGCCTGCCGTCGGCCAATACGAACATTCCGACCATCATGATCGCCGAGAAGATTGCCGACGCGATGGTCATGAAGCGATGCCAGCGCGGAGAGCGGGATACGGTCCCGACTGCGGCGTCGCCTTGCTGACTGATTTCTTTCACGCAACAAGAGCACGCATATCAAGCGTGCCTGACACCGGTCCGCTCAAAAGAGAAGCCGGTAACCTTCAAGGAGATGGAGATGTCCGTAGCCGCACAAAATGGAGCCGCCTTGCCCGCAGTTGACCAGAAACAGGTGATGGGCGCAGTGTTTGCCTCGTGTCTGGGATGGGCGCTCGACTTGTTCGACCTGTTCGTGCTGCTCTATGTGGCCCCGGTCGTGGGGCGACTGTTCTTTCCGTCCGAACACGCAATGTTGTCGCTTGCCGCGGTCTATGCGTCGTTCGCGGTGACGCTGTTCATGCGGCCGCTCGGCTCGGCGTGGTTCGGCTCGTACGCTGACCGGCATGGTCGTAAAGGGGCAATGATCTTTGCAGTCGTCGGCGTCGGGCTGTCGACCGCGGCCTTCGGCCTGCTGCCGACCGTCGCCCAGGTGGGCATGATTGCGCCGCTGCTGTTTGTCGTCCTGCGTCTCGTGCAGGGTGTGTTCGTGGGCGGCGTGGTCGCCTCGACGCATACCATCGGCACTGAGTCCGTGGCGCCGAGGTATCGCGGCGCGGTGTCGGGTCTGATTGGCGGTGGCGGAGCGGGGCTAGGCGCGTTGCTGGCTTCGCTCACCTTCCTTGCGATGTCGGCGTTGTTCCCGGGTGAGCAGTTCGATGTGTGGGGCTGGCGCTGCATGTTTTTCACCGGCATCATCAGTTCGATGCTCGGACTCTTTGTCTTCAACAGTCTCGAAGAGTCGCCGCTGTGGAAAAAGCTTGCGGCCGAGAAGGCCGCCAAAGCGGCTGCGAGTGCTTCACGCGACGGCGTCAGCAACGCGCCCGCCGAGGTTGTGCGCTCGCCGCTGCGCACGCTATTTTCCAGGGACTACCGCTCGATCCTGTTCGTGAACCTGTTGCTGACCATCGGCGGTGGCAGCGGCTACTACCTGACCTCAGGCTATCTGCCGACCGTGCTGAAGGTGGTCAGCCACGTGCCGAATGGCTCGGCGGCTGCGATCCTGATGATCTCCAGCATCGGCGTCGTGATTGCGTCAGTCGCGGCTGGCCATCTCAGCACCTTCATCGGCCGCAAGAGCACATTCATTTGGATTGGCCTGATCCGGCTGGTTGCGTTGCCCGCACTGTGCCTGCTGCTGCCTACCGCGCAGAGCATTACGATGATCGGCGTCTATGCGGTAGTGTTGAGCGCGCTCGGTAGCGCGGGCTATGCGCCGATCCTGATCTTCCTCAACGAACGGTTTCCGACAGCGATTCGCGCGACCGGCACAGGCCTCTCCTGGAACATTGGCTTTGCCATTGGCGGCATGATGCCGACCGCCGTGTCGCTTGTCGCCAAAGACGCAAGCGAGCTGCCGCTGACGCTGGCGATCTTCGTGGGCGTAATCAGCGTGATCTTCCTCGCCGGCGCGTTTGTCGTGCCTGAGACGCTCGGCAAGCTCGACAAAAATGCTTCCCGCGAAGCGGTTTAAGGCATGCTGAGGGCGTTAGGCCAGCGCCCATGAAGTGCGTCAGCGCGCAGACACACCGGTCGTCACCCGGCGAATCTCGTCCGTGATGATTTCGATCAGCGCGTGCGCTGCCGGACCGATAGGCCGCTTCGGATGGCTCACGCGAATGATGTGCCGCACGATCGGCGGCGAGACGATGGGATAGGCGCGCAGCAGGCCTTCGTCGACCTCGCGCTGCACGACGACACGCGGCAGGATCGTCGCCACCTGACTCTGCTCGACGAACTGCACAATCGTGCTCAGCAGGTCGATTTCGAACGTCGGCTTGATGACGATGTCGGCGGCCATCAATTCCGCATCGAGCACGCCGCGCAGGCCGTTGCGCCGCGTCGGCAGCACCAGTTCGACGGCAGGTAGATGGGCGAGGTCGATTTCCGCGGGCAATTCGACGCCGTGCGCGGCGCTCGTCACGAACACCATCTCTTCGTCGAGCAGCGGCACCACATCGAGTGAGAGGCGCCCTCGCGGTTTGTTGATGATGGCCGCATCCAGCCGGCCCGCTTCAACGGCATCGATCAACTGCGCGCTGAACCCGTCAGCCACCGAGACTTCCACTTGCGGAAACAGCGCGTTGAACTTCGCGAGCGATTCAGGCAAAACGCTTTGCGCCTCGGACGCGACCATGCCAAGCGAGACCCGGCCGGTGACGATCACATCGCGCTGGCTCAATTGCTCGCGTGCATGGTCGATGTCGCGCATGATCGGCGTATACAGGCGATACATGAGACGCGCCGCGTCAGTGGGCGTCATGCCGTGCGGGCCGCGTTCGAAGAGCTTCTGGTTCAGTTCCGCTTCAATCTTCGAGATCTGCATGCTGAGCGCGGGCTGCACCATGTTCAGCCGCTTTGCCGCGCGCGTGACCGAGCCGTCCTCGAAAAGGGCGATGAAATATTGGATTTGCTTGAGATCCATAAGCCAGGAAGCGCAGCGTGTAGGGTTGAAGCTTCGAGTGTAATCGCTTGCGTGCCTGAGCGGCCTGTCAGTAACTGATGGTGATCCGGTTGTCGACCCGCATCACACCGGGGGTAAGCCATGCGACGCGCTCGGCTTCCTCGCGCTCGGCCCATGAGCGGACCGTGCCGCGCAGGATGACCTTATTGCCGTCGGCCTCGACCGTGATGCGCTGTGCGTCGAGTTCCGCGTTACGCTTGAACGCGTCGTCTATCTTGCGCTTGAGGTCCTCGGGTTTGACCTTCGGCTTGATCTCGATCTCGTTCGTCAGGCCGGTCACGCCGCTCACCCGCAGCGCCGTGTCGGCCGCTCGGCGGCGCTGGTAGTCCCATTCGACTTCACCCTTCAGCGTCACGTGTCCGTCCCTGACGACCGCCTTGATGTCGTCCGCCGCATAGGCAGCTCGGCCTTCAGTCCGGCAATGATCTCGCGCACGATTTCCGGATCGGGCCGTTTGTTGATCAGAGGCAACCGCACCTCCATATCGTTTGCGACTCCCTTCACGCCGCGCACACGCGTCGCGTCCTCCTCGGCCTTTCGTCTTTGCCGGAAACTGCGTGCGAAACCAGATAATGTGACCGCGCCGTCCTTGACCGCAACCCCGATATCTGATGGATCGATGTCCGGATCCCACTTCAGTTCGTACTCCACATCTCGTTTGATGTCTTCGTCGGTTCTCATGGCTGCTCCTGGTCAGTTTTTAGTGGACAAACGCGCGCGTGGGCTACCCCCCTGCACAGCACGCATCCGTCAACGGTAGGGCCACAGTAGGGCGCGCGGGGCCGATTGTCTTCCCTATGCCTGCGCAGTTTTTGCGGAATGCTGCCGTACGTTCACATCTGAAAGCTGCGCAGCTGGGGGCGCAGAGATTCGACAAGTCTTCGCAGAAAAGGAGCACCTGATCGACCTTGAGGATGCCCCCGGGTTCGTCGGCACTCTGAATCCTCGTGCGTTGCGTGAATTTCGACAAGGTCCTGCCAGAGCTGAAGCTTGCATCAGGGTTGTGATCTTGAATTCTGTTAATTGTCGCTCGGCCCTCCGTCGCCGGGCCTTACTACTTGCTGTCGCTGCGCGTGCGGCACGCGATCGCGCTCCGCTTGCACGGCGGCCGTCGCGTCGACCGGGTCATCGCGCTGCCGCATCAGCCAGTAGACACTCCCCAGCGCCACCAGCGCAAACGCAAGTGCCGCGATCTCGGCGGGCGCAATGACCCCAGGTCTTCCGGCTTAACGTGCTAACAGCGTGATTTCCCCCTGACTCTGAAACTGAGCAGTGGCATCTGTTGCGGTCCGGGTTTTATTGCCCGATTGCCAGGCCCGAAGTAGCGGTGTCGCATTGGTTGCACCTTGTAAGGTCGCCTCGCAGCAGGATGCATATGCCATCGCAGGACGTCGATTTCAGCGTTTTTGACGCCGATGTTCTTGACGATCTTGCGTGGCGATGGGATCTCTCGCGCGCTCTTGTGGAGTGGGAAGAGCAGGTCGCGCGAACCGGTGACATTCACGAGCTCTCGGAGCCACCTGTCAGCCTGTCAAGCTCGCCGGCACCGAGGCGCGCGCACTTTGCGCACCGAAACCAACTTACGGAAGCGCTCATGGGTGGGCGGCGCGTGACCGGGGGGGGGCCATCTCGGTCTCGGCAAGCATGCTGAGCACGGTGGTGCGGATCTGTTCGGCGGAGATGGCGGCGGGATGGGGCATGGCAGGACCTCCAGTGCCAAATACTCCCGGCATGCTGCGCGGCTGGAATTCTAGCCAACCGGTGAGCTCATCATATTCGCTATAAATGAACTTACTTATTAATTCTAGTGATAGTAGTTCACGGGATCGCCATATCTGGATGCCCGTTAGCTTAAGCCTGCAGTCCGTCTGCCTGCGGATCAACCTCAGATGATGGAACCACGGGAAGCGGATGATCGCGTGGCCGAATCAGCTTGATCTTTTTTGTTCGGGTGCGTCCAAGTCGGACCGTTCAAACCAGGTCGCGTTTGAAGCAGTCGATGAACATCTTTGCATTGTCTACGCCGTCACGAAGTTCTGTCCGATTCTGCACAGGCCACATCGGATTCACGACTGACCAATGCACATCACTTATGCAGTCAAACGAATGGGCTGCAAACGGCGTGCTCGACGTTGCGTCGTCAGCGTGCAATGCATTTCACCTTAAGCCAGGGCAATGACAAACATAAGCACGGGTGAAGTTGGCGGCGATCGAATTCTGGACGATTACGCTTTTTGAACATTGGGCGATGCGGGGAATCAGGCATCCCGCCCTTCTCAAAATGACATTTCCTAATCGGGAGACACTTGATGGTCACGCGCCGCACGTTTCTCAGGACGGGTGCAGCACTCGCCTCCGCGTCCTGCTTTTACCCGCTGTATGCCAAAGCAACGCCTTCGGGCATTGTCGTTCTCGGGGAGTCGATCGACGGGATCGTCAGTGGCTTTGATCCAGCCGAAGCTTACGACGCGAGCGCGGATATCCTGCCCAACATGTATCGCACCCTGATGACCTACGACCCGTTCAAAACGGACGGTCTCACCGGCGATCTGGCCGAGCACGTGGATATCACCAGCAACGGGCTTGAGTATCGCTTCACGCTACGCTCAGACGCCAGATTCGATGGCGGCGCGCCGGTTACCGCCGAGGACGTGGTGTATAGCCTGCAGCGCGCGATAAAGATGAACAGGTCGCCGAGTTTCCTGCTGACCCAGATCGGTCTCACCGCTGCCAACGCGGACACCGCGTTGCGTGCCACTACCGGCAATGTCGTGACGATCACGCTGCCTGAAGCGCTCGCCAGCGGGCTCATACTCGCCACCTTTTCGACAACCGTGACCGGCATCGTCGAAAAGAAAGCCGTGGTGCAGCACGATGTGAACGGTGACATGGGCAACCTATGGCTGCGCAAACACTCTGCCGGAGCGGGATCGTATCGGCTCGTCGACTGGCAGGCTGGTTCGCAGATCGTCCTGCAGGCCAATCCCAATGCGGCGGTGCAGCCCAAAGTGCCGCGCCTCGTGGTCCGTCACATGGCGGAGCCGTCGGCCGAACTGTTGCAGCTGCAGAAGGGCGATCTCGACATCGCGCGTACGCTGGGTTCGGACGAACTGCACGCACTTTCGGCTGATAAGTCGATCAACGTCTCCGGTACTCCCGCGCTTACGCTGATCTATGTACAGATGAATATGTCTACGCCCGTTTTCCAGAAGCGAGAGGTGCTTCAGGCAATCAAGTGGGCAATCGACTACGAGGCGGTCGCCCAGCACGTCACGCCAGGTCTCTGGACGGAGTCACAGTCTGTTCTACCCAAGGGCACGCCGGGTGCGCTGACCGAGAAGCCGTTCCGCAAGGACGTTGTCAAGGCGAAGGCGCTGCTTGCAGCGGCAGGTTACCCCAACGGCTTCAATGTGATATTTGATCATCCGAACACCTGGCCGTATCCGGATATCGCGCAGGCCATGCAGGCCGATCTGGCGCAGGTGGGCATTCATTTGCAACTGCTCGCGGGGGATTACGCGCAGGTCCTTGCCAAACGGCGTGCGCGCAAGCACCAGATGCAGATTGGCCGTTTCTTCGCGGATCACCTCGACCCGAGTTCGTTCGTGTCGTATTTCGTCCCTAATGTCGACGACAGCGACAGCGCGAAAGTCCATAACGGCGCCTGGAACAATCACTTCGTGAACCCGAAGCTGACCGCTGCAGCGCTGGCGGCCGACCGGGAGCTTGATCCGGCGAAGCGTCTCGCTATGTACGGGCAGATCCAGCGCGATTTCTGGGAAGCGGCGCCGCTTGTTTTCATGCTGCAAAAGCAGAATGTGGCGGCTACCCGTGCCGGCGTGAGTGGTCTGTCGCTTGGACCCATTGATGCGTATACGCACTACGCGGAAATCCAGAAATCATGAGCACGATCAACATGGGACCTTTGGGGCCGCGTATCCGCAGATCGGCGTCCGGGCTTTCGGCGATTCTCGCTACGCTGTTCGGTCTGGTGCTGGTCACCTTCGTGATAGGCCGTGCGATGCCGGTCGATCCGGTTCTGGCTATCGTCGGCGACCGCGCGCCCCCCGATGTGGTGGCGCGGGTACGGCTGGAACTGGGGCTCGACAAGCCGCTGCTCGAACAGTTCTGGATCTATCTGCAGCACATCGCGCACGGAGACTTCGGCACCTCGGTGATGACCGGGCAATCGGTGATCGCCGATATTCGCCAGTTCTTTCCAGCAACCCTGGAACTCGCCACGGCGGCAATCTTCGTCGCGGTGCTGGTTGGCGTGCCGCTTGGTGTTCTTTCCGCCGCGCGCGCCGGGTCGCGCCTTGACGGGTTGATCCGGCTGATCAGCCTGAGCGGACAGTCGATCCCTGTGTTTGTACTGGCGTTGCTTTGCCTGCTCGTGTTCTACGTCAAGCTGGGCATTTCACCGGGCGTCGGTCAGCAGGACATCGCCTATGACGGGATGGTGCCGTTTACCACCGGCGCGCTGGTGATCGACGCGGCGCTCAGCGGGCAATGGGATGTGTTTCGCGACGCGCTCGCGCATCTTGCGATGCCGGCACTGATGCTCGCCTTCGTGAGCATGTCGATGATCGTTCGCATGACGCGTACTTTCATGCTGGATGCGCTGGCCGGCGAATTCGTCGTGACGGCGCGCGCCAAAGGACTCTCGCCGATGCGAATCTTGTGGCGTCACGCATTCGCGAACATATCAGGACGACTGATCGTTGTGATCGCGCTCGCCTACGCGGGTCTGCTGGAGGGCTCGGTGCTGACCGAGACCGTGTTCAACTGGCCCGGGCTTGGCCAATACCTGACCCGCTCGCTGCTGAATGCAGACATGAATGCCGTGCTGGGTGCGACGCTGGTGATCGGTGCCGTGTATGTCGCGTCGAACTTCCTCGCCGACGTGGCATACCGGCTACTCGATCCGCGCGTGAAGTAACTGGGGACTGGAAATGGATACGCTATTGAGTGGCAGAACAATGAGCAACTGGCGAAACTGGGTACTGACGGACACGCCGCAATCGAGGCGGCAGGCCGCGATCGGGATGCTGTACCGCGGCTGGCTGCAGTTCAGCCGAAACTGGCTTGCGATGACCGGTCTGATTGTATTGCTCGCCCTTTTTGCGCTGGCGATCTTCGCGCCGGAACTGGCAACGCATGATCCGGACGCGCAGGACCTTGGGCAACGGCTTGCTGCACCGTCCGCCGCGCACTGGCTCGGCACCGACCAGCTAGGCCGCGATCTGTTCAGCCGGTTGTTGTTCGGCGCTCGCATCACACTCGGCATGGCCGCCCTGATCGTGGCGATTGTCGCGCCTGTAGGCCTGCTCGTGGGAAGCGTTGCCGGGTATGCGGGTGGCTGGACCGAGCGCATCCTGATGCGCATTACTGACGTGTTTCTGGCGTTTCCCAAACTCGTGCTCGCGCTCGCATTCGTGTCGGCGTTAAAGCCTGGTCTCACGAGCGTTGTGCTCGCCATCGCACTCACGGCATGGCCGCCATACGCACGGCTCGCCCGCGCGGAGACGCTGGTGATCCGCAACGCCGATTTCGTCTCGGCGATCCGTCTGACGGGCGCATCGGCCACGCGGATCGTGCTACGTCACATCATGCCGCTGTGCATCTCATCGGTGATCGTGCGCGTCGCGCTGGACGTCAGCGGCATCGTGCTGACGGCGGCAGGTCTGGGCTTTCTCGGCATGGGCGCGCAGGCACCGTCGCCGGAATGGGGAGCGATGATCGCGAGCACGCGCGGCTTCATCCTGCAGCAATGGTGGGTACCGGCGATTCCGGGCATTGCGATTTTCGTCGCATCGTTCGCATTCAATCTGCTCGGCGACGGTCTGCGCGACGTCTTCGACCCAAAGTCGGAGTAAGCGATGGAAATTCAGGTTAGCAATCTCAAGGTGAAATTCACTTCCCCGGCTGGCGAGGTGGAAGCTGTTAAAGGCGTGTCGTTTCGCCTGGGACAGGAGAAGCTCGGCATCGTCGGCGAGTCGGGGTCGGGGAAGTCGCTCACCGCGCGTTCGATACTGAAGCTGTTGCCGAAGCAGGCGAGGATGTCCGCCGACGCCCTCACGTTCGACGGAATCGATATTCAGCGCGCGGGGGAGGCGCAGATGCAGTTGATTCGCGGCAAGCGCGCGGGTCTCATCATGCAGGATCCGAAGTACTCGCTCAATCCGGTGATGAGTGTGGGTGCGCAGATTGCCGAGACATGGCGCGCACACCGCGGCGGTGGTCGTAAGGAGTCCATGGAGGCTGCGTTCGATCTGCTAGATCTGGTCAAGATCGGTGACCCTCGCCGCGTTGCTGCAGCTTATCCGATGGAACTGTCGGGCGGCATGGGGCAGCGCGTCATGATCGCGATGATGCTCGCACCCGACCCGGAGATGCTAATTGCCGACGAGCCCACGAGTGCGCTCGACGTTTCCGTGCAGGCGGACATTCTTCGGCTGCTCGAAGGGCTGGTTGCGGAGCGCGGCATGGCGTTGCTGCTCATTAGCCACGATCTGCCGCTGGTCGCACGGTTTTGCGATCGGGTGATGGTGATGTACGCGGGGCGGGTTGTCGAGGAACTGAAGGCAAGTGAGTTGACCCTTGCACGTCATCCCTACACGCGCGGCCTGCTCGAATGCATGCCATCGCTCGCGCGCCCGCAGGCGCGTCTGAAGACGCTTGAAAGGAGTGCGGCATGGAGCGAATGATCGAAGTCGAAAACCTCAACGTGCATTTCGGCCGCTTCCACGCTGTTAAGGATGTGTCCTTCTCGATTGGCAGGGGCGAGGCGTTCGGTCTGGTCGGCGAAAGCGGCTCGGGCAAATCGACTGTGCTGCGCGCGCTCGCCGGCCTCAATGGCGCCTGGGACGGCACGGTGCGTATCGACGGGCGGGCGGAAGGTGCCAGGCGCAGCAAGGCTTTCTATCGCGATGTCCAGATGGTATTTCAGGACCCCTACGGTTCCCTGCATCCGAGGCAAACCGTCGACCGTGCGCTGAGCGAGCCGCTGGCAATCCATGGCATCGGCGACGTGGACAGCCGGGTTGCACGTGCGCTGAGCGAGGTCGCTTTACCGCTGTCCGCGCGCTACCGATATCCCCATCAACTCTCAGGTGGACAACGCCAGCGTGTTGCGATTGCGCGCGCGCTGATCGCGGGCCCCAAGGTCTTGCTGCTCGACGAGCCCACCAGCGCGCTCGACGTGTCCATTCAGGCAGAAGTGCTGAATCTGCTGGGCGATCTGCGGGCATCGATCGGGCTCACCTACATCATGGTTGGCCACAATCTTGCCGCAGTTTCACACCTATGCGACCAGATCGCCGTGATGAAGAGTGGCGAGCTCGTCGAGTGTCTGTCGGCGAAGGACCTTCGCGAGCGCCGCATCGAGTCGGACTATACGCGGCGTCTTCGCGAGCTGAGCGACGACATCGAAGATCCGTTCGCCATTGGCGCACATTGAAGTCAGGACGCGATTGTTCGTGAAGGGGATGGGCGCGTAGTGTTGTATCTCTCCGAAATCTGAAACTAAAGTCTAGTCATGGAAATTGAATCAAGTGTTCGCCAGATCGTAGGTCAGGCCACCGTCTGGGAAAATCACGCGTGCATGCCGCTTCGTGCGGACGACAGCTTTCTTCCGCAGCTCGAACGATATCGGCAGTCGGGTTATACCGTCGTATCGCTCAATATCGGCATGGATCTGAATTCCATCCAGGAAGTCTTCAGCACATTGGCGCACTTTCGAAATTGGGTAAAGCGGCATCCCGATCGCTTTTTGCTTATCAATGATGTGGAGGATGTGAAGCTCGCCAAAGCCGAGGGTCGTCTTGGCATCTGTTTCGATCTGGAGGGCGCTGCGCCACTTGGTGGCCAGTTGAGCATGATTGAAATGTATTACGAACTCGGTGTGCGCTGGATGCTGATTGCGTACAACAGGAACAATGACGTCGGCGGCGGTTGTCTGGACGACGATCAGGGCCTGACGGATTTCGGTCGCAGCGTGCTGGACGAAATGACTCGGGTGGGCATGGTTCCATGTTGTTCGCACACGGGATGGCGCACTGCGCGCGAGGTCATGGATCACGTCGAGGGTCCGGTAATCTTCTCGCATTCCAACGCGTATGCGGTGTATGAGCAGCCGCGCAATATTCCCGACGATCTCATCGTGGCGTGCGCGGCAACCGGGGGAGTGGTGGGGCTGAATGGCCTCGGCCGTTTCATCGGCAAGGACCTCGAAGGCAATCTCGATAGCCGCAACGAGGCGCTTTTCCGGCACCTCGATCACATGGTCCAACTGGTCGGCCCAGATCACGTAGGGATCGGTTTCGACTACGTGTTCGACGTCGACGAACTGGTGGCGCACTACAAGGCGCGCCCGGATCTGTTTCCGCCCTCGCGCGGCTATCCGACGCCCGCGCCAATGGTCGAGCCAGAGCGTCTTCCCTCGATCGTGCAGATGATGCTGGACAGGGGATACCCACCTGACACGATATGCAAGATTCTTGGCGGCAATCATCTTCGTGTCGCGCAGGCGGCATGGAAGTAAATCGGACGCCGTCCGGAGAGGTTGCCGCGTAGAGCCTGGCCATCCCGAGGACGGCCTGAAACACAGCACATTAATTAGTATAACGAAAAAAATAAATTATTAATTCAACGACCGCGGATCGCTAGACCGCATGCACAAGGAGAATGGAATGAAAGCGAAGCTCATGTCGATGGTAGCCATACTGGTGGCGATCGATTCGGTGTCGGTGGTACATGCGCAAAGTTCGGTAACGCTGTATGGCTTGATCGACGCCGGGATCAGTTACACGAATAACGTCGCCAATTCCGCGGGAAAGAACAGCAGCCAGATTGCGTTTACCCACAGTTCGCTCGACGCTGACAGATGGGGCATGCGCGTCAAGGAGGACTTGGGTGGAAACCTGTCTGCAATCGCCGTTCTGGAGGGCGGATTCAATATAGGCAACGGTTCACTCAGCCAGGGCGGGCGAGAGTTTGGCCGCCAGGCGTATGTCGGGTTGAGTGAGAAAGATTGGGGAACGCTTACGCTGGGTCGCCAATACGATCCGCTCAAGGATCTGCTCCAACCACTGACAGCCGACAACATCTGGGGCACCGTCAACGTCACGCCAGGCGACCTGGACAACTACGACGACACGTTGCGAGTGGACAACTCGATTAAATACGTTAGTCCTGACTGGAATAACCTGAAGCTCGACGCCATGTACGCACTCGGTGGTGAGGCGGGTGATTTCACCGCCGGCCAGACTGCAGCGGTGGCCCTGAGCTACAAATTTGCCGGCTTCTCCGTTGCGGGTGGGTACTATCTCGCCAAATACAATCCCAGCAATACGGCCCTCAGCACATCGGACCTAAGCGACAATTCCCTCGCGAACAGCGGATATGCCGCAGCTGCAAGTTCGTTGCAGATTGCTCGAGCAGTCGTCAACTATGACATCAACAACTTCACGATTGGCGGCGGTTACAGCAATACGCGTTACAAGCCGGCGGGGACTTCCGGTACAGCGTTCACCGAGACGGAGGCGTTTAATTCGCTATCGGCATTCGCCAATTACAAGTTCTCCCCAGCGCTCACCGTTGGGCTGAACTATAGCTATACGAATTCAAACGGAGCGCAATCCGCACACTACAACCAGATCGGTGCCGGAGTGGAGTATGACCTGTCGAAGCAAACCGCGCTCTACGCGCTTGCGGGCTATCAGCGTTCTGCGGGCGAGACGTTGAATGGCGACATTGCGGTTCCTGCGACGGCGTCGATCGGCGATTCTGGCTATCAGTCCGCGAGCATGTCGCAGATCCAGACGTACGTCGGTGTAGTACACCACTTCTGACGCTAGTATTCCTCCTGGTCGAAGGACGGCCGGCGGCTTGTATTGGCGTCGGCGTCAGACGGCAACCGAGATCGCGTCTTCCTTGCCGAGAGAAAGTGCCGCGACGATATCCGGATTGACCTGGCGGCTGAACGCCTGAACGATGAGATTGCGCAATTCGTCGACAAGCGGCCCGAGCTCGCTTTCACGGTAGGACAGATAGAAGGTCCGTGACAAGGGTGGGTAGCGGGTGCCTTTGCGACGGAATGCGCCAAGGGGCACCACCTTCAGTTGGGGAATGTGATGCCGCGCCTGCCAGATGCAAAGAGGCGTGGTCAAGGCAAAGCCCAGCCCGGTGCTGACCATACTGAGCACCGGCTCGGTTGTGTCGAATTCACATGTGCGCTCGATCACGTCTCCGTTCGCATTCAGATATGCCTCGATGCATTTGCCGTTCCGGCTACGGGCCGAGTACCTTATCAGCGGCAATGACTGGGACAACTGGGTTAGCGTCCCAAGCCGGTTCCATTCTCCAGAGGCCGGCAGCGCGGCAACGAAGGGTTCTGAAAACAGTTTGACCTTCCTGATGCCGTCAGTGAATAGTCCTTCGACCGGCGTGATGGCGATATCGAGCTTGCGCTGTTCGACCTCCTGTTCCAGTGCGTCAGTGGAGCCGGACCAGAGGCGTATCTGATGAGCGGTGGAAGACAGCGCGCGGATGATGATCGGGCCGCCTGCTGCGGCAAATGAGTCCGAACACCCAAGGCGCACGATTTGCCTTTTCGAGCGTGAAATGCGTCGCACACCCTCCATCATCTCGTCGGCGCTCCGCAGGGTTGCCGTGGCGTGCTCATATAACCGGTTGCCGGCGGCGGTCGGGCGTGCAGGGCGGCTTGTGCGATCGAGCAGGAGCGTGTCGAAGATCTCCTCCAGCAGTTTGACTCGCTGGGACATTGCGGCCTGGGATATTCCCAGGTGGCGCGACGCTGCGGAAAGGGAACCCGTCTGAATGAGTGCGACCCACGTCATCAGAGGTTCCCACTCGGGATAGCGTTTGGATGAGGAGTCTGACATGTCGTCGATTATAGACTTGCGGGGTCTGGATGACTCTGCGGGTTTCCTGTGGCGAGATCGGGTTGCATCGACTCGGCGATTTCCCTGAAGACCCGGTGAGCGGGTGACGCATTATCCGAACACCAGGCCAGGGCGATATCGGCGACCAGCGTAGGATCGTTGATTGCCTTGTATTGGACGCGAAATTGCGTGCTCCCGCTCGTCCATTCTGGCAGGATCGCCACTCCGAAGCCGGCCGCGACCAGAGCGAGAATTGAATAGGTGTCGTTGGCGTGCAAGCCGGGGTCGGGCTGCAACCCGGCTTCATGACAGATCATGCGGATGCGTTCGTTTAGTCTGTCGGTTGCGCCCGGGGCGAAACCGATAAATGTTTCTTCCGTTAAATCGCGTAAAGACAGACTTTCCCGAGCAAGCAGCCGGTGACCCGGTGGCAGGGCAGCCACCATGCCTGCCCGCCCGAGCGTCATCGTGCTCAGACGCGAGGATGCGACGGGCGGCCGGATAAATCCAAAATCGAGCTTGCCTTCCAGCAGCATCCGGATCTGTATGTCGGTGAGGACGCCCCCGACCCATATCTCGACCCGTGGGCAGCGCTCGCGGAACGACGCGAGGATGGAAGGCAGGATCTGGAATCCCGCCGCCGTGGCAAACCCGATTCGAATCCGGCCCTGTATTCCTTGTTCTGTGCGACGCGCGACGGCGACTGCTTCGTCCAGATGGTTCAGGATGAAACGCGCGCGCTCGAGAAATTGTTCGCCGGCTAAGGTTAGACGTACAGAACGGCTGCTGCGCTCAAGCAACTGCACGCCCAGCCGTTCTTCCAGTTGCTTGATATGCGCGCTCAGGTGGGGTTGCGCAACGTGGAGTTTTTCCGCAGCGCGGTGAAAATGCAGGTCTTCGGCGACTGCCTGGAAGAAACGGAGGTCGCGCACGTCCAGATGCGGATTGATACGTTCCTGCTTATCGATGTCGTCATATTCCATATTGGACGCCCCATTTTTAGAGCTCTCTAATGAGTCACTTTTCTTTTACATCCCTTCACCTTCAAAGGCTTGCGGAATGGGCGACTCATCTTACAACGAACAAAATCTTGTCTATCGGCGGGCAATCGTCTGCGACACAACCTTGCCATTTGGGGAGTGGATCGAGGGTCGTGAAGAAGTGCTCGACCGGTTTCACAGCAGCGGCATTACCTATGTCAGTCTGACGATCGGCAGCGATGAGGCTGGCACCGGCGTCACAGTTCACAACATCGCCGATGTCACGGCTATGATCCGCGCACGCAGCGACCGCATGATCTTTGCTCGAAGCGTTGCCGATATCCGGCGGGCGAAACGGGAACAAAAGCTGGCCGTCGGATTCCATTTTCAGGGCAGCCTCGCGCTTGAAAACAATGCGAACATGGTCGAACTGTTTTATGGGCTCGGGGTACGGCACATGCTGTTCGCGTACAACGTCATGAACTCTGCTGCCGGTGGTTGCATGGACCAGCAGGACGTAGGCCTGAGCGGTTATGGACTGCGCCTGATCGAGGAGATGAACCGGGTGGGTATGATCGTCGACTGCACTCACACCAGCTATCGCTCTACCATGGACATCATGGATGCTTCGCAGGCACCGGTTATCTTCAGCCATTCGAATGCACGTCAGCTGTACGAGCACCCGCGCAATATCGCGGACGATCAGGCGCTGGCCTGCGCGCGAAGCGGGGGAGTGGTTGGCGTCACCGGCGTCGGCAAGTTCATGTCGGCGTGCGGCGAGTCGCGCGTTCAGGATCTGATGCCGCATATCCTTCACTATGTCGATCTGATTGGACCGGATCACATCGCGCTGGGCATCGATAACGTGTACTACCTTGAGCAGATGTATCGCCGTGTGGCTGCACGACCAGGCCTGTGGCCAAAAGGCAATCCGCCGCCGCCGTGGCACTACTTCAAGCCGGAACAGGTGCCTGATCTTTCTGAGGCGCTGTTGAAAGCAGGCCTGTCGGAAGCCCACATTGCCGGCATTTTGGGCGAGAACTTTTTGCGCGTGGCCGGGCAGGTCTGGAAGTAAGCGCGTTCATCTTCAGGATGAGCGACGATCAATAACAGCGGCGAGCATTCTCACCGCGGTGGTTTGGAGGAGATGTGAAAAACATGGATACACAGGCGGTCCAATCGCTTTCTCACGAGCGTCCCGCAGCGAACTATCGGACGATTCTCGGCGGAGCGATCGGGCATTTCATCGAATGGTACGAGTTCGCGCTCTACGGCTTTTTAGGTGGCGTTCTTGCTGCGCATATCTTTCCGGCAACCGACCCAGCGGCATCTCTAATCGCGAGTTTTTCCGCATTTGCGATTGGCTTTCTTGGCAGACCAATTGGTGCCTTCGTGCTCTCGCCTCTGTGTGACAAGATTGGCAGAAAAAAGCTGCTGTCGCTGACGATTCTGCTAGCAGGTCTCGGCAGTCTTGCAATAGCGCTTTGCCCGGACTACGCGACCATCGGCATCATGGCGCCGATCATCGTGAGTCTCGCGCGTCTTTTGCAGGGCTTCTCGGCAGGCGGCGAGTTCCAGATTGCCATCACGTTTCTGAACGAACATGCGAAGCCCAGATATCGCGCTTTTTCGGCTTCACCACAAACCGTTTGTATTGGCCTCGGCATTCTCACTGCGTGCGCTGTCGCGGGACTCGTCACGCACTTTCTGCCGCCACATGCGTTGAACACCTGGGGCTGGCGGCTGCCGTTCCTGCTGGGCGCAGTCATGTCGCTCTACGGTTTCGCTGCGAGGCGAGGGCTTGGCGAAACGCCCGCTTTCGAAGAAATCAGCCGCGGTCGCCGCACAAGCGCAATGACGATCCTTCGTTCGCTGGCTTCGTTCAAGCGTGAAGTGCTGCTGGTGTTTATCATCGAGATGAACGTCGTGCAATATATTCTGTTTCTGGTGTTCCTTCCCAGCTACGCGCACCTGACCACTGGCCTCCCGGTGTCGGTAGGGTTCTCGGGAAGCGTGATCGCTACAGTCATTTATTGCGCCGTTTCGCCGCCGTTGTCCCTGCTGTCAGATTACATCGGCCGCAAGCCACTGTTCATCGCGGGAGCGGTGCTGTTCCTGCTGTTCACATATCCGTTGCTGCACGCACTGACGTCATCTCCGGGTTTTTCCACGTTCCTGCTTGTAGCGATCACGGGGTCCATATTCGTCGCCACCACCGGCGCCCCGTTCTCGACGACGTTAGCGGAACTGTTTCCGACTGCGATACGCGCAACGGGCATCGGCGTGCCCTATGCGGTGTCGATTGCATTGTTCGGAGGGACAACCCCGATTGTGATGGTATGGCTGCAAAACAAGGGGGGTGTGATGTGGGTGTCAGCCTACGTGATGGCAATCAGCTTACTCTCGCTGATCGTGTATCTCACGTTGCTCCCCGAAACACGAGGACGCTCGTTGACCTCGGACAGCGATTTTACTTAGGCCTGCCGTAGCGCGCTCCGAATATTCTGTCGGAGCTTTTAAGATCACATTAATTAGTATGACGAAATAATTTAAAGGAGCGGAGATAATGAAAAAAATCGCGTTGCCACTTTTCGCGTTGGGCGCGGCTGTCTATGCTTTGCCGGTGCATGCCCAGAGTTCTGTGACGCTTTACGGCATCATCGACGATTCGATCACGTACATTCATAACGTGGCCGGACACAGTTCTCGCTTCAGCGTGCAGCCGGGCCAAGCATCACCTCGCTGGGGTATGGTCGGCGCGGAAGACCTGGGGGGCGGTTTGAAGGCGGTATTTCGCCTGGAGAACGGCTTCAATATCAACACAGGCACGCTTAACCAGGGTGGTCGTATGTTCGGTCGGCAGGCGTACGTGGGGCTTTCATCAGTTACGTACGGCACTGTCACACTCGGCCGTCAATACGATGCCTTGCGGGATCTGGTCGAGCCGCTTCAGGGAAACTGGCAGTTCGAATATATGAGTACGCCGGGCGATATCGACGATTCAGATAACGACCTGCGCTTCAACAACACAGTCAAGTGGACGAGTCCAGTATGGTCGGGCTTACAGATGGTCACGACGTATTCGTTTGGCGGTGTGGCCGGATCTGTAGCGTCGGGACAATCGTACAGTGCGGCGGTTGATTACAAGGTCGGTCAGCTAGCAATGGCGGGCGGCCTGTTCTACATCGACAACGGCAATCCGACACTCTCCACGCGCGGGACGACAACGGCCGATAGCATTTTTCTTTCAGCGGTCAACAGCGCCTATTCCACCGCCCGCTCGATTACTGTCGCGCGGGCGGCCGCTCAATACCGGATCGGCTCCGTGATGTTCGGTGGTTATTACAGTTTTTCGGAGTACGCGTCCGACGCCGCGTCGACATTTCGCGGGAGCGAGCGCTACAACAACGGTTCCGTGTATGCGCAGTGGAATTTCACACCGGCCTTTACGGCGCAGCTTGGATACGACTATCTGAAATCGAGCGGAAATTCGTCGGCGACCTACAACCAGGTGAATGCTGTGCTTGATTACCTGCTCAGCAAGAGCACGGACATCTACGTCATGGCCGGCTGGTGTCACGCCTCTGGCACGAATGGCATCGGTGCAGCGCAAGCGGTGATTGGCTCGTCCGTCACCAACTCGGGGGCTGACTGGCAGGCATTGGCAGGTGTTGGACTAAAACACACCTTCTGATTGGCGGTATTCCGGCAGCATCAGCCGGTATGCCCCAGATATTGGCTGATGGCCTTTTCCTCCACGCCTTCCACGTAAGACCTGCGGAACGGGGTGTCTCTTTCAGCGAAACTGCGAGGTAGTATTAGATTTGGTGATATTGCGGCCGCACATGCCATTGGTGTAATGCTCTCCTCTACACTGTTTCTGTAGCGCCAGAACATGCCCGACACGATCAATCAGATACGGGGAGACCAAGGTGGGCACAGAGATATTGCTAGAAGATCTACCTTTGCACCGATTTCATTTGCGGGTGGCATTCAGTGGAACCGGTGGACAGTTCAGTGACGGCTTTGTGTTGGGGATCATCGGCCTCGCCGTCAGCATGGCGGCGGGTCCGCTTCATCTGAATACCCTGTGGATGGGGGCACTCGGCGCCGCATCGCTCGTGGGTCTCTTCCTGGGCAGTATGTTCGCTGGCCCGATCGCGGACAAGTACGGCAGGCGCACCATATTTGCTTTCGACATGTTGTTGTTTGCGGTGATTTCCGCCGCGCAGTATTTCGTGACCTCACCGTTGCAACTGCTCGTCTTGCGCGTGGTGCTAGGGCTTATTCTTGGCGCGGACTATGTGGTTAGCAAGTCGATCGTGACGGAATTCTCGCCGCGCCGCTATCGTGGCCGCTTGCTTAGCGTGCTTGCCGCGGCCTGGGCAGCCGGTTACGTTGGCGCTTACCTGATGGGCTTCGCTATTCGTGACGCCGGGCCCGACGCGTGGCGCATCATGCTCGCCGCAAGTGGGGTTCCAGCGCTGCTGATCCTGCCGTTTCGAATCGGCATGCCGGAGTCGCCCATGTGGCTAACAAAGCGCGGCCGAAGCGCCGAGGCGTTTGCCATTATTCGCAGCAGGTTCGGCCCCGAGGTGATTCTTCCGGCTCCGGTTGCAGCCCCGGATAGAGGGCGCAGCGCATGGTCGGAACTACTGTCGCGGCGCTGGCGAAAGAACACGCTGGTCGGCTGCGTGTTCTACACATGCCAGGTCATTCCGTATTTCGCGCTGGGCACGTTTGCTCCGAAGGTTCTGCAAGCCTTACAGGTCAAAGACCACCTGCTGGGTGGACTGGTCTACAACGTTCTGCTGCTGGCCGGAGCGATCTTCGGCCTGCTGGTGGTCGACAGGATCTCGCGCCGGGCTTTTCTCACCGGAAGCTTTTATCTGGCCGCGCTCGGACTCGCCGTGCTCGCATATGCGGGATTCGGACCGTTAGGCACCATGCTTGCCTTCGGTGTCTTCGCATCCATCCTTTCGGCGGCTGCGAATCTGGAGTTCGTCTATCCACCGGAGCTTTTTCCGACGCATTTGCGTGCATCAGGGGTTGGACTGGCAGTTGCCTCCAGTCGCTTTGGTTCGGCGATCAGCACGTTCCTCTTGCCTTTAGCGGTGCAACAGCTGGGGATTCACGCTACGCTAGGCGTGTGCGTCGGGGTGCTGGTTTTTGGGGGCGTCTTCTGCCAACTGCTTGCACCGGAAACCGGGCGTGAAAATCTCTCGGAGATCAGTTCGCATGCCGGCGCTGACGGCGAACCGGGAGCCGAAGGCGGCCATCGGGCTGCGGTGGTCTCATCGGCACACAGCAACTGGAACGACAACATCTGAGCTGTCCTGGTTACACGCTCTGCGTAGTACCGGGAAGCGAAGCCAGACAAGGAGCGCGAAGACCCATCATGTCGTCAAACAAGCCCATCGATATGTACTCGGTGCAGGTCTTCATCGCGGTTGCTGAAGAAGGCAGTATGTCGGGCGCGGCAGCGCGAATGGGGATCTCGCAATCGGGGGTCTCGCAAATCGTCCGCCAACTGGAAGAGGAACTGGGCGTGGTGCTGGTCGACCGAACCACCCGGCCTATGGTACTCACGCCGTTCGGCATCGCCTTGAGAAACCGTGGAGCGGTACTCGGCGAGGAGATCGCCAACCTTAAAGCACAGGTAGTGGAAGCGGGGCGCGGCATTAAGCCCGATCTACGCATTGGCCTTGTTGACTCGTTTGCAGCAACGTGCGGCTCGATTTTTACCAAGCAGCTTCTCAGCAAGGTGTCTCGTCTATCGATAAGAACCGGATTGAGTCCGCAGCAGGGCGAAGCATTGCTGCGCAGGGATCTGGATCTCATCGTCACGAGCGATGCTCTGATGGACGCCAGTGCCGTTGTTCGATACCACCTGTTGACTGAGCGCTATCTTGTCATCACGCCGAGGGACCTACACAAATCGATACGCACCGTCGACGACATTCGGGCCTTGGCCAGGACGCTTCCAATCGTGCGATTCAACCGCAATTCCCAGGTGGGCATGCAGATAGAGCGCTATTTGCGGCGCATTGATGTACGCATGCCTAACTGGCTTGAGGTCGATAACGCCGACGCGCTTACCTCAATGGTGGCTGAAGGTATTGGCTGGGCGATAACCTCGCCTATGTGCCTGCTTCAAGGGGCAGCTTACGCCAACCAGGTCGCCGTGCATATTGTTGACAAAATGGAGCTGGAGAGGGGGCTCTACCTTGTGGCGCGCCGCGACGAATACAGCGTCTTCTTCGAGGATGCATGCGACACGGCGCGCGAAGTGATCGTGACGTCTTTCCTTCCGAGACTCAAAACTCTTGGTCACGATATTGAACAACTCGTCATTGTTGGTGACAGGAAAATAGATGAAGAACAGTAGCATCGTCGAAACTCGAACTGAGTCGGACTACATCGGTGAAGTCGCCATTCCTCGCCAAAAACTGTATGGCGTCAACACGGTCAGAGGAGTAGAAAACCTCACTGTTGCGCCACTCAGCATTGCACACTACCTGGAGTTCCGGGTGGCTTTTGCTCAATGTAAATGGGCTGCCGCACTGGCGAACCGCGACAGCGGCGTGTTGAGCGATCAGCAGTGCGACGCAATCGTCCGAGCATGCAGGGAAATCATTGCGGGCGAGTTCGAAGATTCGCTGATCGTCGACCTGCTGGAGGGCTCGGGTGGAACTTCGACGAACATGAATTTCAACGAGGTCATCGCCAATCGGGCCCAGCAGCATCTCAGTCATCCGGCTGGCTCATACGACGCAATCCATCCCAACGATCACGTCAACCGGTCGCAGTCGACCAATGACGTTTATCCTGCCGCGTTGAAGATCGCGACCTATGCGATGCTCGAGCGATTGATTTCGGAACTGAAACAGCTTGCCGGGGAGTTCGCCCAGAAGGCCGCGGAGTTTGCCGACATTCTGCATTTGGGCCGCACCTGCCTGCAGGATGCCCAGCCGATGCGCCTTGGCCAGACCTTCGGGGGTTACGCGTCTTTGACTTCACGTCTGGCTGAAGAACTGTCGGCAGTACGGAACAAGCTGCGCACGCTCCCATTGGGTGGCACGGCGATCGGTACGGGTTTTGGCGCTCCCGCGGGTTACCGTTCGGCGGTCTATCAGCATCTTTCGAGCATCGCTGGCGTGCAGTATTGCGCACCATCGGATTCATTCGATGCTATGCAAAATATGGATGTTTTTGCGCGGGTATCTGGCGAGTTACGCACTTGCTCGGCTTCCCTCGCGAAGATCGCGTCGGATCTCACAGTGCTGTCGTCTGGCCCTGTTGGTGGACTCGGAGAAGTGCGCCTGCCGGAAGTGCAAGCGGGCTCGTCGATCATGCCCGGGAAAATCAATCCCGTCTTGCCGATGGCGATGATCCAGCTCAGTTTTGCGGTCATCGGCAACGACGTAGCGGTGGCGCAGGCCGTCCAGTATGGCGAGCTGGAAATCAATCATTTTGAACCCGTGGTGGCCTCCCGGATATTCGACAGCATCACTTTGCTTGCTAATGGCATCAGCAAGTTCCGGCAAAAATGCATTGCCGGCATCACCGCCGACGTTGCGATCAATGAACGCCATCTGATGGATTCGATGGCGGTGGCGACCGCACTCGTTCCCACACTCGGCTATGCTCGTGTGAGCAAGCTCGCGCGTCAATCCGTGAAGGAAGGGCGCCCATTGCTGGCAATTCTCGAAGAAACTGGTGTGCTGACAAGAGATGAGACGTTTGCGGCGATTGAGAAAGCCTCGCGTCCTGTTTTCGAGGCATGAGTCTGGCGGTACGGAGGCGTCGGCCGGATGCTGAAGTTCGCATTCGGCTGACCATGAATTTTGGACTGAGCGGAACATGATGAACAGAGACGGCCTTCTCGAATTGCTCGAGCGAAACGGCGTACGATTTCAATGCGAGCGCCATGAACAGGTGCTCAACATGCAAGAATCAGAGACGCTGGAACTATCCCTTCCGGGCGTGCGCTGCAAGAATCTTCTGCTCCATGACCGACAGGGCCGCTACTACCTCATTGTGACCACCGCGAATAAATCACTGGATCTGTCGTCGGTCGCTAAAACGTTGGACAGTAAGCGTCTATCCTTTGCTTCCGCCGAGCGCTTATTCGACCTGCTGGGCGTTCGCCCCGGATCGTTGAGTCCGCTGGCATTGGTCAACGACCGATCGGGCTTGATTAGCCTTGTGATCGATTCCGACTTGATAAGCGAACCGATCTTGCAGTTTCATCCGCTCGAAAACACAGCGACAGTTGCCCTGTCGAAACGGGATCTCGAAGAATTCCTGCTGAGCATTGATCACGCGCCTTCGTGGAACAGGCTCGAAGCGCGCCCGGCTTTCTAGAGAAAAAGTGAAGCTCAACCGGTGCGCCTCGCCTCCGTGTCCTTAAGCGCAGCGAATTATCCGGCGTCTTGCTTCGTTGCAAAGACGTGCGGCGATCGCCAACAACTTCTTCTATGCAGCGGATCGCGCTTTTGAGGCCTTCCGCTTCGACTGGCAATTGAGAAGATCGAAGGCCTCTTCAATATAAAACGTCAACGGATGGGCTCCGCTTGACTCGCGCCAGTTCTCTTTGGCAAATCGAAGCGTCCCCATGGCCATGATAGCGTCCAGACGTAGGGCAGGCCTGCGGGTCGGTTCCGGCCACAATTCATACATTGCGTCTGCCAGTACACCCTCCAACTGAACAAAAAGCGCATCTTTGCGGAGCCGAAGCGTTTCTATGGAGCGAAGAATCTGGTCCGCGATAAGGGACTCCTGGGTGTCGTACAACGGCGCAAGCAGCAGGAAAGTCTTCCTGGCAGCGTCCAGCGGTGATTGGTCCGGCGATTGCGCGAGGAAGGTAGGACGCAGGGCGTGCGGGAACTCGCCACTCTCGTGCGCCAGCAAAACGTCTTCCTTCGACTTCAAATAATAGAAAAAAGTGCGCCGCGATATGCCTGATGCCGCCGCGATAGCGTCGAGCGTCGTCTCCTCATAACCGTTCTCCTTGAAGAGTCTCAGGCCGGTCTGGGTGATCAGGTCAAGCGTCAACCGGCGTTTGCGCTCCCGCAGGTCTTCGCGCAGGTCAGTGGGGACTTTGTCTTTGCTGTTCATCCTGATCATTCTGACGATCGATGAGTGCCTTGACAAGTGTGCACTCAGTGCTATAAATTGCACTGAGTGTAATTTATAGGAGAACTTGTATGTCCTCATCCAAGGTTTGGTTTGTCACCGGCGCATCGCGAGGATTTGGCCGTATCTGGACAGAAGCGGCCCTGAAGCGCGGCGACAGGGTTGCCGCTACGGTACGAAACCCGGCAGTGCTCGATGAACTCGTCAAGACTTACGGCGATTCGGTCCTGGTCCTGCCGCTCGACGTCACGGATCGCGATGCCGTGTTCGAAGCCATCAAGCAGGCGCACGAACATTTCAAACGCCTCGATGTCGTTCTGTGTAACGCCGGTTATGGATATATGGGCGCAATCGAGGAACTGGAGCAGGAGCAAGTCAGGGCCAACTTTGACACCAATGTGTTTGGGACGCTGTCGGTCGTTCAGGCGGCGTTGCCTATCCTGCGAGCGCAGGGCAGCGGTCACATCCTGACGGTGTCGAGCATTGGAGGCGTTATCGGTTTCCCGACCGGTGGAAGCTACACAGCCAGCAAATTTGTCATCGAGGCCATGTCGGAGGCACTGGCAGGCGAAGTTGCTGCGTTCGGAATCAAAGTCACGATCATAGAACCGGGCCAATTTGCCACCGGATTTCAGTCGGCGGTGCAATCTTCGCCAACCATTGCGGCCTACGATCAGATACGTCAGGCCGTTCGCTCGTCATTCAAACCCGGGGATGTTGGCGATCCGGTAGCAACCGCGCCGGCGATTCTCGCAGCCGTAGACGCCGACCAGCCGCCGCTTCGCCTGGCGTTAGGTTCAGCAACGATCATGAAGATTCGTGCGACCTACGCGGCGCGGCTTAGCAACTGGGACAAATGGGAGGCGGTGTCGAACGCCGCTCAAGGCAAGCAGCCATCTTGAAGCAGTAGTTCGGGGCAGGCGGTCAGGGTCCTGAACAGTTGAACAACCATCTCAAACTCAAACTCAAACGTAAAAGCTATATTCATGAAGATTTCAACGAAGTCACTTTTTGCGGTGGCCCTGATCGCCGCGGCGCCGCTTACTTCCGCGTTTGCGGCTGACACGTACGCCTTGGATCCGGCCCATACTCAAACGATCTTTACGATCAACCATCTTGGCTTTTCGACGATCACCGGGGCTGTTCACGATCTGAAAGGCACGCTGGTTCTTGACGCCACGAAGATGGAAGACAGTACAGTCAAGGTGACCATGGCCACGGATAGCGTCGATACTGGCTTTGCAGCACGCGACACGGCTTTGCAGGGGCCGATGTTCTTCAACGTCGCACAGTTTCCAACGATGACGTTCGCCAGCACACGTATCAGAAAGACGGGTGCCAAGACGTTAGACATCGAAGGCGACTTTACATTGCTTGGGATTACGAAGCGTCTGGTACTCAAAACGACGTTCAATCGAGCAGCGCAGGATACGACCGGCACGAACGTTTATAAGGTCGGCTTCACTGCCACAACGACGATCAAGCGCTCTGAGTTCGGTATGAAGGCTTATGTCCCCTATGTGGGCGACGATGTTCACGTGACGATAAATTTTGAGGGCATCAAACAGTAGGCGTCTGGTTGCTATGTATTCGAAACGGATTTTTCATGGATACGCAGCGGTACTACGCGCACGTACCGCTGCGTATCGCGACCCGGAATGCTGGGATGGGAGAGTCTGAAGATGAAACTAATACTGCTGGGTGCGACAGGACTGATCGGCGGAAAAACATTGAAGCGCGCGCTCGCGAACGAAGCGATTTCTGAGGTGATTGCGCCAACCCGGAAGCCACTGGCCCCAAGTGGCAGACTCGTGAACCTCGTTGGGCCGGATCTGGAGGAGCTTCTCCCGTCTCTGATGTCTTACAAGCCCGATGCTGTCATATGCGCATTGGGAACGACCCAGGCAAAAGCAGGTTCGAAGGAGGCGTTTCGTTACGTCGACTACGAACTACCTCTCGCATTTGGAAAAGCTGCTCATGCAGCCGGGGTAGAGACGTGTGCGATTGTGACTGCCATGGGTGCATCTCCAGATTCCATGAGCTTCTACTACCGGACCAAAGGACAGGTTGAGAGAGACATTCAGGGCATCGCGTTCCGATCGCTTACGATTTGCAGACCCAGCCATCATCGATGGCGAGCGGAATGAAGCAAGGATTGCAGAAGAAGTAGCGCTGAGGCTGCTTCGACTTTTCGCTCCGATCCTGCCGAAGAAATTCCGCGTCAATCCGGCAGATGCCATTGCTGCCAAATTGCTTGATGCTGTCATCGTTGCAAAAATGGGGTGTCGTTGGATCAACTCTCAAGAGATGAACTGAGGCCGTACAAACTTGTGACTCCACCGTCCGGGCAGAAGGGGCAGGATAGCATTCCGATCGGCGGTCCCGCCAAAAATGGCAACAATCATGGCCGCCAGCGTCGAACAACATCGCTGTCTGAAGCGTTTAGCGCTGGGTAGTGTCGCCTAATTGACTAAACGCTACCAGTTGGGCGGCATCGGAAATTCGGACGGTATTGTGCTGCGTAACTTAAGAACCTGATTGTCTCTTACTGGCAGGCAAGCTGTCGGTCGGGGATTTCTGTCGACTGGCTCTTGTGGGGTTGAGAGGAGGCGTTCGCCCATCTCGAAAGCGGCCGCTGTTTGGGGATGTATTTCGTGCTTCACCGGGCGATCCCCACCGATCACCGGTCGGTTAGACGCTTCTCGTGCTTCCCTTTATGCGCCTGGCCATTTGCGAGACATCTCGTCGACCGATATGGCGCCTGATGTTCATCGAAATACAGGATTGGATGCGGGCCAAGTGAGATCTCTTACTGAGAAACGTTCGGCCAATCCGGACGAAGAAAGCAGAGACTACTCGCCGGGTGCGAGGCCGCATCAAAGCCATTCTCGATGCGGAGACGGTCATGGGCCACCGCACCGGCAGCTCGTTCATTCTCCGATCTTCGAGAGTTCGTCCATGGTCCGGGCAAGAGCCAGCTCGAGCCGTGCCCACTCTTGCTCCAACCCGGGTAGCCCAAAGCGCACGCTGGGGATAGCCGAAAAATAGCGTGTCCAGATCCCTTGCCGGGCGAGCCCCTGGTGCAGTGCCTCTGCACGTGGATCCGGGAACCAGGCAAACAGGGGAGTGCTCAGTGCGACCAGGCCGTGAGCCTGCAGCAACGCTACAAGCCGTGCGCTTTCAGACGCAAGTAGCACACGCATCTGATGTTGCCACGCATGGTCGCGGAACGCGTGTGCCACTGCATGGCGGGCGGGTCCGTTGACGGTCCAGGCGCCGAGATGGAGGCTTAGCGCTGCAAGTAACTCGGGCCGGCCCAGCGCGAAGCCGCAACGCGCTCCGGCGAGTCCGAAGAATTTTCCCGGTGAGCGCAGGACCACGAGTCCCTCGCGATCGACATACGCTGCCATCGACGAGCATGTCTCCGCAGGCAGTGCGTCACCGAACGTTTCATCCACGATCAGCGTGCCGCCGACCGCCGAAAGTTGCGCATGCCACTGCAACAGACGGTGCGGGTCCACTTGCTTCGTTGTCGGATTGTTTGGCGTGACGACGACCGCGTGGTTGACGCCGCAGGGCAACACATCGTCGTCGATGTCGAGTGGCACGACGGTGTGGCCCGCGCGCTCGAACGCAGGGGCATATTCGCCATAGGTTAGCGGAGCAACCGCGGCGACTCCGCGCCGAAGCAGTTCGGGCAGCGCCCGGATGGCTGCCTGGCTACCCGCCACTGACGTTATATGGTCGGAACTCGGCGCGCCATAGTACCGCGCGGCATCGGCGAGCAGGCCATCGCCATCGTCGGGCAGGCGGCGCCATATCTCGGCAGGAATGGGGGGCACCGGATAGGCGTGCGGATTGATACCGGTCGACAGATCGAGCCACGCGTCAAAACTGATACCGTAGCGCCGGACGGCTTCGCGCAGATTGCCACCATGCACGATTGCGCCCGGGACGAGTGTAGGGTTGGGTGAAATCATGTCGTGATTGTATCGACAGGGGTGATGCACCGGTGGCAATGGGATAATCGTAAACCGTGTGATGCCTCTCGCACCTCTGCAAATTGCGTTGTGTGCACCAACTCATCCATTTTTGATCGAGCCTCAGTTTCCTGATGACTGTTCCGAACGATTTCGCACCGGCTGTGCCTGGCGGCACACTGATGATCCAGGGTACAACCTCCGATGCAGGCAAGAGCACGCTGGTCGCCGGTCTGTGCCGGCTGGTGTCGCGCCGCGGCGGACGGGTAGCGCCGTTCAAGCCACAGAACATGGCGCTCAACAGCGCAGTCACGATCGATGGGGGCGAGATTGGCCGCGCACAGGCGTTGCAGGCGATTGCGGCCGGCATTCCCGCGCATACGGACCTGAACCCGGTGCTGCTCAAGCCGACCAGCGATCGTGGTGCGCAGGTGATCGTGCATGGCAAAGCACGAATGAATCTTGATGCGCGCGCCTATCACGACTATAAACCGCTGGCCTTCAAGGCCGTGCTCGAATCTTACGCACGCCTGCAGCAGCAGTACGACACGATCCTGGTGGAAGGGGCCGGCAGCCCGGCGGAGATCAATCTGCGTGCGAACGACATCGCCAACATGGGCTTTGCTGAAGCGGTCGATTGCCCGGTGCTGTTGGTGGCCGATATCGATCGCGGCGGTGTGTTCGCGCATTTGCTCGGTACGCTCGAATGCCTGTCCGAATCCGAACGCGCAAGGGTCTGCGGTTTCGTCATCAACCGGTTTCGAGGCGATCCAGGTCTGCTGCAGCCTGGGCTTGACTGGCTGGAGGCACGTACAGGCAAGCCGGTACTGGGGGTGGTGCCGTATCTGCACGGATTGGCGCTCGACGCCGAAGACATGCTGCCGCGTGTGGCGCATAGCGGTGCGGCCGATGCCGTGCAGTCTCTGCGGGTGGTCGTGCCGGCATTGCCGCATATCAGCAATCACACGGATTTCGATGCGCTCCGCGCGCACCCGCAGGTCGATTTCAGCTATGCGCTTGCGGGTATTCCGCCGCCGCCCGCGGACCTGGTGATTTTGCCCGGCTCCAAGAATGTGCGTGGAGATCTGGCCTGGCTGCGCGACAACGGTTGGGAAGAAGTGCTGCGTCGGCATTTGCGTTATGGCGGCCGGGTGATCGGTATCTGCGGAGGCATGCAGATGCTCGGCCAATCGGTGAACGACCCGCACGGCGTGGAGGGCCAGCCGGGTACCACGAAGGGTCTCGGCTGGCTCGATTACGAGACCGTCATCACACGCGAGAAGATGCTCAGGAACGTCACGGGCGCCCTGACGCTGAACGGTTCGCCGGACGTTTGCGGCTACGAGATTCACATGGGCGAAACCCACGGCCCCGCGCTTGATGCGCCGGCGTTGTACCTCGTAGCGGATCAGTCGGACGGGGACGATACACGTCCCGATGGCGCGGTGTCGGCTGACGGGCAGATTCTCGCCACTTATGTGCACGGGCTGTTCGACACGCCGGCCTCCTGCAGTGCCTTGCTCGCGTGGGCGGGGCTGGCCGGTTCGCAAGCACTCGACTATCCGGCGTTGCGGGACGCGTCGCTCGACCGGCTCGCCGATACGCTCGAGGAGCACCTCGACCTGGCTCGGGTGTTCGCCGCTATCGGCAAGCGTGCGGACGCGTCACGCTGACTCCAGCCGAGCCAGCTCAACTGAGCGCTTATTGCGCATGCAGATGCGCTTCGAGTTTGTCGTAGCCCTTGATCCGGTAAATCAGGAACGACAGGACCCAGGAGACGATGAAGATGCCAATGATGACGAAGCCGAGGTTGTTGAAATTCTCGTTCAGCGTATCGACGGTCTGCCAGAACAGGCCCTTTTGCCTGATCTGGTCGGCAATCATCCCCAGCGCCTCAATACCGCCTATCACGACCGCGACGAGCACAGAGACCAGCGTAATCGTGAGGTTGTAGTAAAGCTTGCGGATCGGTCGCACGAACGCCCATTCATAGGCACCAAGCATCAGGATCCCGTCGGTGGTGTCGATCAGTGTCATGCCTGCGGCGAAGAGTACCGGAAACACCAGCACGATCCAGATCGACAACCCTTGAGATGCCTGGTGTGCCGAGATGCCGAGCAGGCTGACTTCGGTCGCGGTATCGAAACCCAGGCCGAACAGAAAGCCGAGCGGCAACATCCACAATGAGTTCGATACAAGCTTGAACAGCGGCCGGAACATCCGTGCGAGCAAGCCGCGACTGTTGAGTAAGAGGTCGAGATCGTCCTGATCGTACGGCTCACCACGCTTTACTTTCTTGAACGCCCGCCATACGCCGCGTAGGATGATCAGGTTCATGCCCGCGATCAAAAACAGGAAGATCGCTGAGACGCTGGTCGAGATTATGCCGCCGACGTTTTGCCAGGATTCGAACCGGCTTTCGAGCGCAGAGGCTGTAGCAGCAACCGCTGCCGCTACCAGCAAAACCACGGCCGAGTGACCGATGGCAAAGAAGAAACCGACCGTGACGGGCCGCCGGCCATCCTGCATCAGTTTGCGTGTGACGTTATCGATGGCGGCGATGTGATCGGCATCGACTGCATGGCGCAATCCGAAGCCGTAGGCGACCAGGCCGGTGCCCAGTAACAGCGGGTGACCGTGGAAGGCTATGAAGGCCCAGATCCAGCTGCCGACGTTGAATAAAGCGAGGACGCTGTAGATGGCAATCAGCCGATAGCGCAATGCGTCAGTTGGAACTGACCTTGAGTACGTGATGGACATGCAAGAATCCTGAGGTTCGGGCTGTCCTTACAGCAGGTATCCATTCGCGCAAACGGATACTTGGCGACTCGGACATCCCCGTCCGATCCGGCTGAGCAGACCTCGGTCGATGGCAGGTCTCCTGACTCGCACGTCACGATCCGGCACCGACCTTCCCGGTTACCCAGTGGTCAAGCATGGTGTGGACTCGGCGCTTACAGTTGCGGGGGCAGTCGCAGACTTGAGCAGAGCGCTCTCACTGCGTTCCCGTTTAATCCCGGTGAGGGGAACCATCAAGGCGCAAGAGTACAGAAGGCTGCCGGAGGGCGTCAATCTCCGCATGAATAGCGGTTCGGACGGAGGGACCTTTCCCTTTCCAGCGATTTTTGTTCAGAACGCCTCGCCGCGGAACAAGGCGGCGGCGAATACCGGATTCGACGGCCAGTAAGCGTGCATGTAGGTTGCGACGATTGCACCGTGCCGATAGAGGGCTTCTCCGCTGGTTGCGCCTTGCGGCCGAACCGCGGTCGTAACCGGTGCGAGCGGCGTGTTCAGCTTCGAATAGTGGAACGTGTGTCCGGTCATGACGCCGTGTCGTCCTTCGATCTGTTGCATGGCCAGTGCCGCGAAGCGGATCTGCATGCTGGCCTCGCCGGGCAGCAGGCCGAGCATCGGGGTAGAGGCACCGTGCACGTCGATCAGTCGGTCAAGCAGATAGAGCATGCCGCCACATTCGGCGATCAACGGTTTGCCGGCTGCGGCGTGTGCGCGAATCGAGCCGGCACTGCATTTCCGGTCCGCCAGGGTCCGGGCATGGAGTTCCGGGTAACCGCCGGGAAGATAGAGGGCATCGGCAGCCTGAGGTACCGGTTCATTGGCGAGCGGCGAGAAATACGCGAGTCTGGCGCCGAGTGCTTCGAGCAGTGCGAGATTGGCTGGGTAGATAAAGGAAAAGGCCGCGTCCTTTGCAATTGCGATCAGCCTGCCGTCGAGCAGGCGTGGCAGGCTGTTACGCGGTGGCGCCTCGAAGTGGATGGCGGGCGGCAGTTCGGCCAGCGGCGTCGCGGCGAGCGCATCGGCAACCTGGTTGAGGCGTGCATCGAGATCCGCGATTTCTGCGGCCTGGTGCAAACCGAGGTGCCGGTCCGGCAATTCGATCGAGTCGTTGCTGTTCAGATGGCCGCACCAGCGCAGCGAGGCCGGTAATGCCTCTTCAAGCAGTTTCGCGTGATAGGGCGAGCCGACCCGGTTCGCGAGCACACCGTAAAAAGGCACCTGCGGCTGGAATTGAGCGAGACCGAAGGCCAATGCGCCGAAGGTCTGGGCCATGGATTTCGCTGCGATCACCGCCAATACGGGTATGCCGAAGGCGCTCGCCAGATCGGCACTGCTGGGCCGGCCGTCGTACAGCCCCATGACCCCTTCGACCAGGATCAGATCGGCGTCGCCTGCCGCTTCGGCCAGCAGTGTACGGCAGCCGGCTTCGCCGACCATCCAGAGGTCGAGCGAAAACACCGCCGCACCGCTCGCGTGCGCGAGGATAGTCGGATCGATAAAGTCCGGACCGGTCTTGAACACGCGCACACGCCGTCCGAGGCGGCTGTGGTAGCGGGCAAGCCCTGCCGTGACGGTGGTCTTGCCCTGACCCGAAGCCGGGGCGCTGATGAACAGCGCTGGACAGGCGGCCATGGCTTAGAACTCGACGCCGCGCTGCGCTTTGACGTGTTGCTCGCGGTATGGGTGTTTGACGATGCGCATCTCGGTGACGAGGTCTGCGGCCTCAATCAGTCCGTCAGGCGCATGCCGTCCGGTGACCACCACATGGAGCATGTCCGGACGCTTGCTAAAGACGTCCAGCACTTCATCGAGCGGCAGATACTCGTACTTGAGTACGGTATTGAGTTCGTCGAGAATCACCATCTGATATTCGCCGCTTTCGATCATCCGGCAGGCTTCGCTCCAGCCTTTGCGTGCCGTCGCAATGTCGGCTTCCCGATCCTGCGTGTTCCAGGTATAGCCGTCGCCCATCGTGACGAAATCGCAGTTTGGCAGACTGCCCAGGAAATCGCGCTCCGAGGTATGCAGTGCACCCTTGATGAATTGCACGACACCGAGGCGCATGCCGTGTCCGAGCACGCGCACGGCCATGCCGAAAGCCGCTGTGCTTTTGCCCTTGCCCGTGCCCGTATTGACGATCAACAGTCCTTTTTCGATGGTGGCCTGCGCCTGTTTCTTTTCATGTCCTTCGCGGCGGCGTTGGGTCATGCGCAGATGCGATTCCGTATCGGTTTTCATGCAGTCAGGTCCTGGTGGTTGGGTTCAATCGGCGCGCCCCGGGCGCCTGCGTACAGAATTCGGCCAGGCAGGCAATGGCCACGGTGACGCCAGGCGAAGCCGTTTTGCCGGCAACGAGGCTGCCGCCGGGCGCTCCCAGCAGCGCGCAAGGTTCGCAGATGCCGTCGACGCCGAAGCGGGCCTGTACCGCTTTCGAGGCCGTTGCGCGAAGCATGCCGCCCGGGCAGGCGGCGATCGCTTCACGGCTGAAGCTATGCAACATTAGCGCATGACGGGCACAGAATGTCAGGAGGCCGGGTTCTCGCGCCTTTGAATCGATGGTCGAGATCGAGGCGATCGATTCAAAGGCGTTGGCCCCTTGCACGCCCAGTTTGCCAAGCGTCGCGAGCACAGCGGCCTCGATCGCCTCGGCCGAAACTTGCTGCCGACAGCCAATGCCGATGCTGAATTGCTTCATGTTGTGTCGTAACCGTCCGCTCGGGCCGTAAGCATATGGCGTGTCGGTTTGCAGATATCTGGCGCGCTACAATACACGCGTTGGCGGCCGCTCGCCAGCGTCGCTTCTTGACGCTGCCTCGCGGTGCAGCCTAAACTCGTCCCACTCTGGTGCCCGCCGACGCGTTATCGCGCCGGCAGTTAAACGGGAAACAGGACGCTTGCCGCGCTAGCGCGAGCCCAACCTGTGCTGCCCCCGCAACGGTTCAGCGAAAGCGTCGCTTAGGCGATGCGAAGCCGGCTCCATGTCCGCGACCAGGATCGCGGGCAATCAACCACTGCGCGAAAGATTCGCGTGGGAAGGTGGAGCGGTGCGTTCGCCAGCCCGGATACCGGCCAGAGAAGAGGTGTTGGCGCTGCGGGGATGCAGCTGGCCATCCACGCCTTCATCGCGTTCCTCTGTTGCGACCGCAACGTTCCGTATCGTCCCCACGTCCTGTTTACGTCCTGCGCCAGACGCTACCGCTCGCGTCTGGTCTGAAGCGAGTGCCCGACGAGCTGGCTTGTTTAATAACGGAGTGATCATGCAGAACCCCATGCGCAAGATCCCTGTGACTGTCGTCACGGGCTTTCTTGGGAGTGGCAAAACCACCTTGCTGCGCCATATTCTTCAAAACGCGAACGATTTGCGGATTGCTGTCATCGTCAATGAGTTCGGCGAGCTCGGCATCGACGGCGAAATTCTGCGTGGTTGCGGAATCGGCTGCGACGAAGAAGGCCGCGAACAGGCCGGCCAGCTCTATGAGCTCGCCAACGGCTGTCTGTGCTGCACCGTGCAGGAAGAGTTTTTCCCGGTGATGGAGCAACTGGTCGAACGCCGTGGCGAGATCGACCACGTTCTGATCGAAACCTCGGGGCTGGCGTTGCCGAAACCGCTGGTCCAGGCGTTCAACTGGCCTTCGATCCGTAACAGCTTCACCGTCGACGCGGTGGTGACCGTGGTGGACGGCCCTGCCGCAGCAAGCGGACAGTTCGCCGACGACCCACAGGCCGTGGATGAGCAGCGCCGGGCCGATCCCAATCTCGATCACGAATCGCCGTTGCACGAGCTGTTCGAAGACCAGCTCGGCTCGGCCGATCTCGTGATCCTGAACAAGACCGACCTGCTCGACGAGGCACAGCAGGCTGCCGTGGAAGCGGAGATTCGCGAGGAGTTGCCGCCCCAGGTCAAGATCGTGCGCGCCCAGCGAGGGCAGCTGGATCTGCACGGTCTGCTGGGTTTGCAGGCGGCGTCCGAAACCACGATTCATCTGCGCCACGATCATCATGGCTCGGCCGACGATCCCGATCATCACCACGACGAATTCGATTCCGTGATCGTTGAAGCGCCCGCAGCATCGCGCGAAACGATCATCGCGGCGCTGCAGGGTTTGACGGAGCAGCACACGATCTACCGCGTCAAGGGTTTTGCAGCGCTGCCGGGCACACCAATGCGCCTCGTGATCCAGGGCGTGGGCCGGCGCTTCGACAGCTATTTCGACCGGCGCTGGCGCGAAGACGAAGCACGGGCCAACCGGTTCGTGCTGATCGGCGAAGATCTCGATCAACCTGTGCTGCAGCGCGCGCTGAGCAACGCGTTGGCTGCCCAGGCCCAGCAGTCCTGATCCGTTATGCATCTGCTACGCACCGTTCCGGGCGGTTTTGTCGACGATACCGAAGGCGTCATCCGGATCGATCAGCGACCGGCTGAGATCGTGGTGCTGAGTTCGGCCGACACGACGCTGGCGCTGTTGGCGAGCGTGGTGCCGAGGCTCGGCGCCGGCTTCCCGGAGATCCGGCTCACCAATGTCAGCTTTTTGCGGCAGCCTGCATCGGTCGATTTTTACGTCGACGATGTGCTCCAGCATGCGCGTGTGGTGGTCGTCGACCATCTGGGCGGCGAAGCCTACTGGCCTTACGGTATCGAGCAGCTGGTCGAACTGGCCGAACGCAGGAAGCAGGTGCTGGTGATGTTCTCGGGCGACCTTCAGGAAGACCCGCACCTGCTCGCGCGCAGTACCGCCGATCCCGCCTTGTGCCATCAGCTCTGGCGCTATCTGCGCGAGGGCGGCCCGCTTAATGCCGAAGCCTTCCTGCGCTGCATCGCTTATCGCGCGCTCGGCTGGGGCAGCGAACCGGCCGCGCCGCGCGTGTTGCCCGCTGCCGCGCTTTATCATCCTGAGCACGATACGCCGAGCATCGCCGACTGGCAGGCGCGCTGGCGCCCCGGTGCGCCGGTGGCACTGATCCTGTTCTACAAGGCGCATTTGCAGGCGGCCAATACGCGCGTGTTCGATGCGCTGATCGAGGCGCTCGAGGCGCAAGGCGTGAACCCCTTGCCGCTCGCCGTGACTTCGCTGAAGGATCGAGTGAGCCTCTCTGTATTGCAGCAGTTGAGCGTCGAGCATCGGGTCGCGCTGGTGCTGAATACCACCGCGTTTGCGGTCTCTTCGATCGATGCCCCGGATGCCTTTGCCCTCGCGGGCGATGCACCCGTGCTGCAGGTGATCCTGAGCGGCGGGAACCGCGAGACGTGGCTCAAGGACAATCATGGCCTCAATGCGCGCGATATCGCGATGCATGTGGTGCTGCCCGAGGTCGACGGCCGCGTGATTACGCGAGCGATCAGTTTCAAGGGACTCGACTACCGCTGCCCGCATACCGAGGTCGACGTGGTGCGCTATCAGCCCGATCTCGAGCGCATCGCGTTCGTGGCCGAGCTGAGCCGGCGCTGGTGCCGGTTGCGCACGCTTGAGAATGCCGACAAGCGGCTCGCGCTGATCCTCGCGAATTACCCCGTCAGCGAAGGGCGGATCGGCAACGGTGTCGGACTCGATACGCCGGCCTCCGTCCTGACGATCCTCGCCATGTTGCGTGACGAGGGTTACCGGCTCGATCCATTGCCGGCCGATGGCGAGGCCCTGCTGCGCACGCTGACTCAGGGTGTCACCAACGACCCGGTTGTGCGCGACTTACGTCCTGCCTTGCAAAGCCTGGCGTTGGCCGACTATCGCCGCTATTTCGAGCGTCTGCCTGCCGAGGTGCAAGCCGCGCTCAATGCGCGTTGGGGTGCGCCGGAACTCGATCCGACGATCCGCCAGGGGCGCTTCATGATCGCCGGTTGGCGCTGCGGCCAGGTGTTCGTCGGGATTCAGCCCGCGCGTTCCCGTGACGCCAGCGACTACGCGAGTTATCACGACGCCGAACTGGTGCCGCCACATGCCTATCTGGCGTTCTATTTCTGGCTGCGGCACCGCTTCGAAATCGATGCCGTGGTGCACGTCGGCAAACACGGCAATCTCGAATGGCTGCCGGGCAAGAGCGTCGCGTTGAGCGGCCAGTGCTGGCCCGATCTGATTCTTGGCCCGCTGCCGCATCTCTATCCGTTCATTGTGAACGACCCGGGCGAGGGCAGCCAGGCCAAGCGGCGCGCGCAGGCCGTGATCATCGATCATCTGATGCCGCCGCTCACGCGTGCCGACAATTACGGTCCGCTGCAGGATCTCGAACGCCAGGTCGACGAATACTACGACGCCTTGATGGTCGATCCGCGGCGTGGCAGGTTGCTGCGCGGCACGATCCTGAAGACGATCGTCGAGCATCGGCTGCATGAGGAACTGAGTCTGGCCGCACCCAGCAGTCCCGATGCCGAGGATGCGCTGCTGACCCAGGTCGATGCATGGCTATGTGAGTTGAAAGAGGCGCAGATTCGCGATGGTCTGCATATCTTCGGGCACTCGCCCCAAGGCGTGCAGCGGCGCGACACCTTGCAGGCGCTGGCGCGTTTTCCGGTGGGCAACGGGCGGGAGGCGAACGCGGGGCTGATCGATGCGCTTGCACGGGATCTCGACATTGCCCGCCTGTTCGATCCGCTGGCGCCCGACTGGTCGGCGCCATGGGACGGCCCTCGCCCGGCACTGTTGCAGCAGGTGAGCGATGCGCCCTGGCGGCATAAGGGCGATACACGCGAGCGGCTCGAACTGCTCGCAGCGGAATTGCTTGCTGACCTGTGCGGTTTGTCCGGCGCCAATGCTGAATCTGGGCCTGCACACGGCCTGCCGGCGCCGGGCAGTCTGCCGCATGCCGAGCAGGTTCTCGAGCGTTTGCGCAATGACGTGCTGCCGCGCCTCGACGCATGCGGTGGCGAAGAATTGCGGCAGTTGCGGCGAGGCCTGGCCGGCTGTTTCGTGCCGCCGGGGCCGAGCGGCTCGCCCTCACGGGGGCGCCCCGATGTGCTGCCGACGGGGCGCAACTTCTATTCGGTCGACACGCGCGCACTGCCCACCCAGGCCGCCTGGGCGCTCGGACTCAAATCGGCACAGCAACTGATCGAGCGGCATTTGCAGGAGCAGGGCGATTACCCGCGCGCGGTCGGACTGTCGGTGTGGGGCACGGCGACCATGCGCACGGGCGGCGATGATATCGCGCAGGCACTTGCGCTGCTCGGCGTACGGCCAAAATGGGCAGCCGGCAGTCATCGCGTGACCGATTTCGAGATTCTGCCGATCGCAACGTTCGACCGGCCGCGCATCGACGTCACGCTGCGCGTATCGGGATTTTTCCGCGATGCGTTTCCGAACCTCATGCACCTGTTCGACGCGGCGGTGCAGGCGGTGGCCGAGCTCGACGACGAGCCTGTCGAGCTGAATCCGATCCGCGCGCGCGTGCTGCGCGAGCGCGATCAGTTGATCGCCGGCGGTCTGGAGGCTGGCGAGGCTCGCCGCCGCGCGGGCTGGCGTATCTTCGGCGCACGCCCTGGTTCCTATGGCACAGGCTTGCAGGAACTGATCGACACCAGCCAGTGGCAAAGCGACGCCGATCTTGCGCACGCGTATCAGCAGTGGGGCGGTTACGCCTACACCCAGCAACGTTCGGGCGAAGCCGCCCACGATGCTTTCGGCATGCGCCTCGCTGCGATCGACGTGGTGCTGCAGAACCAGGACAGCCGCGAACACGATCTGCTCGATTCGAACGACTACTACCAGTTCCAGGGCGGCATGGCCGCAGCCGTGCGGCACCTGAGCGGCGCGCAACCGCAGCTTTACCATGCCGACCACAGCAACCCGGAGACGCCGCGCATCCGGCCGTTACGCGAGGAGATCGCACGGGTGATCCGCTCGCGCGTGGTGAATCCGAAATGGCTCGAAGGCATCAAGCGGCACGGCTATAAAGGCGCTGCCGAAATCGCTGCGACGGTCGATTATCTCTATGGCTACGACGCCACCGCACGCGTGGTTGCCGATCATCAATACGCGCTGGTCACGGACGCGTACCTGAACGACGCGGATACGCGGGCGTTTTTGCAGCGCTATAACCCGCATGCGTTGCACGGCATCTGCGAGCGGCTGCTAGAGGCCATGCAGCGCGGCTTGTGGCAGCATCCCGGCACGTACCGAAGCCAGGTCGAACAGCAACTGCTGGCGGTGGAACAGCATCTCGAAGGACGTTCATGACAAACATCGACTCGCCCAGGACGCTCATCTCCGGTACACCCGTCGCCACGCGTACGGTTTTCCCGTTTGCGGCGCTGCTTGGGCAGGCGCCCTTGCAACAGGCGCTGCTGCTCGCTGCGATCGATCCGGGCATTGGCGGCGTACTCATCAGTGGCCCGCGCGGCACAGCCAAATCGACGGCTGCGCGCGCGCTTGCCGACCTGCTGCCAGATGGTCAACTGGTGACGTTGCCGCTCGGCGCAAGCGAAGAGCACCTCGTCGGCACGCTCGATCTCGAAACGGTGTTGCGCGACAACTCCGTGCGCTTTTCTCCCGGACTGCTGGCAAAGGCGCACGGCGGCGTACTGTATGTGGATGAGATCAACCTGCTGCCCGATTCACTGGTCGATCTGCTGCTCGACGTGGCAGCGAGCAGCGTCAATACGGTCGAGCGCGATGGTATTTCGCACAGCCATGAGGCGCGTTTCGTCCTGCTGGGCACGATGAATCCCGAAGAAGGGGAGTTGCGGCCGCAATTGCTCGACCGGTTTGGTTTGATGGTTGAGCTAGAAAACTGCTTTGAGCCGGCGCTGCGCGAACGGATCGTAAAGGCCCGCCTCGCATTCGAACTCGATCCACAGGGTTTCCGGCGTGGTTTCGACGTGCAGCAGGACGACTACGCACGGCGGATTCGCGCTGCGCGCATGCGTCTGCCGTCGCTCGAATTCGGCGAAGCGGTGCATGCGCGTGTGAGCGAGCTCTGTATCGCCGCGGCCGTCGACGGGATGCGCGCCGATCTGGTGATGCTGCGCGCGGCTCGCGCACTCGCGGCGCTCGAGCAGGCTGAAGCGATTGCGGTCGAGCACGTCGATCGTGTGGCCGAAGCGACGCTACGTCATCGGCGGCACGCAGAAGCTGGGACGCAACCGGATGGCGCAGACCCGGCACAAGCTGCACCGCCGCCAGCCGAATCCGATACGCGGCAGACCGATACGTCAAACGCTGCATCGCCTCCTGCCTCGGCCACCGCAACACCCGCAGGTCGGACCACCGATACAGACTGGGGTTACCTGCCGCCGGTGGCTGCGGGAATCGAACCGGTCAAGGCGGTCCGGCCGCTAGACGCAAAAAAACACTGAGCCATCGGGAGCGCGCCCCCGCGGGTTTGCCCGCCGGGTTTCGATGGCTGGAAGGCGCGGGCACTGCAAGCCGCAGCGGGATGCGGGGCGTGCGGCGCATCGCGTGGCCGGCGACATTCGCCAGCAAGGGGGCGGCGCGCCTGCAAACGCAACATCTGCGTTTCCGGCCGGAGAGGAGCGGTCAGAAGGCGTTGCATTGCTTCCTGCTCGACTGCTCGGGTTCAATGCTGGGCGGACGGCGTCTCGCGCTTGCGAAGGGCGTGCTCGCCAGCCTGTTCGATCGTATCGGACAGGCACGCGATGAAGCAGCGCTGATCTGTTTTTCCGGCTCACGCGCTGAGCGTCGCTTCGGGCCGGCGGTGCCGCGCTGGTGGAACGAGCGCTGGCTGCGCCCGCTTGGCGGGGGTGGCGGCACGCCCTTGAGTAGCGGAGTACGCAGCGCGCGCCAGTTGCTGGCGAGCGCTGCAACCGGTCAGGTAACGCGACAGCGTTACCTATGGATTCTGACGGATGGCCGTAGCTTGGATCAGCCGCCTTTTCCGGCCGAGGCCGACCGGATCGTGCTGGTCGACTTCGAAACCGGCCCGCTCAGGCTTGCACGTTGCAAAGCGCTGGCGGAGAGTTGGGGCGCCCTGCATCTCAGACCCGAGGATCTGCTAGGCCAGGATTGATCTGAGTTTAATGCACGACGGGAAACAGTTTCAGGCGTCTTTAACAGCTTCAATCCCGGTCTGGGACACTGCGTCCTTCGCATCCGGATACCAGCGCGGCGTATAGATCCACTCACCATGCGGGCCACCCGGAATACGGCGCGTCGTCGACGAGCCGACGATCACCATCGTGCGCATATCGACCTGTTCCGAGCGCAGCATACCGAGCGTGGTTGAATTGAGGGTCGCGCCTGGCCGGCCGATATCGCGGCCCAGCACCACCACGGTATCGGGTGTGCGCAAGGCGCGCAGAATCTCCAGGGCGCGGTCGAGCTGCCAGGGCCGTGCACGCGAGATGGGGTTATAAAAGGCCATCACGAGATCAGCCTCGGCCGCATGTCGCAGCCGCGTTTCGATCACACTCCACGGCTTCAGGTTATCGGACAGCGAGAGCAGGCAGAAATCGTGGCCGAGCGGCGCACCCGCCTGAGCTGCGGTAGCAAACGCGGCCGAGACGCCGGGCACGATATTCAGTTCGACGCCGGCCCAGGCGGCATCGTCGGAATTATCGAGCGCTTCCAGTACGGCCGCGGCCATCGCGAACACGCCCGGGTCGCCAGAGGAGACGATGGCGACCGAGCGCCCCAGGCTTGCGAGCTCGAACGCATGACGCGCGCGCTGCAACTCCTCGCGGTTATCGCTGGTATGCAGTTGCTGGCCGACGCGGAACGGGCCGGCCATGTTCACATAGGTGGCGTAGCCGAGGATATCGGTGGCCGCGTCGAGTGCGCGGCGCGCGGCTGGAACCATCAGGTCCGCGCTGCCGGGGCCGAGGCCGACCACGCTAAGCGAGCCGCGGCCATGGCCGATCTGCGCGGGATCGACAGGCGCCGCGCAGGACGCCAAAGCGAGCCCGGGTTCGCTGCCGTCGAGCCTCCGCCAGGGTAATCGAAGCGCTGCGTTCAGGAGAGCATGCGAGTCGCTCGCCTCGACGCCTGTTTCGACAAATCGCAACGGGACGCCGAGCGTGTCCGCTGCCAGTCTGAGTGCCGCATCGTTCATGGTCCGATGCGGTGCGACCAGGGCCGCGAGCGAGAGCGGCGCGATGCGCGCGTCCTGCAAGGCCTGTTGGACCCGTGCGGCTGTCTGTTCGTCGCCTTCTAGCACCGCCGCTATCACACAGCGCGGATGGATCAGAAGTTCATCCGCCGCCCCGGTGCCCAGCTGTTCGCTGATGCGTATCGACAGCCTCGCTCCGGGTGCCTGCGGCAGGTTCGCCTGCTCGAGCCAGGGGGCATGGCCTTCGACGCGAGTGCTCTCGCCGGCGAGCAGGTCCGAGACAAAGTGTTTGCCGTGCTCCAGGCTGGCGAGCACATAACCGTCAGGCGGATCGAGCAGGCAGGTGCCGAAACGCAATTCGCCACTGGTGGTAATTGCGGCGGATACTTCGAGTGCTGCGGCGATCTCGCGTGCCATGTCGTTGACACCAGCCAGGCCGCCAAGCAGCGGCACGACCGCGCTGCCGTCCTCGGCGACGGCGAGCACGGGCGGCTCGGCCCCCTTGCTGGCGAGTGCCGGGGCGAGGCAGCGGATCACGATGCCCGCGGCGCACAGCACAATCAGCGGTGTGCCTTGCGCATAGAGTGCGCGTAAATGTTCGCCGAGCGAGGCATAAGCTTCGTCGGCGGCGACTCGCGCCTGCAGACCGTGCACCCGTGAGCCGGCGTAACAGGCCTGGATCCTGCGCGCCGTTGCCAGCGCGGACGGCCCCAGAATTACGATGGCGGGTGGGATCAGGCTTGCCAATTTTTACCCGGCACGATCAGTAGTGAAAAATATGGCGAGGCCATGGGATCGACCTCGTCGAGCGCCACGATGCGTTGATTGGCCATGGTCGCGCGTTCGACATAGAGCGCGCGCTGCGCCAGCCCAAGCTCGGTCAGCACGCGCCTGACCTTTTCGAAGTTGCGCCCGAGTTTCATGATGACGGCTGCGTCCGCCGTGGCGAGCCGCTCGCGTAGTTCTGTTTCGGGCAACACGCCGGACAGTACCGACAGGCTCTGATTCCGGTACACGAGTGGCGACCCGAGCACGGCCGCACCGCCGAGCATCGAGCAGACACCAGGCACGACCTCGGTCTCGAAGCGCGCGGCGAGCCGGTCGTGCAGATACATGTACGAGCCGTAGAAGAACGGATCGCCTTCGCAGATGACGGCGACGTCGCGTCCGGCATTGAGATGCTCTGCGACCGTTTCGGCCGCTTCGTCGTAGAACCCGGCGATGATCGTTTCGTAACACAGCGGCGGTTCAAGTGCTTCGGTCGTGACCGGATAGACGAGTGGCAACTGCGTCTGGGCTGGTTGCAGATGTGCCTCGATGATGCTGTAGGCGTTGCCTTTCTTGCCCTTGGCCACGAAATAGGCCACCACGTCGGCGCTTGTGAGGCGGCGCAGTGCTTTCAGCGTCAGCAGTTCGGGGTCGCCGGGGCCGACGCCAAGACCGTATAAACGTCCAGCTGGTTTCACTTATTCGATCTCCGAGGCGAGCGCATTGACCGCTGCTGCGGCCATCGCGCTGCCGCCGCGGCGGCCCGCGACGCAGACATAGGGGAGGCTGAGCGTATTGGCGGCCAGCAGGGCTTTCGATTCGGCCGCGCCGATAAATCCCACCGGAAAACCGAGGATGAGCGCGGGTCTGGGCGCGCCGGCCGCGATCATGTCCAGCAAATGGAACAGTGCGGTGGGTGCGTTGCCGATGACCACCACGCTGCCGGCCAGATTCGGCCGCCACAATTCCACGGCGGCAGCCGAGCGGGTGTTGCCAAGCGATTCGGCCAGTGCGGGTACACGAGGCTCGCCGAGCGTGCAGATGACCTGGTTTGCCGCGGGCAGGCGCGCGCGCGTAATGCCTTCGGCAACCATGCGCGCATCGCAGAGAATCGGCGCACCGCCCATCAGTGCTTCACGGCCAGAGTGCCCGGCGTCTGCGGAGAATTCCAGCGCTTCGACGATTTCGACCATGCCGCAGGCGTGAATCACGCGAACGGCGAGTTTTTCCAGATCGGGCGGGATGCGTGACAGATCCGCTTCGGCGCGAATCGTGGCGAAGGACTGGCGATAGATTTCCTGTCCGTCACGGATGTACTCAGACATCGATAGGGCTCCGGGCGGTTGTTGTAAGTGCAGTCTTGATCTGTTCAAGGCTCAGATCGTGCGCAACGAGGCGGCCGAAGCCGGGGCCGCCATCGCGTTCGTAAAGGTCGTAGTGTCCGGGGGCCACGGCGAGCAGCGTGTGAGCCGCGCAATGAGCCGCCGCGCATGAGCGCTCGCAGCCGCTCAGGTGCAACTCGAGCGCTGCGGGGCGAAGTTGGGGCAGATGTTCTGCGAGGTATTGCGCGTCGGCCTTGGTATCGGCTCGCGCTTTCGCACAGCCGCGTGAACCCGCGCAGGCAATCAGGCCGGCATACGCTGCCTGGGGATCGCAGATAAAACCGAGCCGCTCCATGGCGGCGACGGTTGGTGCCACTGCCGTTTTGGCGAGATCCGGAATCAGGATGCTTTGCCAGGGCGTTACTATCACCGTGGCCTGTGTGTTTGCCGCGTGCGCGAGTTCGGCCAGTGCATGCAGGGTGCGCGTGTCGAGCCGGCCTAGCGGCGGCTGGCCGCCGACCCACCACAAACCGGCTGTAGCTTGCGGGTGGGGTCCAAAGCGCAGGGCCGGATCGGCGATATGGCGAGTCCATGCGCGTGCTGTCCGAGGCTGGAAGTCGAGATACGTTTGCGCACGCTGCAGGATTGAACTGGCCGCGTGTGTCCGTAACAGATCGCGCATGCGCGGCTGCTGCGGCGTGGCGAGATCGAGGAACGCCTGCAGCAGGGCATTGAGCAACGCTGGGACCTGTTCCGGACCGACGATGCCGAGCGCCGGTATATCGGCGCTCGCCTCCGGCGCTGGGTTCAGCATGTTGCCGCCGGCCTTGTAGACGCCGGACGATGGGCAGCCTGCGAGGCCAAATGCGAAACCCACATCGGTCCCGTCCGGTTGTGCCGCAAACCAGATATCGTGCGGATGTTCGAGCATGGCGAGCCGCTCGCCGCCATCAAGCTGCACGGAGAATTTGGGCGAGAGCGCAGCGAAGCGCGGTTCGTTCTGCAAAGTGTCGAGCAGGCTTGCGGCGAGCGCTCGCGTATCGATTAGCGCGTCAGGATCGCGACCGGCTACGGGGCTGAGCATCAGGTTGCGACGGGCGTCAGCCGCTCGTGCATCGGCACGGCTAGTTTCGCGGTGCCCACCGGGGCCGAACCCTGCCTCAAGCAGCGCCTGGCTCAGCGCCGTTTCGTGACCGGCGCGAATGCCCCGCAATTGCAGATTCGCGCGGTTCGTCAGTTCGACAGGGCCGCCCGCATGGCGTTCTGCCGCGCTAGCCAGGGCGTGCAGTTGAGCGGCCTCGATCGCGCCGCCAGGCAGGCGGATACGGCACAGCCCGCCATCTCGCGCAGCGACGATATGCAGCAACCCGGGACAGGCCGATGAGTACGGAGCAACGTTGCTGCTGGCGGGGAGTGGAGGGCGGTTCACGTAGGGCCGGAAATGCATGGATCACTTCACGCGTGCGCGAGCGGCGCTGCCCGCGTGTTGTGCGGGCGGGCCTCAGCGTTCGCTCAGTGTCAGGGCAAAGAAGGCCGCAAGGAAGGCTGCCTAAGCGCTGTATTATGCCTGTTTTCGATATCTGAAACGACGCTGCGGCCGTGCGGCTCAGGCGTTCACAGAACCTCTCGATGCATGCAAAAGAATTTGGGCCAAGGCCAGCCTGGTTGACCGTGGTCGGGATTGGCGAAGACGGTTTCGCCGGACTCGGCCGGCCGGCACGCCGTGCGCTGCTCGACGCACACATTGTCTACGGCGGTGCGCGTCATCTGGCGATGCTGCCGCCACGTCTGCGGGCGCAGCGCGAAGCGTGGCCTCAACCGTTCGATCTTTCGGCGGTGCTCGCGCGGCGTGGCACGCCGGTTTGCGTGCTGGCGAGCGGAGACCCGATGCTGTTTGGTGTCGGCGCGGTGCTGGCGCGCCAGTTACCAGCGGAGGAATTGCATGTTCTGCCGGCGCCTTCATCTGTGTCTCTGGCCGCAGCGCGTATGGGCTGGGCCTTGCAACAGGTCAAGACGGTTTCGCTGGTCGGCCGTCCGCTGGCCGCGCTGAGCACGGTGATGTATGACGGCGCATGTCTGCTCGTGCTGAGCGCAGATGGCAACACCCCGGCAGCCTTGACCACTCTGTTGATGGCGCGCGGTTACGGCGCGAGCAGGATGACCGTCTTCGAACATCTGGGCGGCGGCGTGCACGAGCGGCGTATCGACGGACGTGCCGATGCCTGGTCCGCCGGTACGGTCGCTGCACTTAACCTGATCGCCGTCGAATGCCGTGCGGATGGGCAGGTCCTGCGTTTGCCGCTGACCCCCGGCTTGCCCGACGAGGCATATCGCAACGATGGCCAGTTGACGAAGCGCGACATACGCGCGATCACGCTCGCACGTCTGGCGCCGGCGCCCGGCGAACTACTCTGGGATGTCGGCGCGGGCAGCGGTTCGATCGGTATCGAATGGATGCGTACGCATCCGGATTGCCGCGCGATCGCGATCGAAAGCCACCCTGAGCGGCAGGCTTTTATCGAGTACAACCGTGAAGCGCTCGGTGTGCCGACGCTGCAACTGGTTGCCGGGCGGGCGCCCGCAGCACTCGAGGGTCTGGATACTCCCGACGCGGTTTTTATCGGCGGTGGTGTGACCGGGCCGGGTGTGCTGGATACCTGCTGGGCGCGTTTGCGCGAGGGCGGACGTCTGGTCGCGAATGCGGTCACGGTGCAAGGCGAGGCGGCGCTGTCGGCCTGGCACGCGCAACATGGGGGCACGCTAACGCGCATTGCCCTGTCGGAAATCGAGCCTCTTGGGCGCTTCGATACCTGGCGTCCGGCTCTGCCGGTCACGCTGCTTGAGGTATGCAAGCGGGAAGACCGGCATGCGTGACGAAACCCCCGAGCAGTCTGCGCCCCTGCGCTCTGGATATACCACTGGCAGCTGCGCGACCGCGACTTCGCTGGCGGCGGCGCGGCTGCTGTTGACAGGGGAAACGAGTGACGCGGCGGAAATCGTGCTGCCCAAAGGGCAGCGCGTCTCCTTGCGGCTGACCTTTTGCCGGCTCGCTGGGGTCGAGTCGGGCACGCAAGCTGAAGCTGGCACGATCAAGGACGCGGGCGACGATCCCGACGTGACGCACGGCGCGCTGGTGTTCGCCCGCGTGCGTCTGAGGGCCGAACCTGGGGTGGGTTTTCATGCCGGCCCTGGTGTGGGCACGGTCACGCGAGCGGGGTTGACGCTGCCGGTCGGTGAGCCGGCAATCAACCCGGTGCCGCGCCGCATGATGACCGAACATCTGACGGAACTTGCTGTTGCCAGCGGCTATAGCGGTGGCTTCGAAGTGACGATCGGCGTGGAAGGGGGCGAGGCGCTCGCGCTCAAGACGATGAATCCGCGGCTCGGCATCGTGGGCGGCCTGTCGATTCTCGGCACCACGGGAATCGTGCGGCCGTTTTCCTGCTCGGCCTATATCGCCTCGATTCATCAAGGTATCGACGTAGCTCGTGCGAACGGGTATCGGCATCTGGCGGCCTGCACGGGTAACGCAAGCGAGGAGGCGATGCGGCAGCGTTACGGCCTGCCCGAGATCGCGTTGATCGAGATGGGGGACTTTGTCGGAGCAGTGCTCAAGCATCTGCGGCGCGCTCCGGTCGAGCGCCTGAGCGTGTGCGGCGGTTTCGGCAAGATCAGCAAGCTCGCTGCCGGCCATCTGGATCTGCACAGCCGCGTATCCACTATCGATCTCGCGCAGCTGGCCGAATGGGCCGGCGAGTGGGGCGCCGATTCGAGTCTGCAGGCGTCGATGCGGGCCGCCAATACGAGTCAGGAGGCGCTAGCGCTGGCGCACGCTCGGGCGGTGCCGCTCGGCGATGCGGTATGCCGGCGTGCGCGCGATGTGGCAGTTGGGATTGCGCCGGCCGGCGTGGCGCTCGAAATGTTCGCGATCGATCGGGTCGGGAATCTGGTCGGGTCTGCCTTATGATGCGCATCCTTGTCCTCGGCGGTACAGGCGACGCGTTGCAATTGGCGCGCCGGCTCGCGGGCGAGCATATCTACAGTCTGGCAGGCCTCGGCCGGGTGCCGGAGGATTTGCACTGCCGGGTCCGCGTTGGAGGTTTCGGAGGCAGTGAAGGGCTGGCGCGCTATCTGGTTGACGAGCATGTTTCGCTTTTGATCGACGCCACCCATCCATACGCTGCGCGAATCAGCGCGAACGCCGCGGCGGCAAGCCGGGAGGCCGGCGTACCGTGCTGGGCGCTGCGTCGCCCAGGCTGGATTGCGCAGCCCGGCGACGATTGGCGCGAGGCCGACGACTGGGCGGGGTTGGTCAAGTTACTCGCTGCCTTTCGCCGTCCTCTTTTCACGCTCGGGCGTGAGCCGCTCGCGCATCTCGACGAGATTCCGCCGCAACAATTCTGGACGGTGCGCTGTCTCGATGCGCATGCGGGCAACGCGCGTGCGCGCGTGATCGATGCACGCGGCCCCTTCACGCATGAAGGCGAACGCGCGCTGTTTGCAGAGGCGGCGATTGACGTGGTGATCAGCAAGAATAGCGGCGGACGCGCGACCGAGGCCAAACTCGACGTAGCTCGCGAGCGTGGCTTGCCGGTTCTGATGCTAAGGCGCCCGGAGCTGCCCGCGGCGGCACGCGTATTCGATAGTGGCGCCGCATTGCTCGGTGCTTTGGAAGATTGGCCTGACGCCCTGGCGCCCTGACCGACGGTGCGAGCGGGCAAGGAAATTTTTGGAGCGGTTTATGACGGTGTTTTTTATCGGTGCGGGTCCCGGCGACCCTGAACTCATCACGGTCAAGGGGCAGCGTCTGGTGCGCACTTGCCCGGTGATTCTCTATGCGGGATCACTGGTGCCCGAGGCGGTTATCGCAGGCCATCGCGCCGGGCAGGTCGTGAATACCGCCGAGCTCGACCTTGATGCCATCGTGGCTTTGCTCGAGCGGGCACATCGCCGCGGGCTCGACGTTGCACGTGTGCATTCCGGCGATCCGTCCTTGTACGGTGCGATTGGCGAGCAGATCCGCCGGCTCCGCGCACTCGATATTCCCTATGAAATCGTCCCCGGTGTCACGGCGACGGCAGCCTGCAGCGCAGCGCTCGGTTGTGAACTGACGCTGCCCGGCGTTTCGCAGACGCTGATCCTGACGCGCTACGCCAGCAGGACCGCAATGCCCGATGGCGAACAGCTTGCCGATCTGGCACGGCACCGCGCGACGCTCGCGATTCATCTTGGAGTTCGGCATCTCGCGCGTATCGTTGAGGAACTGCTGCCGTTCTACGGTCCGGCCGGTGCGATCGCCGTGGTGTACAGGGCGAGCTGGCCAGATCAGGAAATCATTCGCGGAACGTTGGGCGACATAGTGGGCAAGGTGCAACCTACCGATGCGTCGCGCACGGCCCTGATTCTCGTGGGTCAGGTGCTCGAATCGCAGGATTTTCTGGACTCGACGCTGTATGGCGCGGCCTCCGGCCAACCGTTTTCGTAGACGCACTCGGCGAGAGGTTTCCGTTGGGCCCAGCGTTCAGTTTCCAGCATGGGTTCGGCATAGAACTGCCGCACGTGGCCCAGGCAAAGTATCGCGACCGGCTTCGCGCCCGCCGGAATGCCGAGTACGCGGCGCACTTCGTCCGTGTCGAACAGCGAGACCCATCCCATGCCCAATCCTTCGGCGCGTGCGGCCAGCCACATGTTCTGAATCGCACAGGCCACCGAGGCGAGGTCCATTTCGGGCAGCGTGCGACGCCCGAACACATGCTTTTCCCGGCCATCCATCAGGGCGACGACCAGCAGTTCGCCGCATTCGCGCATGCCCTCCACCTTGAGTTGCATGAATTCGTCGCGGCGCTGGTCGAGCGCGTCGGCGGTGCGCAGGCGCTCATGTTCGACAATTGCGTGCAGTTCGGATCGTAGCCCGGTATCGCTAATGCGGATGATGCGCCAAGGCTGCATATAGCCGACGCTCGGCGCGTGGTGGGCCGCTTCGATCAGGCGTTGCAGCACCTCCGGGTCGACAGGCGTGGACACGAAGTGGCGCATGTCACGTCGCTCGTAGATTGCCCGATAGACGGCGGCACGCTCGGCGTCGCTGAATGCGTGGCCATCACGCTGCACGTTTTCCGAGGGGGGTGGAGGAGGGGACTGATGCATAACCTGGGCGCCTGGAGCAATACGCCATTTTAGCGCCCGGTTGGGCATGGTGACCCTCCAGGCATCGTCGAAACCACAAACTTCCGGGGTATCAAACACCTGGCGTGGTAATCTTTCCGCGGGAATCAACTGTCTCGTCGGCCCCGGGGGCAGCAGAACGTCCACAGTCACTGAAGCGATGAATTTCTGTCTCAGTGCGTCCGCTAGAAGAAAGAAAAAGAAATAACGAACAGAACCTTATCTATTACGAACGTCTATGATGTCGTCACTCGCCTTACCTGTGGTCGAACCGCTCGACCAGACGCTGCTCGGCACGCTGCAACACCTGATCGACACGAAGACCAAGCCGCCCGGCAGCCTGGGGCGGCTCGAAACGCTGGCTCGGCAGATGGGCCTGATCCAGAAAACGACGCATCCCACGGTACAGCGCCCGGCCATGATCGTGTTTGCCGGCGACCATGGCATCGCACAGGAAGGGGTGAGCCCTTATCCGCAAGCCGTGACCGCGCAGATGGTGGCGAACTTCCTGGCAGGCGGCGCTGCGATTAACGCGCTCAGCCGCGTGGCCGGCATTGCGCTCGAAGTGGTCAATGCAGGTGTCGCGACGCCGTTGCCGACTACCGAGGGTCTTGTCGATATTCCGGTTGGCGCGGGCACGCGCAACTTCGCCCATGAACCTGCGATGACGCGCGATCAGGCGCTCGCAGCGATGCGTGCCGGAGCAGAACGCGTCCGTCACCACGCGTCGCTCGGCACCAACGTGATCGGTTTCGGCGAGATGGGGATTGCCAATACCTCGGCGGCAGCCTGTCTGATGAGCCGCCTGTGCGGCGTGCCGATCGACGAGTGCGTCGGTCGCGGTACCGGGCTCGACAACGCGGGCCTCGCGAAAAAGCGCAATGTGCTGACCTCGGCGCTGGCGCATCATGCGCCGAGTGAAGATCCGCTGGTTGTGCTTGCAACCTTCGGCGGCTTCGAAATCGCGATGATGGCCGGCGCCTGTCTCGCCGCGGCCGAAGCGCGTATGACGATTCTCGTCGACGGCTTCATCGCGACCTCCGCGCTGCTGGTGGCCGACGCGTTGGAGCCCAACGTACGCGACTACTGCGTGTTTGCGCATGCTTCGAACGAAGCCGGGCATCGGCGCATGCTCGACCACTTTGGCGGCATCCCGTTGCTTGCGCTGGACATGCGGCTCGGCGAAGGCACCGGCGCGGCACTCGCCGTGCCCTTGCTGCGCGCCGCAGTGGCGTTTCTCAATGAAATGGCGAGTTTCGAGTCGGCCGGTGTCGCGGACCGCGATGCCTGAGTGGTTAGCCGGCTCCGCACGCTGATGAAGCCGCTCATGGAGTTGCGCTACTTCTTTACGGCGCTAGGCTACTTCACGCGCGTGCCGGTGCCGCGCTGGGTCGGCTATGAGCCGCACTATCTAAATGCAGCTGCGCGTTATTTCCCGCTTGTTGGCGTGCTGGTGGGCGGGCTCGGTGCGCTTGTCTATCTAGTGGCGTTGCATGTGTTTCCGCCCGGTGTGGCCGTGCTGCTGTCGATGGCATCGACCTTGCTCGTCACAGGCGCTTTCCACGAGGACGGCTTGGCGGACTGCTGCGATGCGTTCGGCGGCGGCTATACTCGAGAGGATGTGCTGCGCATCATGCATGATTCGAGGATAGGCGCGTTCGGCGCGATTGCGCTGATGATTGCACTCGCCTTGAAGTGGCAAACGCTCGCGGCGGTGCCGCCGCTGCGTGTCGCAGGTCTGATGGTTGCAGCGCACGCCGCGAGCCGTACCTGTGCGATCAGCTATCTGGCGACACTCGATTACGTGCGCGCGGAAGGCAAGGCGAAGCCGGTTGCGCAGCGCTTGAGCGGCGTAGCGCTCGCCGTAGCGGCGCTGTTTGGCTTGCCGGCGCTGTTCTGGCCGGATTGGCGCTTCGGTTGTATGGCGCTTGTGATGCTGGCGGTGCTGCGTGTGGCCATGGGTCGTTATTTCGTCAGACGCATTGGCGGCTATACCGGGGATTGCCTCGGCTTTGCGCAGCAGATTTTCGAACTGGCTATCTATCTGGCGGCAATCGCCTGGACATCGGCATGGATATCGTCCTGATTCGTCACCCGGCCGTCGCCGTCGATGCAGGCGTGTGTTACGGCCATAGCGACGTCGCGCTTGCCGACGATCCGACGGCATCTGCCGCTGCGCTGGCGGTGCATCTTGCCACCTTGCAGGTGCCCCCGCCGCGGGTACTGCTGTCCAGTCCGCTGCTACGGTGTGCGTCGGTTGCCGCAGCGTTGGCGGGGGATTTCGGTTGCGCGCACAGTGTCGACGAACGCCTGAAGGAAATGAATTTCGGTGCGTGGGAGCAACAACGCTGGGATGCAATCGACAGGGCAGCGCTCGATGACTGGGCGGCTAACTTCGAGCACGCCCGTGCTCACGGGGGCGAGAGCGTCGCGCAGTTTGTCGCGCGGGTGCAGGCGTGGCTCGATGCGTTCGGACAGACCCGCGAATGTTCGCCGGCCTATGTCGTCACGCATGCCGGCGTGATACGGGCGATCGCCTCGCTGGTGCTCGGTGTGCCGGTGGAGCGTTCCACTCAATGGTCACTCGCTACGTCCGGGGTAGTCTGGCTGCGGCGTGACGACGAGCGGCTGCTTTGGTCGCTGGTGCGGTGGAATGCTTGAGTGGTTAGCGTTGTCGCCTTGTCGGGCCGCTCCTGAGGCTATTGCGCCGCACCCATCTCACTGTTTGCCCGCTGCTGGCCTGCGTGAGCGCGCTACCTCCAGATCCTCGCAAAGCTGCTCGGCGCCTTGTGCAATGCGAGGCGCAGGACGATCGATCAGATCGCCGTCGATCGCGAACAGGTTGTTGCGCGCCACCGCTGTGAGGCTCGGCCAGGTGTGCCATGAGTCCAGTTTTGCCAACGGGGCGTCAGGCTTCGTTGCGCCTGCCGAGGCAGTCACAATCGCTTCCGGGCTGGCCGCGATCACCGCCTCGGTCGATACCGTCGGCACCAGCGGCGCGAGTTGCGCAAACACATTGCGGCCACCGCATAGCGTAATCACGTCGCTGATCATATGCGTACCGTTGAGCGTCATTAGCGGTTGATCCCAGACCTCATAGAACACGCTGACGGGCGGACGGTTCGCATAGCGGGCGCGTAGGCGTTCGATGTGCGCGCGGTACGCGCTTGCTGCTGCATCTGCAGTGCCCGATGTGCCCAGCAAGCTGCCGAGCCGGGTGAGGGTCACCGCGACGTCATCGAGTTGATGCGGTTCGCTGAAGAAGAGCGGTATATGTAGTTCGCGCAGGCGCTCGAGCTGAGCCTGCGCGTTGCCGTGCCGCCAGACGACGATCAGATCGGGTTTCAGCGCGACGATGCGTTCGAGGTCGAGCGCCTTGTTGTCGCCGACACGCGGAACCGTTTGCGCTGCGGGCGGGTAGTCGCTGTACGACACCGTGCCCACCAGTTTCGAACCGCCGCCCGCTGCGTAAATCAGTTCGGTCACATGCGGCGCGAGGCTGATCACGCGTTGGGCAGGGGCGGGGAGCGAGACGGTGGCGCCGGTGTCGTCGGTTGCGCTGACGGTTGCGTGCGCGCGTGATGCGAAAGCGCAGGCGACAAGAACTGCGCAGGCAAGCGAGGCAGAGCGTGAATTAGCCATGAAACGGCACGCTCATCAAGGCGAGTACGATCAGCAGCGCGAGCCACAGTATCACCGTGCGTTCGACCAGTCGCAGCGCAGCGCCGATATGCGCAGTGCCGGCGGCTTGCCCCGCGCCGAGCGTCGGGCGTGCTTCGATGGTGCCGTGATACACGGCGGCTCCGCCGAGCAGCACGTTGAGGCTGCCTGCCCCCGACGCCATGACCGGTCCCGCATTGGGACTGTCCCAGCGCGGCGCCTGCTCGCGCCAGCAGCGCCACGCGGTGCGCGTGTCGCCGAGCAGCGCATAGCTTGCGGCAGTCAGGCGCGCAGGAATCCAGTTCAGCACGTCGTCGATGCGCGCGGCGGCCCAGCCGAAACGCAGATAACGCGGCGTGCGGTAACCCCACATGGCGTCGAGCGTATTGGCCAGGCGAAATGCGAGCGCGCCCGGACCGCCGCCGACGGCGAACCAGAACAGTGCGCCGAAGATTGCGTCGTTGCCGTTTTCGAGGGCTGATTCGACGGCGGCACGCGCAAGTGCCGACTCGTCCGCATGCGCGGTTTCGCGTGAGACGATGCGCGCGGTCAGTCGTCGCGCTTCGACTAGGTCGTGCTGAGCGAGCGCGCGGGCGATCGGAGCAATGTGATCGTTGAGGCTTCGGGCGCCGAGCGCGAACCACAGCAGCAGGACGTGCACCGCGCAAGTCAGCATGAACGGCAGCACGGTGACCAGCCATACGGCGATCAGCACCGGAGGCAGCACTGCAAGCGTCCAGCCGAGAATGCCGAAGAGCCGCCCGTGCCGCCCGGTGTTCAGGCGCGCTTCGATACGCATGGCGAGCTTGCCAAAGCCTACCAGCGGATGCGCGGTGCCGGGTTCGCCGAGCCAGCGATCTACGCAGACGCCGGCGGTGGCCAGCGTGGCGGTCAGGGGGAGCGACAGCATCGTTAGCGGGCCGCGGTCTTGAGTGCGAGCGGCAGGCCCGCGACCATCATCGTGACCTGGGTGCTCAAGGCAGCGACGCGCTGGTTGAGACGTCCGAGTTCATCGACGTAGAGACGCGTCGCCGCGCCGAGCGGCACGACGCCCAGGCCGATCTCGTTGCTGACGACGATGATCGTGCCTTTGGCCGAGCCGAGCACGGCCTCGAACGCGGCGATACGTGCGAGGTAATCGTCGCGGGGTTCGGTGCCATCCGGCGGGCACAGCAGATTGACGAGCCACAGGGTCAGGCAGTCGATCAGGATGCAGTGGCCGGGCGCATCGGTTTGCGCGACGGCGCCGGCGAGGTCTACCGAGGCCTCGAGCAACTGCCAGTGCGCCGGACGCCGCGCGCGATGATGGGCGATGCGGGCGGCGAATTCCTCGTCGCCTACGCGCTGCGCGGTTGCGATGTACGTGACGGGCCGCAAGCTGTTGATTGCGAGTTGCTCGGCGTGCACGCTCTTGCCCGAGCGGGCGCCGCCGAGAACGAATGTTAGATCGTGAGGAATCATTGCCCGATTGTAGCGTTTCGACGGGACAAAGGTCACTTTGAACAACCGGCCTGGTCTGCTATTGCGATGACGATCGTTATCTTGGCGAGACGGGCGGGCCACCTTTCGTCGGGCCAACGGACAGAACAGACAGTGCAGTCTGCCGTAAGCCATGGACGCCTGACGAAACGCCAACGTGCTATTGCCAGTCGTTTTCCTACGAAAATTTCAGTCAATCCCTACCCATCAAATGCTTCAGTTGCATTCTGATGCGGCCGTATACGTTAGTCATGCCCCAGGAAGGTAGCGCTTCGATCGTCCCGGGAATAGCCGATGCAACCTCGAATCAGGTCGAACCCGATGATTAGGAAAGCGCCAGGCCGCGATCTTGATTTTTTGAACATCATTGAGCGGATCGACCGCAGACCGTATTTCGTCGCTCTTCGCCGTGGGCTCGCACTTCCCCTGCCGTTAGTGATGGTCGGAGCGCTAGCGCTGCTTCTGCGTTTCCCGTCAACCAGCGGCATGCGCCGATTCCTGGTGGAGGCGTTCGGCCCGCATCTGAACTCCTTCTGCGACAGCCTGCTCGCGGGTACTTTCGGGATTGGCTCCCTCGTCACGCTGTATGGTTTTACAGACGCCCTGACGAACCTTCATAACCAGCGAATCGGTCATCGCCTTGTCAATCCCACGGTCGCCGCGATCGTCGTGGTGTCCTGCTTCTTTACACTGATCGCACCATACGGCAACACGACCCTGATGGCCGCCCTCTCTCTTGACCAGGGACTCTTCGGGGCTATCCTGGTCGCTTCGCTGGGCGGCAGTTTCTTCCTGAAACTCTGCGACATCCGCTTTCTGCGCATCCCTCCGAATCATCTCAGTAGCGATCCGCTCGTCGGCGATGTGTTCTCGGTAATGCCGGCCGGTATGGTAGCGATCCTGTTGTGCGCTATTCTCAAAGCGAGCCTGATCGGGGCGGGCTGGTCGAGTTTCGTTGGACAACTAAGTGCGTTGCCTGCTGCATCGTTTTCGACATTCTCCAACAGCCTGCTGTTCGGCGTCGGCTACGAGACAGTCTCACAGGTGCTATGGCTTCTTGGCATTCATGGTCCCAACGCGTTAAACACCGTCCAGCAAAACGTGCTGACGCCGGCTTCGATTGCAAATGTGACTGCGCTTGCAAGCGGTGGTCATCCACAGTTCGTATTCACCCACGAATTCTTCTCGGTATTTGCACGGATGGGAGGCTCCGGCGGGACGCTCAGCCTTATCCTCGGGCTGCTTCTCGCGAGCCGCACGGTCCGCGGACGGAAGCTGGCGCTCTTCATGATCTTGCCGGCGCTGTTCAACGTCAACGAACCCTTGCTCTTCGGACTGCCGCTGGTTCTCAATCCCGTTTATGCGATTCCATTCGTACTGGTCCCGATCGTACAGATTCTTATCGCCTATGCGGCCATTGTCGCCCACCTGCTGCCGAAGACTGGCTACAGCATCGCGTGGACGACGCCGGCGCTTTACAGCGGCTATGCGGTCACAGGCTCGCTTTCCGGTACGTTGGTCCAATTGTTGTCGCTCGCGGCCGGGACGGCAATCTACGTCCCCTTTGTCCGTATAGCTGACCATCTCGCGGCGAGGAGAGGCCAGGACGTGCTCACGTCACTTCTTCACATCGCCGAATCACCTGAAATGAATGTGAAGGCAAAACGTTGTCTCGACCTGCCGGGCGACGAGGGCAGAATGGTGGCGGCACTTGCGAGCGATCTCGACGATGCACTCAAGAAGGACATGCAGATCTTTATCGAATTCCAGCCCCAGGTGGACTTTGAAACCGGGCGTGTGTTCGGTGCCGAAGCATTGCTGCGCTGGGAGCATCCTTTTCTGGGGCGCATCGCCCCGCCGATTGCCGTCACGGTCGCGGAGGATGTCGATCTGATCGATCGTCTCGGCCTCCGTATTTTGTCGCTCGCATGTCGCCAAAGAGGCGCATGGCGCGATGTGCTGCCGGACGACTTCGTCATCGCCGTTAATCTGTCTCCCCGGCAGTTGCTGGATCGGAACTTCCATCGGAAGGTGATCGATATCCTGAATCTGGAGCACTTGTCACCTTCCGTGCTTGAGCTCGAGATCACCGAGTCCACGATGCTGCTCCCGGACTTCACTGCGATCGAAAACCTGAAACGGCTTCGCGAAGCGGGGGTCAAGGTTGCACTGGACGACTTCGGCATGGGGCATACATCGCTGCACTATCTGCGCATGCTGCCGCTGGACACGGTGAAGATAGATCGCTCTCTGGCGGATGTGTATCCCGGCAGCGTAAACGAACACATAGTCAGAAGCATCGCCGATCTTAGCCGGACGCTCGGTCTCTCGCTGGTAGTCGAAGGTGTCGAGAACGAATCGCAACTCAGGCGTCTCTCGGCCCTGGGCTGCGGTCGATTTCAGGGTTACTTCTTCAGCCGTCCTCTTGCTGCAAATGTCTGCCGTGACTTTGTGCTCGGCGCCAACCGGGAACGTTTGTTTGCCGCGTAAGACAATCAATCCGATTCCACAGGAAAATATTCATACGCCTTCCTGATTAATTCAAAAAAACCATTGTGTAATTTTTATGAGGAAACCTGAAGTGGTCGCGCTGGTCGCCGATATCCGTTTCGATATATCGGGGCGCGAATGCGGCGCGCCCGGATCTCGCGGCGAACGACCTGCCACGGACCAGAGTTCCATTTCGAAATGGAAACGCTATTGGCCGCGGGTCCTGCGTTGCCTTCTCGTCCCTCTGGTGATGGTCGTGGCCATGCCGTCCGCCGATGCAGCTGACACCTGGTACGACGGCGCGACGCCGATCTTTCGCCATATCGAGGTACCCGGCGACATTGTGCCGACAGTCATGCTGCAGGATCGAGAAGGGTTGATCTGGGTCGGATCGCAAACCGGTCTGGCCAGTTGGGACGGCTACCGCTTTCATACCTATGTCGCGAGCCCTGGTGTGTCCGATGGCTTGCCATCATCCTGGGTCACCGCACTGTACGAGGACCGCGAAGATCGCCTCTGGGCGGCCACGGACGGCGGCGGGTTGACGCGGCTCGACAAGGCAACTGGCCGCTTCCGGACACTGGGCGCGGGCCCTGCTGGCCTGAGCAGTGCAAACGTATTCGCGCTCGCGGCGGACGGCACGCACGGCCTGTGGGTAGGCACGGCCGCGGGGCTGGACCGGCTGGACTTCGCCACCGGTAAGGTGCAGCGTCACACCGACGGCGCGAGCGCGCCTGGCCTGCCGGCTCACCGCGTCAACGCGCTCCTCGTTGACCGCCATGGCAATCTCTGGGTCGGCACGGTTGACGGAATCTACGTGCTACGCACCGGCACCCGGATTTTTCACCCGGTGACGACAGGCATTGCTCAGAGCGCCATCGAGGTGTGGGCACTGTCCGAGGATGCGGCGGGACGTATCTGGGTCGGCACGCAGGCGAGCGGCGCTTTCGTCATTGAACCCGGCAGTGCGACGGTCCAACAGGTGCGTGACAGCGAGCGCAGCGACGGAAAGGGCGTCGAGACAGACTGGGTCTCTTCGATCATCGATGCTGGCGACGCTCAGGTGTGGCTCGGCACGTGGTCTCACGGCATCGTGCTGGTCGATACCCGGACCTGGACGACGCGGCGTCTGCGCCATGACCCGGGGTTGCTCGGCAGCCTGGGCAAGGACGATGTGCCGACACTGCTGCGCGAACGCAGTGGTCTTGTCTGGGCGGGCGGACCCAATCTGTTCGATTCGATCAATCCGACGCAGCGCGCGATATCCACCTGGTACGGCAGTCATCTGCTTGGCGGCACGCGAACAGGGGTTACCGCGGTGCTTGTGCGGCCCGACGGCTGCGTCTGGCTTGGTGGCGATACCGGCGGAGTCGAGATCGTTCCGCCAGATTCCGGGCGCGGCCGCCTGCTGGCGGCCCAGGATGGCGCGCCGCGCAGCGCGCTTCCCAAGGCCGCTGTGTTCTCGTTGACAGGAGGGCCGGACGGCAGGGTCTACATCGGTACTGGAAAGGGGGTGTATCAGACGCGTGACGGCGGCCGCAGTGCCGAGCGGATGGAGGTCCCTGGCCGCCCGCTGACCGCGTTGGCCAGGGCATTGCGCGTGGTCGGCGGCCGGCTCTGGGTCGGCGGGACAAACGGACTGAGCTACGTCGACCTGTCCGCACAAGCCACCGCGGTGCAAATCATCCCAGCCGCTCTGCAAGGCGCGGACATCATGACCCTTAACGGCCTCGAAGACGGATCACTTTGGGTGGGTACATCGACCGGGCTAGTGCGATACTGGCCGACCACCGGCCGCCTCGAACGGGTGTGGCCGGATGGACCGGAGCGGGCCGGCTTGCCCGGCAGCCGGGTTACCTCTGTAGTCCAGGACAGACGTGGCCGGGTATGGGTCGCGTTCTACGGCGGTGGGGTGGGCATGGTCGAGCCGGGCGCGCAGGGAGCGGTCATGCGAGTGCACCGCATCGGGAACGAGCAGAGTCTGCAGAACAACGCCGCGAACGCCCTGCTGCTCGATGCGCAAGGTAACGCATGGGTGAGCACCGATAACGGCATCCTGCGAATCGACGCCGACACGCTGGCCACAACGCTGCTGCAGCAGGCCGACGGGGTGGGGCTATTCCCGTACTGGACCTCCTCGGCGGATGCGACACCGGAAGGCGACCTGCTGTTTGGCGGCAGTGGGTTGACGGTTGTGCATCCCGGGGAATTCAAGCCCTCGCGCTTCCGGGCTCCCATCGTACTTACGGATCAGGAAGAGCGGCCGATACCGCCGTCCGGAATTACGCTCGACCCTCCGAAACGCGCGATACAGATTACTTTTGCCCTGCTCGACTACTCGTCTCCCGACCGCACGCGCTACGCCTACCGCCTGGCCGGCCTGGAGGACGCGTGGACTGACTCACCCGCCCATCTGCGCATCGCCCACTACACGAACGTGCCGCCTGGCAACTACACGCTGCAGGTGCGGGCATCGAACCGTCCGGGCGAGTGGACCGCGTCGGCGAGCTTGCCGATCCGCGTGGTGCCGGCGTGGTATGAGACGATTTACTTCCGGATGGTCATGGCCGCGTTGCTGCTGGTGCTCTTCGGTATGCTGACCCAACTGCGCACACGGCTACTGCGTCGCCGCGCAATGTCGCTGGAGGCGCTGGTCGTACAGCGGACGCGGGAACTCCAGCAGCGATCCGACGAGCTTGTGCGCCGCACGGCGGAATTGCAGGCTAGCGAACAGCGGCTCGAGCAGTTGGCCTACTTCGATGGTTTGACAGGTCTCGCGAACCGGCGGCATTTCAACGACGATCTGCAGGTGCTGGTGGGGCAAGCGCGCCGGGGCGCCGAATTCGCACTCGTGCTGGTCGACCTCGACCGATTCAAGCCGATCAACGACCTTTATGGTCATGACACCGGCGACGTGGTACTAAAGACGGTCGGCTCGCGCCTGCGTCTGGCGACGCGCGAGGTCGATCTCGTCGCCCGTCTTGGCGGCGACGAGTTCGCGGTGCTGCTCAGACAACCTGGGGCGCGCGAAGACGTAGCCGCAGTGTGCGAACGAATCATTGCCACGTTCACCCGCCCAATTCCGTATCGCAGCCTGTCGCTAGAGGTCAGGGCAAGCGTCGGTGTAGCACGGTGCCCGCAGGACGCAGGAGATGCCGAGTCGCTGTACAAGTCTGCGGACGTCGCGCTCTACGCGGCAAAAGAGGCTGGCCGCGGTTCCTGGCGCTGGGCTGGTGCGGCCGTCGAAGTGGATCGCCCACATGATTGTTGATTTGCACGGAATCCTGAACGCCGTGGCTCCGGCTATGCGGGCGCCGACATAAGACTCACATAGCTCTTGCCCTCGAACGTCTCCCATCGGGAAAACTGAAGAACCGTAATCCCTCGGCGACGTGCCGACGTTCCTCATTGCGAGCGAACGGATCGAGAGGTGTCTCACGAATCCATGGCAGGCGAGCGAGAACCGGCATCGGCCATCGGATCCACGGACCGTACATGCGCTTGCTACGTCCTTACCGTGGCGCTCCAGGCCGGACGATCCTGTCCTCAGGGAACACTTTTTTGTCCGAAACTGACCTCGCTTCACTCCCGTCCTGTGACTAACATCAAATCGGTAGATCGAGGACGTCATCTGCGATTGGTGATCGTGGATCTGCTCGCGCGACATAGAACATCAAATCTGACGGAGACATCACCGTGCACATTCATTCTCGTAGCTCGAGCGTCGCGCGCATGATCACGCTCGTCGTCGCCTCGGCGGCCTCGACCTGCGGCATTGGCGCGACCTTGCCTGCAGCCCGCTCAGGTACGTGCGAACGCCTTCAGGGTTTTGTTGTGCCTGCCTCCGAGATCGGCTTGCCAACGTCTGGCGCGAGCGTAACTGCGGTCAAAGAGGTCGCCGCCAGTGGCAGCGGTGCAGCGGCGTTGCCCGACTACTGTGAGGTGACGGGCAAGATCTCGCCTGTCGACAGATCGGCGCCCGATATCGACTTCGAGGTTGCATTGCCTGCGCAATGGAACGACAAGGTCGTCATGTTCGGCGGTGGAGGCTTTGACGGGACCATCCCTGATGTCACAGGCAATGTGCCCAACGGCCCTGTCGACAAACTCGTGCCGCTCGGTCGTGGCTACGCGACGTTCGCGAGCGACTCCGGCCATCAGGCGAATGCGCTGGCTTCCCAGGACGGGAGTTTCGGCTTGAGCGACGAGGCAGTGAGGAATTTCGGCGGCGACGCGATCAAGAAGACGCGCGATGCGGCGCTTGCGATTATCAAGGCTCGCTACGCGCATGCTCCTCGCGAAGCCTATTTCGCAGGCGATTCGACTGGCGGAAGGGAAGCCGTGACGGCAATCCAGCGCTGGCCGTCGGACTGGGACGGCGCGATCGCATGGTACCCGGCATGGAACGACGCAGCAGCACTGCTAGCAGGTCAGCGTATGAATCGCGCGCTGGCGAAACCTGATGCCTACCTTTCCACGGGGAAAAGGGAGGCCGTGTACGACGCTGCGATGGAGGCCTGCGATGCGCTTGATGGCGTTGTCGATGGCCTGATCAGCAATCAGCAGGAATGCAACGCGCGCTTCGATCCGTCAACCGCTACCCTTCACGGTGCTCCGTTGCGCTGCCCGAAAGGGGCGGACACCGGCGACAATTGCCTGTCGGACGCGCAGATCGAGGCCTTGAAGACAATCAATACGCCAACCTACTTGCGTTTCCAGCTCGCCGATGGTGAGACAGAGTACCCCGGCTACAACGTCTGGGGCGCCGATCTTGGCATAACGACCCGTACTTCACCCATAGAGCCCGAGGTCACGTTCCTCGCATTCGGAACCTCCCAGCCGGCGAATCCGATGCCCCTGACAGCACCGTACGTCAGCGTCCTGACCGACCAGTGGTTCAAATACTCCGTTACGCGCGACCCCAGCTTCGACTCGCTGGCACTCGATCCGGAGCAGCCGGGTGTGTGGGCCAACCGTATCAATCAGCTGAGTGAAGAGCTCGATGCGAGCACCGATATTTCCGCTTTCCGGGCACTTGGCGGGAAACTTCTGCTCGTGCATGGCATAGCTGACGTCCTGGTCAGTACGCGCGCCACTGAGGAATACTATCGGCGGCTTCAGGCGCAGTACGGCATCGATCAGGTCGATTCGTTCGTGCGTTTCTATGAGATTCCTGGCCTGGGCCACGCGGTAAGCAGTACTTTCAATGCAACGTGGGATTCGTTGTCGGCACTTGAGCAATGGGTGGAAAAAGGCAGGGCGCCGGTGGACCAGGTAACGACCGATACTGCGGGCGTTCCCGGGCGCACGCGACCGCTGTGTGATTTCCCCAAATGGCCGCGGTACCAGAGCGGCGACGTCAATCTCGCTGCTTCGTTCAAGTGCGTTGAATGAAAGGGCGTGAGGGCGGCGCCGGGCGAACTGCGAATGGCAAGACATGGCGTGTATCGTGCCGTGATCCTTCACACTGCCGCATTGCGACCTATGCATGCGAAGCGGGCACTCCTGCCATGAGCAGAGCCAAACCCGTTTGGGTAGGATGATGGGTAGACCGTGTTAAGGCAACGCAGAGCGGGAGTCAAACCTTGCGGCGCTTCGCGGGCAACCGTTGAAATCGGCTGCCTTCCGCCGATCAAGGCTTCCGGGCATTCCGATATCTTTCATCGTCGCCCCGTGCGCCCCCGATCTTAAAGCGGTCTATGTGTAACGACCGCAGCCAGCCTAGAATGCCGTCCCAATCTGGAACTGGAATTTCTGGTACTGGTCGCCGGCGTGCTTGACGAGCGGGAAGCCAAGGCTGAGCTTGAGCGGCCCGATCGGCGAGATCCACGCGAGACCCGCACCGTACGCATAACGCAGACCGTTCGCGCCGGTACTGTTGCCTTCGTTGCCCCAGACGTTGCCGCCATCGAAGAATGAGAATACGCGCAGCGTGCGATCGTAGCCGGTACCTGGCAGCGGGAAGGTCAGTTCGATGTTGCCGACCAGCAGCTTCGAGCCGCCGATCGGATCGCCGGTGGTCGCATCGCGCGGACCCAGCGAGCTCGGCTCGTAGCCGCGCACCGAACCGATACCGCCAGCGTAGTAGTTCTTGAAAATCGGGAACGGCTTGCCGTCGAGACCGTTACCGTAACCACCCTGGAAGTTCAGGCCCAGCACGAAGCCTTTCGAAAACGAGTAGTAGTACTGTGCCTGCAGGTCGGCCTTATAGTAAGGTGTACTGCCCAGAGGCGAGCCGTATTCTGCGTTGGCCTGCGTGAAGTAACCGCGGCTCGGCACCAGTGCACTGTCGCGATTGTCACGCGACCACCCGATCGTCAGCGGCACGTTGTTCGACACGCGCCCGAAGGAGTTGACGTAGTCAATGTAGCTTTGCGGTGTGGTCGAGTCGACGTCGAGACGGTTCTGCTCGATGCCGAGACCGAAGTACACCATGTCGGCTTCGGAGAACGGGATGCCGAACTTCAGGTCCGCGCCGACCGTAATGATGCGAAAGCTTGTGTCGTTAACGCTGGAGAAAACGAGTGGTTCGCTGGTGCGATAGTAGACGTCGGTAATGCGCTTGATGCCGTCCACCGTGAAGTATGGGTCGACCTGTGTGACCGTCAGCGTACGGAACGTCGTCGCGGTATTCACGTTCACCGCGAGGCTCGTACCCGAACCGAACACGTTGTCCTGCGACACGCCTGCCGAAATGATCGGGCCTTCGCCGGAACCGTAGCCAAGACCTAGAGTAACGGAGCCGGTCGGCTTTTCCGTCACCTTCACGGCGATGTCGACTTCGTCGGCGGTGCCTTCGACTGGCACGGTGGTGACGTCGACATCCGTGAAGTAGCCGAGACGGTTGATCCGGTCTTTCGACAGCGCAAGGCGACTCGAATCGAACCACGAGCTTTCGAGTTGACGCATTTCGCGGCGGATCACTTCGTCGCGCGTGCGGGTGTTGCCCACGATGTTGATGTTCCGCACGTATACGCGGCGGCTCGGATCCACCTGCAGCGTCAGGTCGACTGTATGGTGTTGCTGGTCGATCTGCGGCTCCGCGTTCACGGTTGCGAACGCATAACCGTATTCACCGAGCTTGTCGACCACGGCCTTCGTGGCAGCCTTCAGCTTGGCAGCGGAAAATCGGTCGCCCGGTTTGATCTTGACGAGTTTCGTCAGCTCTGCCTGGCGATCGAGCAGGTTGCCGGACAGACGGATGCCCGAAATCGTGTACGGCTCGCCCTCATGCAGCGTGAGCGTCAGGTACATGTCTTTCCTGTCTGGCGACAGCGAGACCTGGGTCGAATCGATATTGAATTCGAGGTAGCCGCGGTCGAGGTAATACGAGCGCAGGTTCTCGAGGTCGGTGGTCAGCTTGTCTTTCGAGTACAGGTCGTTCTTGGAGTACCACGAGAACCAGTTTGGCGTGGACTGCTGCATTTCGTCGTGCAGCGTGCCGTCGCTGAACACCTTGTTGCCGATGAAGTTGACCTGGCGGATCTTCGCGCTCGGACCTTCGATCACCGAGAACAGCAGGCCGACGCGATCGCGGTCGATCGGCGTAACCGTGGTCGTGACTTCGGCGGCATAGAAGCCGCGGGTCAGGTACTGGCGTTTGAGCTCCTGCTCGGCGCGGTCGACCAGCGACTTGTCGTAATAGCGGCCCAGCGACAAGCCGACCGAGTTCAGCGCCTTGTTCAGGTTGTCCTTGTCGAATTCGTGGAGGCCCGAGAAATCGATCGTGCCGATGGCAGGGCGTTCCTCGACCTGCACGACGATGACATCGCCTTCGGCCGAAATCCTGACATCGTTGAAGAAGCCCGTTGCGTACAGCGCGCGGATCGCAGCGGACGCCTTGTCGCCAGTGAAGATGTCGCCCCGTTTGATGGGCAGATAGGAGAAGACTGTGTTTGGCTCGACGCGTTGCAAGCCTTCGAGCCGGATGTCGCGAACCACGAATGAGTCAGCGGCATTCGCCGACATTGTTGACGCGCTTAAACCAACGAGGGTCAATGCCCTCACGCAGCGGGACAACAAGATTTTTACTTTCATACAGAGTGAGCGAAAAGAAATCCACGCAGACACGAAAACCGCTGCCACGTGAAGTCCAATGGACGACTCGCGAGGTGCGGAGGGAAGAGCGACCCGTTGTTCTATTTCAATCTGAAGTCCGAGATGTCGTTGCCCTGGACGAGATCTTTGACTTGTGCAAGCACCTCCTGTCCGTTCACGAATGTCCATGTCTATCGTCCACGAAACATCACAAGAGCCGAACACGGCACGAGCATGACGATCGCAATGTGCTCGACGAAGAACGTCACCAGTCGCTTGCCCTCATCAAAAGGACGGCAAGAGCATTGATCCAATGAGTGACGCGAACCGGGGCGGCGTCATGGCTGGAGAAACGGAACCAGGATCGCGAATATTCCAGCGCGTGAAAAATAAAGTCATACCTTACAAACGCTCCACCTCTAAAGCGAACGGGTCAATGACAGGAAGCACCGGAGGTGCGAAATTTTCATGGAATATTCGAGGGTCGCCGTTCGTTATACAGAGATCGTTGTGCCGAAAAGGAATGGAGACATGATGTCCAAATCAATCGTGATGTTGACGCTTTGGGCCGGTCTGGCTGCGCCTCTCGTTTCCCCAGGTGTCGTGTTTGCCCAGAATTGCACCCCCACTCTCGCAGATGGTTCTCTTAACCAATGTCCTCCGATGGGCGGCGGCGGTCACGTAGACCACCGACCCGACCGGTTGCCTCACGGCGACAACGATTCCCACGGGAACAATGGCATTCACGGTACCCCGAGCGTCCACAGTACTGGCGGAGCCGCCACTTTCAATGGCGACGGAGCTCACAGCGCAGGCATGGGGCACGGCGGAGGCGCCGGAAGTGGCGCGGGTGGCGGCCACGGAAAATAGAGGTTGGTGCGACCAGCTGTGCCGCACGTTTTCGATGCAATGCATTGGCAGGAGAGGGGAAGGAGCGTCAATTGAAACTGGCACGTGGGGTGGATGTTGTCCGCAAGCGCATGAGCAAGCTCTTTCACCTGAATGCACTGAAACGTTCATCCGGAGCCGGAGCGCAGTCCATGCCGGAAGTGGAATGCGAGTGGGTGATTGCGTACCGGACGGCGCATGGCTTCTGTTGCATTTACCGCGGAGTGCCCATTGATTTTCGCACTATGTTCGACCTCCAGATCTGGGTCGAAGAGCACAATGTGCGGACCTACTTCATAGGTTCTTGAAGCGCGCCTTGTACAACGTCGCCGGCTACTCTTGAGAGTTTGAACACGGCAGCCGTGATCGTTGACGATCATGGCTGCCGTCACGTTGCCACATATCGCCTCATTCCCAAAGCAATTGCCACATCTCGGTCATGTTCGAAGCTCATTCTTGCGGGTGCCTTCCCCGGTTGTGAGTTAACAGTTGTCTCCCTGTAGCGCGTGCCGTGAATCCAGGAGTCCTTATCTTCTGGTTGCACTGGACGTCGTCTCCCTCAATAAACGGCAGATAAACAGCGAACATGACATCAAACAGTCGACGTGATTTCCTGCGAGCCGCCGCGCAAGCGGCCGGTGCGGCCACCGCACTGGGTGCAGTACCTATGGGTATCCGCAGTGCACTGGCGATACCTGCGCACAATGCGACCGGCACGATCGAAGACGTACAGCACATTGTTGTCTTCATGCAAGAGAATCGTTCTTTCGATAACTACTTCGGGTCACTGCGTGGCGTGCGCGGCTTCGGCGACACACGTCCGATTCCACTGACTACCGGCAAGTCTGTATTCTTCCAGCCCGCCAACAATGCGGATGGTTATGTCTTGCCTTTCCGCCCCAATCTTCCGAACCTCGGTCTGCAGTTCGTGCAGGATCTGGACCACAGCTGGCCTGGCACGCATGCGGCATGGAACAGCGGCCGCTACGACCAGTGGGTGCCGGTCAAGGGCACGACGACGATGTTCCATCTGACGCGCGAGGACATCCCGTTTCACTATCAGCTGGCTGACTCATTTACGATTTGCGACGCCTATCATTGCGCAGCCATGACGCCGACCGATCCGAACCGCTACTACATGTGGACGGGCTGGGTAGGCAACGACGGAACCGGCGGCGGCCCCGTGATCGATAACGCCGAGGCCGGTTACTCATGGAGCACGTTCCCGGAAAAGCTTGAGGCTGCCGGCATATCGTGGAAGGTCTACCAGGACATGGGTTCCGGTCTGAATCCGTCGACCGGCTGGGGCGACGACGAGAACCCCTTCATCGGCAACTTCGGAGATACCTCGCTTCTGTTCTTCAAGCAGTATCAGAACGCACAACCCGGCAGTCCGTTGTTCGAAAAGGCACGCACTGGTACGCAGGTCGAAGTGAGCGGAACCTACTTCGACATACTCAGAAAGGACGTGCAAAACAATACGTTGCCGCAGGTTTCGTACATCGTGGCCCCGGAAGCGTTTTCGGAACACGGCAACTGGCCGCCGAACTACGGCGCATGGTATGTCGACCAGGTCCTTCAGGCACTCACGTCCAATCCGGAAGTATGGAGCAAGACGGTACTGCTTTTGACCTACGACGAGAACGATGGCCTGTTCGATCACATGCCGCCGCCGTATGCGTCGTCCACGCCTGCAACAGGCCTTTCTACCGTCTCCACAGCGAACGAGTTTTTCGCGGGTTCGAGCGGCAATCAACCTGGTCCCTACGGTCTTGGGCCACGCGTACCGATGATTGCCATCTCGCCATGGTCAAAGGGTGGTTACGTGTGCTCGGAAGTCTTCGATCACACATCGATCATCCGGTTTATCCAGAAGCGTTTTGGGCACGGTAACAGCCTGGAGGAGCCGAACATCACGGCATGGCGCCGCACGGTCTGCGGAGACCTGACATCGATTTTCAACTTCAGGAACCCTAACGACGGCTTCCCGCAACTGCCACCCACCTCGTTTCCAGCGGACAAGAACCGTCATCCGGATGTGGTACCTGTCGTGCCGAGCAGTCAGTCGCTGCCGAAACAGGAATCTGGTGTACGGCCGGCACGCGCACTGCCGTACGAGTTTTTCGTTCGCGGCGGCGTGAGCGGGCAAGGCAACGCGTTCCGTTTGCACATGACGAACACGGGGCGCGCGGGTGTCAACTTCCAGGTCTATTCGGGTAATGCGACGGATCTGCCGCGCAGCTATACGGTTGAAGCAGGTAAGGATCTTTCGGACGAGTTGATGCTCGCTCCGGGAGGGGGCTACGACTTTTCCGTGTTTGGACCCAACGGCTATCTGCGCCGCTTTGTGGGCAAAGCAAACTCTACAGGGGAGCAACAAACAGCGTTTCAGATTGCCGACGGCTACGATGTCGCAAACGGCAATCTGCAACTGCGTCTGACAAACCCGGGTAAAGAGCGGTCCGTTTTCAAGGTCGAGAGTGCCTACAACTCGCCGATGAGCGGCGATCTCAGCGTGCGTGGCGGTGATGTCAGCGTTCTGATGATTGATCTGCGAAATTCATTCGGCTGGTACGACCTGACAGTGACGGTCAACGCGGATGCAAATGCCCTGTGGCGCATTGCCGGTCACGTAGAAACCGGGCGTGACAGCGTATCGGATCCAGCGCTTGGAGGGTGATGTTGAGTCGCTGACGGCAGCGGTCTATGACTCTGCCACATGAACCATGAGCGGGCCGGTACGGCCGCTCATGGTTTTATTTTTCCGCTCTACATCGGCAAGATTGCAGGGCATGTTTAATGACAATGCTTCTGGGAAGCGACTTCGAAACCGCCAGTCAATGCCTCTCGGGCATTCCGATGTCTTCTGCAGGTTATAGGGCTACGGTTCCAGTAGACCGTCTTGGCAGAAAGTGAGTTTTGGCGATTCGCTGCTGGCGAGGGCCTGGAGTGGACGTGCCGAGACCGGACGTTATATCGAGGACGTGGCGAGCGATGTCAGTGTACGGTTGCACAATGGTCGCAAGCGGAGGGGCGAGGAATCTCGCAATGCTGTCGTCGAAGCCAATGAGCGACAGCCGTTGCGGCACTGCAATGTTCAACTCCTGCGCTGCCTGAAGAATGCCGGCGGCAAGAACATCGGCGCCGACGATTAGCGCCGTGGGATAGTGTGGGCGCGACAGTAGTTCGATGCCAAGCGTGTATCCATGAAGCGGTGCGTTCGGAATCACAAGGTCATAAGGCACAGTTCTGATTGTGCAGTGCTTATGGTCTACATCATGTTGCAGCAGTGCCTTGGTAAACGAAGCAATGCGGCATTCTTCGACGCTTGAGTTTCTGTGGGGACCCGCCTCTCTCGTGCTGGTGCCGCTTACATACCCGATGGACCGGTGACCGAACCAGACCAGATGCCTGACCGCCTCTTCAATTCCAGGTGTGGGGTCAATGCCGACCCGATGCACATCGCCAAGGTTGTCGCGCTCAATCTGGATGAGTGGAATCCCTGCGTCGCGGACGATATCGTAGTTCTCCAAAATGAATGGGTGGCACACGACAATTGCTTCGACATTGTGGTCGAGCAGATGTTTGAGCCCGTCCCGTTCGAGGTCGACGTTATATTCATGATCGACAGTCAACAGCGAATAACCTGCGGCGGCGGCCTCCATGCGCATCGCGTGTGAGATGTGTGCGAAGTGCGCGTTGTTGGTCGCGGAGTCGATCACAAGGCCGAGGGTGTAACTACGCTGGTTCCGAAGGCTTCTAGCCTGAATGTTGGGTCTGTAGCCGACCTTTTCGACGGCTGCCAGCACCCGCGCCCGGTTCTCTTCGGAAACATACCCGTTGTTGTAAACGACTCGTGACGCGGTCGAAGCGGAAACGCCGGCCTCCCGGGCGACGTCCGTCATCGTTGCGCGACTGGCTCGTGCGTTCATGATTTTGCCTTTACAAACAAATTGGATCTCACTACTCGTGTTTGCGCGCGGTCGTGCTGCGCTGCTGTGCAGCATAGTCTATCGAACCCGCCGGACGGCCTTCCGGCGGACTTTGCAACCCGACCGAATTTTGCCATGAACAGAAATGGGGTGGTGACGTCACCATCGCCGTCAAAAAAGGCCTTGCAGCTTTTCTTCGATCCCGATATGGTGACGTCACCACAGCGTCCTCGCTCGGAAATGAACCCAGGTTCTAAAGTCGGGAGATAGCAATGAAAAAATCCTATCCACTGTCTTTTCAGATGTTTTCAGCGCGCGATACCGTTCCGCTAAAGACACAGCTTGCTGAGCTTGCGAAGCTGGGCTACGAGAACGTAGAGCCATTTGGCGCCCTATACGCCGACCCCATTGAGTTTCGCAAGGAACTGGACGCCAACGGCTTGTCGGCGCTCAGTGGTCACTTTGATCTGTCGATGCTCGAAGCCGATACGGAGAAAGCGATTCACATTGCCAATACTCTTGGTATCGAGATTGTGATTGCGCCATGGCTCGACCCGTCATTGCGCCCAACGGATGCGAACGGATGGAAGGCTTTGGGAGCACGGCTGGCCGTCCTTCAAAAGAAGTTCGCCAAGGCCGGTCTGACGTTTGCCTGGCACACCCATGACTTCGAGTTCATCCGGCTGCCGGATGGTTCGTTTCCGGTTGAGCACATCTTTGAAGGCAACAGCGTCGGCCTGGAGCTTGATGTGGCGTGGGTTATCCGGGCAGGTGCCGACCCGCTGGTATGGATCGAGAGATACTCGGACCGTCTGGTGGCGGTGCATGTGAAAGACATCGCGCCGCAGGGCCAGAACCTTGAACAGGATGGATGGGCTGACCTCGGAGTGGGTGTGGTGGACTGGAAGCGTATCTGGCCCGTGGTCAACCGCGCGGAGCCGCGCGTGGCTGTTCTCGAACACGACCGTCCTGGCGACTGGATCAGGTTTGCAAAGAACAGCGCGGCAGCTTTCCGGGCTCTTGTCAGCGAGTGAACGACATGAAAATCAACATTGGCGTGATTGGTTGCGGAAACATCTTTGATGCGTATATCAGGAATGCGGTGCACTTTCGCGACCTGAGTTATGTCGCATGCGCGGACCTCAATACGGAGCTTGCGCAGCGTAAGGCTGCGCTCTACGGCCTCGAGGCGATGTCGATTGACGCGATGCTGGGCCGCGACGATATCGACGTGGTCCTGAACCTCACGGTGCCCAACGCGCACGCCGAGGTCTCCCTCATGGCGATTGCCGCAGGCAAGCACATCTATACCGAGAAGCCGCTGGCGGTAACGTTGGCAGAAGGGGCTGCGATTCTGGATGCTGCGCGGCAGCGTGGTGTCAGGGTGGGCTCCGCGCCCGATACGATTCTTGGGCCGGCGGTCCAGTCGGGGCGCGCGATCGTCGACTCTCAGGAAATTGGCAAGGTTGTGTCAGGCCTCGCCACGGTGCAGAGCCACGGTATGGAGCATTGGCATCCGAATCCCAGCTTCTTCTACAAGAAGGGTGGCGGACCGGTGCTCGATGTGGGGCCGTACTATGTGAGCACGCTGGTCAACCTGTTAGGGCCGGTCACGAGCGTGAAGGCATCGGGCACGATCGGCTACCCGGAGCGAGTCGTGACGACGGAAGGGCCAACGAAGGGTGACGTGATCAAAGTGGAGACGTACACCACCCTGCATGCCTTGCTCTCCTTCGCCAGCGGCGCTCACGTCACACTGCTCGCTAGCTGGGACGTCTGGAATAGCGATCTTCGTCCGATTGAGCTTCACGGAACGGAGGGTACGCTGCGGCTGGCTGATCCGAATTCGTTCAGCGGTGAGGTCGCCGTGTCAGTGGGCGCCAAAAGCTTCCGTAGCATCCACACGAACACGATGCCCTTCGGCGCTTTCAACCGTGACTGGGTTGGCGATGGCGTGTGCCGTTCCAGCTGTTATCGGGGACTCGGGCTGGCTGACATGGCTTCGGCGATCCAGGCCGGTGTGGTTCACCGGTGCAACGGCGAATTCGCATTCCACGTCCTTGAAACGATGCTGGCCATCGAAGATGCCGCGGCTAGCAACGGCACCGTCAATCTGAGGAGCTCTTGCAGCCGCTCGCCTCGGCTCACCGGGGAGGATGCGATGCGGCTGATGGCCTGAAGAAGTCAACGGCACCAATGACAATCGGTTCGGTTTGTATCGTGAAGGGAGCGACAGAGGTTAGCGAATGGACTACTAAACTTTAGCCGCCTGCCTGTCGAACGACGCACAAAGCGATTCCGTCAATGCGTCTATAGCAGGTTTCAGGTTACCCGTCTGACGTGGATAAACCAGCCAGACGCCCAGGCTCAGCTTGAAATCGCTGACGTCCAGGATCTCCAGCTGGTCGCGATACGGACTCGTGCGCAACACGTCGAGCGGCACGAGGCCGAGCCCCAGGCCAGCACCGACCAGCCGCAACTGCGTGTTCGTTGCTTGAGTGTCGACGCTAATCTTGAGCCGCTGGCCAGCGGCTTCCATCGAGCGTTCAAGGGCCGCCCTATATCCGCAGCCGTCCGGGTTGAGAATCCAGCCTTGCCCGACTAACGACCGTATCGAACTCTTACGCTTGACCAGCGGCTTATCCGCGCTCTGGATGACTTTCACCTCGAACGTAACGATCTGGCGGCCCGTCAGTCCGTGGGGTAGCCCCGTGCCCTCGGGAAGCATCAATACCGCAGCATCCAGTTGACCCTGTTCCGTCGCCTGCTGTAAGGCGGGGCTCCATTCCGTGTGCAATCTGATCTCCAGCGCGGGGAACAGTTCGTTCATCTTTAACACCGCGTCAAATAGCGTTGCATCGGCCACCGCGTGCGGCAGGCCGAAGCGGAAGGTGCCAGACGGCGCAGCGCCCTCGTGAGCAACATCGAGCAGATGCGACCAGGCGCCAAGCAACGTCACGGCCTGTTCGTACACGCGATTTGCGAGCGCAGTGGGCCGGGGTGGCTTCGAGTCGCGGTCGAACAGTTCGACCCCAAGCAATTGTTCGAGCCGCTGGACGCGTTTCGAAATGGCCGACTGCGACACGCAGAGGATGTCTGCCGCACGCGTCAAAGACGCCTCATTGATCACCGTCACGAACGTTTTCAGGTCGTCGATCATAATTCCAATATGTCATGTTTAATATGATATTTATTCTCTTGAGGAAAGTTGTGAGCAAGCTTAACCTGATCTCACTTCGCGCGCCAGTTCAATGACTGGTGAGCACTGACCAACGACGCCATGCCGTCATTTGCAGGAGCAATCGAATGCCTCTCGTACGCATCAACCTCTCAAGAAATGCCACGCCACAAGTTGTGCAGGCAGTGAGCGAGACGGTCTATCAGGCGATGGTGGAGATCGCGAACGTGCCGCGAAACGACAAGTTTCAGATTGTCACGCGCCACGCTGAAGACGAACTGATCTATCCGGCCGAAGGCTATCTGGGAATGACTTACTCGGCTTCCATCATATTCATTCAGGTGACGTGGAATGCGGGCCGCACGACAGAGATCAAGAAGGCGTTCTACAAGGCGATCGCGGACGGTATTCACGCGAAAACGGGCGTTCGAAAGGAGGATATCGTGATAAACCTCGTAGACGTCGCCCGGGAAGACTGGTCCTTCGGCAACGGCGAAATGCAATACGCGCCGAAGGAGTGATTGGGGGATCGACACGACCTTGACCCCGACCAAAGCAATGCCCACAACACCGGATCGGTCATTTCCTGGCGGCGGGTCGACAGTATTCGCACGCCCGTTTCATACCAGAGGCTTCAAGGAGGGCAAACAAGCCGACGAACAGGCCGACGAACAGGGGCGCAAACCTGATTTCAAAGGGTACTAAATTGCCTGAACTGAATCGATAAGATTGTTCCGCAGCGCCACGATCGCCTTCTGCACTTTGGCGAATTCATCTGGCGCGAGGCCAGTCGCCCCATTGAGACTCATAGTCAGGGCTCTTTCGCGCAGCCGCCGACCGTTTTTCGTGAGCCTGACTCGCACCTGACGCTCGTCTTCAGGATCGCGCTGCCTTTCCAGATAGCCCATCACCTCGAGCTTCTTCAGCATCGGCGTGAGCGTGTTGGATTCGAGAAACAGCTTCTCGCCCAGACCGCTGACGGTTGGGTTGTCTTCCTCCCAAAGCGCAACGATCGCGATGTATTGCGTATAGGTGAGCCCAAGCTCCTCGAGCATCGGCTTGTATGCCTTGCCGAACGCCAGGTTCGCGGAGTAGATCGCAAAGCAGAGGTAGTCTGACAGCGGTGCAGCCGCAGCGAGCGCCGGATTGGTAGTTTTCATCTGCATCCTCTTTGGCTGGAGCCTGATGTTTCACAAGACATACGAACAAATATACATCGCATGCGATTATATCGCAATATGGTGAATACCCCAAAATGAAGGCACGTGCCTCAGCGAGATGCACGTGCCTCAGCGAGATGCACGTGCCTTGGCGGATTACACCGTGACGATGGTTGTGCCGACCTCGATGTTGCCGCGCACAGATTTCGAGTACGGGCAGATCTGATGGGCCAGATGCGCGATTTCCTCGACGACTTCCGGTGCCAGACCCGGCACGCGGACGGTGAACTCGGCGCCGAGGAACCACGCTGCACCGGTCTGTCCGATGTTTACCTGGATGTCCACGGAATAGTCGGACGGCAGCGTGACCTTCTTCATCGAGGCTGCAATTCCGAACACGGTCGTGTAACAGGCCGACCACGCGCCCGCAAACAGCTGCTCGGCTTGCGGGTGCGGCTCGGTGGCGATGAAATCGAGGCTTTCAACGCCGGGCGCAGACAGCTTGAGGTCGAAGACACCAAATTCGCCGCGCTGGACACTGGGGTCGCGATTGACCGTGGCGTGAGTGTTACCTGAGGCGAGGACTTTTTCGATCTTTTCCATGATGGATTCCTTGGTGAATAAGGGTGTTACGTTAATTTAAGGCGTAGGCGATTTGATCGCGTGCGATATATTAGGGGAGATACCTGGCGAGATCCGCAAGCCTTATCCGGTCACTGCGTGACGACGTTCAGGCCGACCTCGATGTTGCCATGCACAGCCTTAGAGTACGGGCAGATCTGATGAGCCAGGTGCGCGATTGACTCGACAACGTCGGCTGCCAGATCCGGCGCGCGGATGGTGAACTGGGCGCCGAGGCAATGCCCGGTACCGACCGACCCAATGCTGACCTGAATGTCCACGGAATAGTCGGACGGCAGCGTGACCTTCTTCATTTTGGCCGCAATCTCGAACGCGCTGATGTAACAGGCCGACCACGCGCCTGAAAACAGCTGCTCGGCTCTCGGGTGCAGTCCGGTAGCGATGAATTCGCGGTTTTCAGCGCCGGGAGCTGAAAGTTTGAGATCCAGCGCGCCGTGCTCACCGCGCCGGGCATTAGGGGCGCGATTGATCGTAGCGTGGCTGTTGCCGGAGTGGAGGACTTGTTCGATCTTGCTCATGACGGATTCCTTCGTGAATACGGGGGTTAGATAGTTTAGATCGCATGCGATGTAATCGCATGAGCTGCATGATGGGCGAGAGCGTTTTCTTTGTCAAGCGCATAAGATTTAATCGCATGCGATTTGTGATAGGCAGCGATGAGAACCTGCGTCCCGGAAGCAGTCAGACCTGCCGCTCGGCGTGAGCGGCAGGTCTGAGGGCTGGTCATGCAAAAACACGGCCGCGCAAGCGAGTGCTTATGCCGGCAAACGGACGTCGGACAGATCTTCACAGAGTGCAATGAGCCGCTTCTGGAGAACGGGATCATCCGCCTGCGGGTTGGGAGCGAGTGGGTGCAGGTGGTAAAAGTACTGCCCGGTCACCTTGGCTTGCGGATCGTCGCTGGCGGCGAGCCAGGCCTGGGTGCGATGTGCCTGATCCATGTCGTCGGGCGCACCGGGGCCACCCATCCGGGTAGGCACCCAGCCAGGTTCCAGCGCGGTGGAAAAAACATCGGGCCAGCGACGGGCGATCGCAAATGCCAACATGGCATCATGCAGCTTGCTCTCGGCATAGGCCGCGGATCCGTTCCAGCGACGCTTGCGCCAGAGGATGTCGTCGAGATTGGCGTCAGCGTGGTGGTGCATCCCCGAACTCAGATAGACGAGCCGCTCCGGCTTTTCGATCAGGGCCGTCAGGATATACGCGGATAGTGTGTTGATCGCGAAGACGTGCGGCAGACCATCAGTGGTGAGACGCGAGCCTTCGCGATAGCCGACCGCGGCATTGTGGATCACCGCATCGAAGCGGCCGAGTTCGTTGACGCGCGCAGCAAGCGCCTTGGCGCCGGCAATCGTTTCAAGGTCGCCTACGACTACGGCCTCGGCCTCAGGTAGCGCGCGCCGGGCAACTTCTGCGCGGGCGGCGTTTCTGGCATGCAGGACAACCTGGTGTCCTTGCGCCACAAGCAGTTGGGCCGCCATGAAGCCGAGGCCCGTGGACGAACCGGAAATGAATATGCGTGTCATGTGAATTCTCCTGTACTGGATGGCGAACCGGCGACATGGTCGTCGCCGGTTCCGGGGATGGGATGCTCAACGTGCGGAGCGGCGGCTGATCAGAACGAGGACCGCTCCAAGAATCGCGCTTGCCGCGCCGAGCAGATAGACCGCGGCATATCCGAAGTGACCGGCGACGAGACCCGCCGCTGGCCCGGCAATGCCGTAGGCAATGTCGAGGAAGGCGACGAAAGCGCCCATCGCACTGCCGCGATTCGCGGGCAACACGCGCTTGAGCGCCTCGACACCAAGGGCCGGAAACACCAGCGCGCAGCCAAGACCGGTGACAAACGCACCTGCGAGCGCGACGATCTCGTACGGCGCTGCCCACAGTACCGCCTGGCCGATGGCTTCGATGCCAAGTGACCAGAGAGCCACACGGTAGCCGCCGATGCGATCGGGCAGATGGCCGAACACCATCCGCATCAGGATAAAGCCGACGCCGAACGCAGTCATGACGAGTCCGGCATGGCCCCAGCCACGCATCGCGAAGTAGAGCGAAGCAAATGCCGTCAGCCCGGACAGCCCGACGCCTTGCAGCATCAAGCCCAAGCCTTCTCGCCAGATCTGGCTGATCACGCGATAGAATGGCAGTCGCTGGCCGGCCGGCGAAACGTACGAGGTTGCACCGAAGGCGATACCGGCAGCGAGCAGCGGTGCGGCGATGCAGGCCGCCATCGCGGCCTGAAGGCCTAATTGCTGATAGAGGCTCATGCCGACGGGCGCACCGATCGCCAGTGCTGCGAACATCGCGATGCCAGTCCAGGACATCGACATTCCCGCGCGTTGCGGACCTACCGAGGCGATCGACCAGGACACGCAGCCGGTGACGAACTGGCTTTCTCCGAGCCCGGCCACCAGACGCCCTGCAATCACGATGGCAAGACTGACCGCCGGCGAGAGCCCTTTGGTGGCCGAGACCAGATAGAGCAGGCCACCCAGGGCGCAGAAGGCAGCGCCCTGCAACGCCGACCGCTTGCCGCCGTGATGGTCGGTCACGTGACCGGCGTAGCCACGGGTCAGTACGGTGGCAAGGAACTGAATCCCGATCACGAGTCCGACGACGAGGTTGCTAAAGCCCAGCTTGTCATGGACGAAGAGCGGAATGACGGGAAGCGGCAAACCGACTGCGAGGTAACCGCAGAAAAGCATTGCGATGACAGCGAGGGAGGGACGAGCCAGATGAGCCGGCGTGGCGTCGGCCTGGCCTATCGTCTTCACGGTAAGCGATGGCATGATTAACTCCAGATTGGCAATCGTGAGAGAAGGCCGCTCCGCGAAGAGCGGCCGAACACGCTCAGGCAGTAATGTCCAGAGAGGAAGCGGAGGTCCCGAAGAGTTCGCTCCGGTAGCCGCTCGCGTCGAGCAGGTAGTCACGGGACGCGGTCACCTCGGCCGACAGTTTTGCCAGATCGACGTCGATCAGCTTGCCGCCTTGCTTGCGCAACTGGCCGGCAACCATCACGGTGTCGACGTCTGACCGCTCGACAGCCTGGACGACTGTGCCGATGGCGTTGTTCACCGGGAAGACGCCCGCGCCGTTGGTGCGCACCATGATGATGTCGGCCTGCTTGCCCGGAGTCAGCGAGCCGATCGAACGTTCCAGGCCGGCGGCGCGGGCGCCATTGATCGTCGCGGCTTGCAGCACCGCCTCTACCGAGATCGGCGCGGGAGCGTCGGCCTCGCCACGGAATCGGCGATACCGCATGGCTGCGCGCTGCTGCCCGAACAGGGCGTGCATCTCACCAAACAGATCGCTGCCGAAGGCGGTGTCGAGGTCGATGCCGAGCGCCGGCGTGAGGCCGTGATCGATCGCCTGCTGATACGCGAAGCTATCGTCGTCGAAACCGAATAGCGCATCCGAACGGGGATTGACGGTGACGTTCACGCCCGCATCCGCGAACAGCTTCCACGTTTCTTGCGGGACACGTGTGCAGTGATTGAAGATGTTGTGCGCGCCCAGCACCCCAGGCTCGGCGAATTCAGGGCCGAGTTTGGCGAGATCGCCGATGAACTCGGTCAGGATCTGCATGTCGAGCCGGCGTGCGACTTTCCACCAGTCGAGATTGAGCTGACCGAAGAGGCCAACCCGCACCCGGTCCGCCCCAGCGTTCCAGTTAAGTGCGAGTCGTTCGAGATCTTGCGGCAGATGGGCATTGGACGCTTTCTTGTCCATTGCCGCACCGACCATATGCAGCGCCCGGATGCCGGCCGAGTCGAGTGCTTCGAGCGCTGCATCGGTGTGCTCGGGGCTGCGCGAGCTGTGGCAGGCGTCGATGATGGTCGTAATGCCGGCGTCGAGCGAAGCGACCGCCGTGAGGCGCGTACTCAGATACATGTCGAGCGGACGATATTGCGAGCCCAGCGTCTCGGCGACGACATCGATGTAGGCGAATAGATCGTCGACGTCGGGCATCATCCGGCGCATGACGCCGAGCCATGCATGGTGGTGCGCATCGATCAGGCCGGGCAGGACGATGCTGCCGGCGGCATCGATGACTTCGGCGTCATCGGCCTTCAGGCTGGCGCCGACGGCCACGATGCGGTCGCCCTCGACCAGGACGTCGCCGGTTGCGAGATTGGGAACGTTGCGGTCCATCGTGACGATGGTGCCGCCCTTAAAAAGGATGGTGCGTGCAGTGCCAGACATGGTGAACTCCTCCGGGTGGGTTATCGACGACGGCGGAAGGCCGGTGCGGAGCCGCACTTCCGGGTGGCGGCGGCCACTGTGACGCGTCGTTGATGGGAAGATAGGCGTCCCGCGACTTTTGATTAAGATAGGGTTGTTCAAATGATTTATGCTAAAAGTCAAAGATGAATCAAAGGCGAGACTCAGATGAGCTTTGACGGAAGATTGCTTGCAGGGATGAGCGTGCTGGCGGCCGTCGTCGAGACCGGTAGCTTTACGCGGGCGGGCGAGGTGCTTGGGCTGTCGGCTTCAGGCGTGAGCCGGTCGATTTCGCGGCTCGAAGCGCGCATGGGGGTACGGTTGCTGGACCGTACGACGCGGGCGCTGCACCTGACCGGCGAGGGCGCCCGGCTCTACGAACTGGCGGCGCCCCATCTTTCCGGCATCGAGGACGCCGCGAATGTGGTGTCAGGCGCGGCGGTGACGGTTCGCGGGACACTGAGGGTCAGCCTGAATCCCGTGTTCGCCCGCAACGTTCTGGCGCCGAGATTGCCGGAATTCACCGAGCGCTATCCTGACCTCGCCCTGACGGTGGTGCAGCTACCGGATGCGGGCGACCTGGTGACGGAAGGCATCGACGCCGCGGTGCGGTTCGGGCCGCAGCCGGCGTCGAGCATGTCCTCCCGGCTGTTGCTCGAAACCCGTGTGCTGACGGTGGCGTCGCCGTCGTATATCAAGAAATATGGGCGCCCCGCGACGCCCGGGAAACTCGTCGGGCACGACTGTATCCAGTACATCGATCCACAGCACGGCAAACCGTTTCACTGGGAATTTCACCGTGGCAAGGAGATCCTGCCTGTCGAGACGACAGGCAGGCTGACGCTAACGGACGTCGATACGATGGTCGGAGCGTGTGTGGCCGGCGCAGGGGTGGCGCAGGTCCTGGCCCTTGGCGTTCAGCATTTGCTTGCAAGCGGCGCCTTGGTTGAACTGTTCCCGGATTGGCCGGGCGAGACCTTTCCGCTTTATGCTATCCGGCCATCGCGGCGTTTACCTCCCGCTGCGGTCGAGGCATTTCTCGAGTTTTGCTGGGAGCTCTGCCATGGGCAGCGCACGGCGCCGGTGTCCTCCCGAGTATGATCGACGGCTGCCCAGCGGAGCGCGTTGCGCGGGGGAATGTGCGAAACATAAATATTGCACTCCTAAAAGAAATGCTGAATACCAACCGAGATGGCGGTCACTGACCGGCCGGATGCCACGCCAGCTCCCGTGAGCGAAGCGATGCCGTTGGTGCCCGAGGCATGCTGATAGGTCACTTGCTGATAGACCGTCGTTCGCTTCGAGAACAGGTACGAGTTTGAAAGGGTAATGGTCTTCCAGTCACCGCCGTCGAGATTTTCCACCCATCCGCCAATCGCGATGACATCGTCGGGTACTATCGTCCAGTTCACACCAGCGTCCACGGTGTTGGCGTTACCCTGGCCCGTTGCCAAGGTGATGCGCGACTGCGTAAACGTGGTGTGCAGAAGCACATTCTTAAACTGATACGACGCGCCGAGTCCCCAATTGACAAGCGTGTTGGCAACAACGCCCTCGGCCTGAGGAAGCGAGGTGCCAAACAGCGAAGGAAGCCCAATAGCGCTGGAGAGCTCCAGAAAACGATTGTTCTCGTTCGCGTACGTGGCGGCCAGACTCAGAGGTCCGCCCTTGTACTGGACAAAGAACGAGTAGTCCCTGCTCTCGCTGAAATTGCCGGCCACATTTCCGAATGCAAATTCGGCGCCCGAGGAGAACCCGCCGATGGTCGGACTCACATACTTCACCGCATTGTTGAACTGGAAGAAGTTGGCAATCTCATCGAGGTTGCCTTGGTGAAGCGAGAGAATGTTCCCCAGGATAAAGGGCGTTTGATAACTGGACAGAACGTCATACATGAAGCTGGGTTGGTGACCGAGCGTCAACGTGCCATAGGTGTCCGACTGGAGTCCGACGTATGCCTTTCTGTTGAATAGCGTGCCGGGAACCAGCGCCTCGCCATTGTTCAGCGTGTACTCGTTCTGCAGATCGAAGACGGTGCGTAGCCCGCCGCCTAGGTCTTCAACTCCCTTGATGCCGAAAATGTCGGGGGAGTGCGTGTTTTCCTCCTGGAACAGGGCATGTCCTCCGACATTGCTGATGTACTGGACTGCGGTGTCCGCAATGCCATATAAGGTCACGCTGGATTGCGCGTTGGCGGAACTGGTCACGGAAAGTGCCACGATCGCGCCTGCCACAGTACGTCCAAAGATTGCCATGCCCTGTCTCCAATCCGGTTGTTGCTCTTCCGAACAAGTTATTGATTTAAAGGAAATCCAAAAAAATATTTGTACTACTAATGAAATGGGCGGATAAAGATTCAATCGTTTGTCCCGGCTGCTTGCTCGTGCGTAATCGCCTCAGCTCGCCGGTGTTGCATTCAACAGTAATGAATGACACAATGTATGTTGAACAATATAGGGGCCGCCCCGGAACGTGTCAACACGATGAACGTCCGTGGAAACCCGGGCGGCGTTTTCTTATGACTTCTACTACGGCTGAAAAATGACCAATGTGACTGCGAGACGCGGCATTCAGTCTGTCGAGATTGCGTTCCGGATCCTGTCGGCGTTGCAGACGAGTGTGCGAGCACTCCCTCTCAGGGAAATTGCTTCGTTGTCCGAACTGTCGCCGAGCGCGACAAGCAACTACATGATCAGTCTGGTGCGAACCGGGCTTGTATCGGCGGACGAAAAACCGGGCTGCTACAAGCTCGGGCCAGCGTCGCTCGCACTGGGTATGAGCGCGATCAACCAGCTGGACGGATTCGATATCGTGCGCCGCGAGGTGATCGCCTTGCGGGAAGCCACCCTGAGTGGTGCGGCCGTGACCGCATGGACCGAAGATGGACCAGTTAGTCTCTTCAAGCAGGAGGGGCAGACCCGCAGCATTCTTGAGCTGAGAACGGGCCTGATTCCGCTCGTCACGACTGCCGCGGGAAAGCTGTTCGTAGCCTGTCTCCAACCCGAGCGCACCGACGATCTCATCAGCCGCGAACTGTCCGCGGGACAGGAATGGAGCCCCGCTTCCTTCCGTGACGAAGCGATCACTGAATTGCGCACTTGCGGTTTCACAGCGGTTCATCGCGGGGACATGGGTTACGTGTCTGTCGCGGCCCCTATCTGGGACAGGGACGGTGATCTCCGATTCGCCATCAGTCTCATCGGATCCCCTGCAACACTGAACACGGAAATTGAAGGTAAAGAGATCAAGGCGCTGCTCGATAGCGCGGTTCGAGCTACGGTTGCGCTCGGCGGAAAGGTCCCCCGCAAGATCGGGTAGAAGCTGGGCGCTCAAAGCCGATGCGCGCCATCTGTCCCAGCGCCCGCCGCTGCCAGCACGATGGCATTGAACGCTTCTGGCGCTTCGAGTTTCGGCATGTGGCCGATCGCATCGAGCACATGGAGTGTCGAATGGCGAGCGGCCTCATGAATCGGCCGGGCATGCGCTTCAACCGGAGCGAGGCGGTCCAGGTTGCCGACCACGACGGAGATCGGCGCCTGGATCGAACGGACTACGGATGGCGTATACGTCGAGAAGAGCATATCCACGGCTTGCGCCCAACCTGTAGGGGTCACCGCGTCTCGCAGCCGGGATACGACCGCGCGAACCAGGGGGCCGGCGTTTGGAGCGAGCAGAGCGTCGACTACAGCGGCGCGCGCTTCGGGCGATTGTGCCGTTGCACTTCGCATCAGAGCTTCTCGCGCCGCGTCGCGCTCGGCACCGGACAGGTGTCCTCGTGCGACATTGGGAGCGCTCAAGACGACAGCATGCGTAGCCGCCGGGTAACGCGCCGCAAACGTCGCGGCGATGACGCTCCCCCATGAACTGCCTACGACGGTTGCACGCCTGACGCCTAGCGCGGACATCAGGCCCGCGAGCGCATCCGCATAGTCTGTTGTGGCCGGCGTGCTGATCGCGAAGGGACTGCTTTGCCCATAGCCGGGGGCATCCCAGGCAATCACCCGATAGTTCTTGCTCAGTGCCGCGAGCTGCGCGCGATATCCCGCCGAGCTCGAACCAATGCCATGCAGCAGCAGGATGGCGGGCGCGTTCGCGTCGCCGGTAGCCCGATATGTGATCACTCGTTTGTCCCCGAGTGTTGGGAGGTTCATTGTTGCTTCCTCGATGGCGGGCAGCGGGGATTCAAGAAGATGGGTGTCTGTTTCAGTCATGATTAGGAATCCAACCGATATATCAGTCGCTTTAATCAGGGCAAAAGCCGGTTCACGCCTCTTTCAACGCAGCGGAGATCTCGCGCGCGGCGGCCCTGAGGGCTTCTGCACAAGGACTGTCGGCCGCAGCATCGAACTGCTCGGCTGGGCCGATCGCCGTCAGTGCCAGCACGGCCAGTCCGCCTGGAGAAAGAATCGGCACGCTGATGGCGTTGGCGAGTGTCCGGTCGTCATAAAACGGCCCGGGGCGCCTCGTCGCGACATGTGAGGCCCTTACGGATTCCAGTTCACGTGCAAGTGACTCCGCGGTGAGGGGCGGTTCGCCAGATGCTTGTCGCGCGTTATCACGCAGTTCTGCGGTCACGAATCGATCGACCGCCTCGGGCGGAAGGAAGGCCGCGAGAGCCAACCCCGAAGCGGAGGATGTCACCGGTAGCACAAGTCCCAGCGGCAGATCGGCGGCCACGGGCGTGGTGGCGGCCTGCCACGCGATCACCGTGGGACCGTGATTGCCCCACGCTACCAGCGCAAGGGTCTTGTCGAGTGTCTGCGCGAGCCGCAACATGGCGCGGCTCGCCAGCCGGACAGCATGGGGCTGCGATTTCATCGCGCCTTTCGTGCCGACTGGCGCCACGCCAAGGTCGTGCGGGTCGGCGACCAGATACTGCCCGCCACCGAATACCAGCGGCCGTCTCGTACTCTGGCGGATGCTATCCACCGAGCCCACATAAATCACATGATCTCCGCCGGGATAGCGGGAGACCACCTTGCACTCGAGCCATGCGCTGCAATCACGCAGCAGCGGCAGCCCGTCGACGCCAAGGTCATGGTCGATGCCGGAGAATTTGTCCGGTGACCGGGTCGCAAAGTGATTGGCAAGGTCGTATTGGTGCTCAGCCAGGATGTTGATGGTGAATCTCTGGGCATCTTTGAACGCCGAATGGCTTCCCGCAGATGTCGCCTGACTCCATAAAACGAGAGGCGGATCCAGCGATACCGAGGAAAACGAATTGGCAGTGAGGCCGTGCATACGTCCCTCGGCGTCGACGGTGGTGACCACCGTGACACCGGTTACGAAAGAGCCCAGTACGTCTCTCAACTGACGTTTGTCGAATGTCCTGACTGCAGGACGTTCCTTGTCTGACGAAGTACCTCCAGTCATGACAGAACCTTTTGCGACTCGCCGAACGCCGGCATGACGGACTCGTGGAACAGGCCGATAGACGTCTTTGCTTCGGATACCGACATGTCCCCGAACATGAATGTGCCGATGAGGTAGTTGAACCCCCCGTCGTGCGCCTGCGCCAGCAGTTTTTCACGGACGGCTTCCGGCCGGCCTACGACGGCGAGGCCCGATTCCACGAGCGGCCCTATCGTCGGCGGAAGCTTCTGGTTGACCGGTTCCGTCCCGTGCTTCTTCCAGAGTTTGAAAAAGTTCGGATAGAACACCGACCATGCCCGCGAGGCAATTTCCATAGCCTCCTGATCCGTTTCCGCGACGACGATATAGCGATTCACGCCGATGAGCGGCTCAGCGACAGACGGGTGCCGTTTTGAAAATTCTTCGTGATATCGGTCGGTGATGGCTCGGACCCGCTGGATCGGACCGCCGCATACGATGTTCATCTTCTCCTGGGCCGGCCATACCGTCGATTCCGGCGATGCCAGCGCGTACCAGGTCGGAGGGGGCGTCTGCAGCGGTTTGAGTTCGACCGGCATGTCGTTGAATTGCCAGAACGTCCCTTCGTAGTTGAGGGTGTCCGAGCTGAGATAGCGCTTGATGATTTCATACGACTCGACGTATCTGGCTTGCGCTGTGGCTGGATCGATCCCGAGCGCCTCGATCTCGTGGGGCGAGGCGCCTCGGCCTACGCCATACTCCAGGCGGCCGCCGCTCAGATTGTCGAGCATGCAGATTTCTTCCGCGAGACGCACGGGGTGATGGATCGGAAGAATGTAGACCAGCGGAGACAGGCGCAGTCTTTCCGTGCGCTGCGCGGCAGCGGCGAGAAACACGCTTTGCGACGGGCAGGCACTCAGCGTGGTCGCATGGTGTTCCGACATGTGATAGCAATGGAAGCCGAGCCTGTCGTAAAGCTCGATAATCTGCATTCTATCTTCGTACTGCTTATGAATTGGCAGACCGTTGCGATCATTTTGATCAAAGATGCCGAATTTCATCGATTTTCCAGTAAGGTGAGAAATGAGTGATCTTCTGACTTAGCGGGTCGAAGACTTGCTGAATACCTGGAAGATGTTCTCTTCCGGATCCTTGTAAGTGGTAACGACGCCGTGCGTGCCCATGTCGCGCTGTGCGAGTAGCTGGCCACCCGCAGACACGATTTTCTGCCTGACTTCGTCCTGGGCCGCGCTGGCGATCTGAAAGACGGGGACGGCTCCGACGGTTCCTTCAGCCGCTTCCTCTGGCGAACTCAGGGCAAATGCACCGCGTTGCAGGCGGAATTGAGTCCATTTGTTCTCGTCGCGGAACTGGACAGGCATCCCCAGCGCCGATACGTAGAAATCTTCCAGCTGGCCCATATCCTTCGCGATGAAATAGACGGTTTGTATATCAACTTCTGCCATGGCAGCACTCCGGCAAATGGTGGTAACGGAATTGATGTGGGCTCCTGACCGGGGAGCGTCACGCGGTGCGTTGCTCTTGCAGGCCAAGCTCTTCGCTCATGATTTGCCGGATCAGGTACTTCTGAATTTTTCCCGTCACGGTGGTCGGAAACGAGTCGACAAAGCGGATGTATTTGGGAACCTTGTAGTGCGCTATCCGGCCCTTACAAAAGGCGCGGACAGCGTCGTCGTCGAGAGCCGCGCCCGGTCGGACGACGATCCACGCGCATAGTTCTTCGCCGAATTGTTTGTCCGGTACGCCGACCACCTGCACGTCGAGAACGTTTGGGCAGGTGTACAGGAACTCTTCAATTTCCCGGGGATAAAGGTTTTCGCCGCCGCGAATGACCATGTCCTTGATGCGCCCGACGATATTTACGTAGCCGTGCGCATCTATCGTGGCGAGATCGCCCGTGTGCATAAAGCCGTCCGCGTCGATGGCCTCGCGCGTGCGCTCGGGCTGGTTCCAGTAACCGAGCATGACGGAGTAACCACGTGTGCAGAGCTCACCGGGCTGACCGCGCTCCACGGTCTGGCCGGTCAGCGGATCGACAATCTTTACTTCAAGGTGAGGCAACACCTGGCCGACCGTGGACACCCGTTTCTCCACCGGGGTATCCGTCGTGCTTTGGCAACTCACCGGACTCGTTTCCGTCATGCCGTAAGCGATGGTGATCTCAGACAGATGCATGTCGCCGACAACCCGCCTCATGATTTCGATCGGGCAAGGCGAACCGGCCATGATGCCGGTACGCAAGCTGCTCATATCGAACTGCGCAAAGCGCGGATGATTGAGCGCAGCGATGAACATGGTCGGCACCCCGTACAGAGCAGTGCATTTTTCTGCCTGGACGGTCTCCAGAACGGCTTCTGCGTCGAAGCGCTCGGCGGGGTAGACGATCGTCGAGCCATGGGTCAGGCACGCGAGGTTGCCCATGACCATACCGAAGCAGTGGTACATCGGAACCGGAACGCATACGCGATCCTCGTGGCTGAGCTTCATGCACTCGCCTACGAAGAAACCGTTGTTCAGGATGTTGCGATGACTCAGCGTGGCGGCTTTGGGGAGCCCCGTCGTTCCGCTCGTGAACTGGATGTTGACGGCATCGTCCGGGCGTACTTCACGGCGTGCGTCGCGAAGCGATGCGCTGTCTGCAGGGGCGCAGCGGAGCAGCTCGGAGAAGCGTTGTGCGCCGGCTTCGTCGGGGCAGTCGGCGTCGTCTATCCACCATATCGTCTCGAGGGTCGGCAGCCGCGTTTTTCCCAGTTCCCGCAGCATGTTCAGATACTCGCTCGACCGGTAGCGGACCATCGTCACGATGGCCTTGCATCCCACCAGGTTGAGTGCATGCTCCAGCTCCGAAGTCCGATAGGCCGGGTTGATGTTGACGAGTATCAGTCCGGCCTTGGCGGTGGCTAACTGCAACAGCAGCCACGCGACATTCGTGTGAGACCAGATTCCGATCCGGTCGCCGGGCACGAGCCCTGAATCGAGAAGTGCGGCCGCAAGCCGGTCCGATCTTTCACGAAGCTCGCCGTAGGTGAGTCGGGCTCCTTCATGCCGGCTGACTACCGCAATGCGGTCGCCCAAATTGCCGGCGATCTCGTCGAATGCATCGCCAATGGTCTTGTCGATCAGTTCAGGGAAACGTGTTCCGCGCTCATGTGAAAGCGTGTTCATCGGTATCTTCCGTGCAATGGGCTTGCCTGATGGCTCATTTGCCGAGAAACACGACCGGAGCCGGTTCCTCGCCACGAGCGACGGCTTCCGCACGGGCGGTACGCCCTTTCCTGGCGTCTTCCGTTGTGTGCAGCCCCATGGTGAGGTCGAGGGTCAGCACGTCGGCACCAGGCACGCCGCCGCCCGACCATGCCTTGAGGAGGGCGCGAATGGCGCCGTACGACCGCGTGGGCCCGTTGGCAAGCCGGGTGGCGAGATCCCCGGCAACACGCTCGACCTGATCTTCGTCGACCACGAAAGCGGCAACACCGAGCTGACCGGCGGTCGTACCGGACATGGATTCGCTCAGCATCGCGTAGCGCGCTGCATACGCGCGGCCCACTCTTTCCGCCAGACGCTGTACGCCGCCCGCGACAGGGGCCGAGCCCACCGATGCCTCAATGCAGCGGAAGGTGGCGTTCCCCGCGGCGACGATGAAGTCGCAAGCAAGCGCCAGTTCGAATGCGCCACCGAATGCCGCGCCGCGCACGGCGGCAATCGTCGGAATCTGGAGGCCTTCGATGGATCGATACGTATGGTGAATCTGCGCTATGAAGGTCCGCCAGTCATCGAAACCTTTGTCGATGAAATCGAGGACGTCGCCACCCTTGCTGAAATCTGGGCCCTCTGCACGGATCAGGAGCGCACGGATATCGGCCTTGCTGGCTTCGCGCACGGAGGTTTCGAGGGAGTCTGCGAAATCAGCCGCGATGAGATTCGAGGGCGGGTTGGCCAATACGATATGGCCTACGTTCTGACGACGTTCAAAGTAGATGCTTTTCATTGAAAGGAATCCTTAATAAATGATGGCGATCGTGAAAGCCTTGATGTCTCCTGCCAGATCAGGTGCATGTATTCAACAATAGTGAACGCATGCATCATTGTTGTATAGTAGGTCGATGGCGGAGGCGTGTCAACCCATTTGCCGAGGATGGTTTACGTGGGGGTGGAGTACCGCTGAGGCGTGCAGAAGCCAGTCATGCAGCGATATTTGCTTGAGCGCTGCAAACTGGACGAAATGGAGAACAGGAGATGAGGCTGGCGGGAAAGACGTTGAGAGCTTTCGTCAGACCTCGATTGAGCACCTGGCCGTGGTACCGCTCAGGTGCGACGCGCGATGTTCAATCAGTCGGGCCTTCGACAACGAACGCATCGACGGCAATACCCGCGGCTTCCGGGGCCTGGTGTTCAAGCCCCAGCCCACCTTTCTTTCTACGCTTGGCGTCGTACATCGCGTTATCCGCCAGACGGAGTACTGCGTCGATATCGGTGTCCTCTGTCGTTACAGTCGCCATGCCAACGCTTGCCCCTACGGTAATCGCGAGACCCGGCGCGATCTCGAACGGCTGCTCGATTGCGCGTGCAACAGCTGCTGCCATTTCTTGCGATGCATGGCCGTCCACGATCCTGTCAACGATGACAAATTCGTCGCCGCCCATACGCGCAACCAGCGCATGCGGACTTCCGAGTGCGCGCAGGCGCGTCGCAACCTGAATCAGCAGCATGTCGCCAGCCTCGTGGCCGTAGGCATCGTTGACCGGCTTGAAGCCATCGAGGTCGAGATAAAGGAGCGTCATGCCGGCCGTGACGGGCGGTGTGCCACGCGGCCCGACAGCCTTGAAGAGACCTTCGCGGTTCAGTAGTCCGGTGAGTCCATCGTGACGCGCACGGTGACTGTTCTCGCGTTCGGCTTTCATCGTCGAAATGAGCATGCCGTTCAGCCGCTGCGCGGCAACACTCATCGCAAACATGTAGAAGGGGATCTGCAGCAGCGTCAGAAGAAGGACCGGTTCGCGAGCGAGTAGCGCGCCGATGCAGCACGGTCCGAGCGAACAGAAGATCATCACCGCAACGAGCCGCGGTGCGGCGAAATTACGGAAACAGATCCCGCCGACCATCGCAGCTGCGGAAAGGAATGACAGCGTCGCGGCAACCCAGTCGCCGCTGATCGCGCTGACAAACGCGCCATAGCCGACCGTGGCGCCCCACAGCGGCGCCAGCAGGATGTAGAGGTCGGTGGGCGTTTCCTTGGCCTGCGCGGCCCGCCGCCGCGAAAAGAAAAGTACACACAGGCGGGTTGCGCAGACCAGTATTTCCGCCGCGAGCCACAACTGGAAGGGCAACGTTGGGTGTCGATAGGCAAGAGCCCATGCGACCGCGATCGTGTTGGAAACGCCGCCGAAGAAGATGGGGAGTGTTCCGAACAGCGTGCCGACCAGTGCGACGCGTATCTCGTGTGGTGTGTCCTGACCGGGCGCTACGAGCCACTTTGCCAGCCGACCGCGCGGCAATGAATAGATTTGTTGAGTGTTTTTCATTGGCAGCACCTTTATGCGGGCCAATGCCCGCCCCCGTTTGCGGATGACGATCTCAAGGGGCTATAGGTGCCGGTAACCAGACGCATTGGTTAAAGACGATGTTTCCCCGAACGCGCTGGCTCATCTTTATCCGGGCGCCTGGTCATGTGCTGACAGGAAAGGCCTTGGGTCGTGTCGTTCCACAAGGCAGTCTATCAGAGCGTCCTAAGACCGCTGACGAAGCCGGCCGTAAACTTCCCTGAATCCCGCAGTTCTCCACATACCGCGAACACTTGCGGGTGCCGACCCGCTGACATCCACAGACCGATCGCACGCGGCAAGGCATATACAAGCGGGAGGAATTTTGCGTTATTGCATTTATACGAGAAAAAGTGCAAAAATGCTGTCATGGAAACCCCCCACGCCCCCACCACAGCCAGGTTGCTCACCTCGCAGTCCTCCTTTCGTTTCGTCGATCTTCACGGACTATTCGGCGATACCCTCTGGCGCCTGCCAGTCGTGCTGCGCGTACTCCTCGAAAATGTGGTGCGCAACGCCGTCGGCGAGGAGCGTCGCGCGGCGGTCGAAGGCATTCTTGCGTGGCTCGCGCGCGGCACGAGTGAGGTGGAAATCGCTTTTCAGCCGAACCGGGTACTGATGCACGACACCACCAGCACGCCGGCGCTCGTGGACATTGCCGCCATGCGCGATGCCGTGGCAGAAGCTGGAGCGGACCCGACGGCATTGAACCCGGTCCTGCCGGTCGATTCATCGGTCGACCACTCGCTCGCGGTCGAATTTTTCGCCGTTCCCGATGCGGCCGGACAGAACCTGAAGCTTGAACTTCGCCGTAACCGGGAGCGGTACGGATTCCTCCGCTGGGCCTCAAGGGCGCTGCGCGGCGTAACGATTCACCCGCCCGGCACGGGCATCATGCACACGATCAACCTGGAACAACTGGCGACAGTGGTAACGGTGCAGGAGCGCGATGGCGAGCAATGGGCGGTGCCCGACACGCTCATCGGAACCGACAGCCATACGCCGATGATCAACGGCATCGGCGTGCTTGGGTGGGGAGTGGGAGGACTCGAGGCACAGACCGTGATGTTCGGCATGCCGGTTATGCAGCGCATTCCAGATGTGATTGGCGTTCGGCTCACGGGCGCGTTAAGGCCGGGCATATTTGCGACGGATCTGGCGCTGACCGTGACGCAGCGGCTGCGGCAGATTGGCGTATCGGGCGAGTTCGTCGAGTTTTTCGGCGCGGGCGTCGCGACGCTCAGCGCGGGCGAACGCTCGCTCGTCGCCAACATGGCGCCGGAGTATGGCGCATCGACAGGCTTTTTCCCGGTCGACGCAGCGACCCTCGATTACCTGCGCACCACACATCGTTCGCCGGCAGCGGTCGAACTTGTCGAAGCATTCACGAAACGTGTGGGGCTGTGGTTCGACCCGTCGGCCGAACCAAAGTACACACGCACCATCGAAATCGATCTCGGTTCGATCGGCATGCACATTGCCGGTCCGCGTCGCCCGCAAGACCTGCTCGATTATTCGCAAATGCCCGCCGTACTCGCGAAGCTGGGCTTCGAGCCCGCTACGGCGAATCCGCCGTTGCCGAAGCATCCAGTCGCGATTGCCGCGATCACGAGTTGTACCAACACCTCTGATCCGGCGTTGCTGATCGCGGCAGGCCTCGTTGCACGCAAGGCGCGCGCGTTCGGGCTGACGGTTCCAGCCTGGGTCAAGACATCGTTGGGGCCGGGCTCGCCTGCTGCGGCTTCCTATCTGCAGCGGGCCGGCGTGCTGGACGATCTTTCCGCGCTGGGGTTCGATATCGTCGGCTATGGCTGTACCACGTGCATCGGAAACTCTGGACCGCTAACCAAGCCCATTCGCGACGGCATGGCGAGCAAGGCCATCTACCCGGTCGCGATGCTTTCGGGTAACCGCAATTTTCCGGGCCGGATTCACGCCGAACTTGACCTCGCGTTCATCATGTCGCCGCTGCTCGTGATCGGCTTCGCGCTGGCTGGCGATGCCGAGCGGGACCTGAGCCGTGAACCGTTGCACGTGACGGCGCAGGGTGCGCCGATCTTTCTCGCGGATCTATGGCCAACGCGCGAGGAAATCGCGGCGCACGTAGCCGCCGCATCTGAATCCACGGACTATCCGGAGGCGTTTTCTGCGGCAAGCGCCAATCCGCAATGGCATGCGTTGCAATCGCCGGCCTCGGCCCGTTATCCATGGGACCCGAAATCGACGGCGCTGCGCCGGCCGCCGTTCGCCTCGACCAGCGAAGGCAGCCAGCTCGGACGCTACCAGGCGTATCCGCTGCTCGTGCTCGGCGACGATGTGACGACGGACCATATCTCTCCGGCGAGTGCCATCCCGCCGGATAGCTTCGTGGCGGACTACCTGGTCGAACGTGGCGACGACCGCAACGATCTGAACGTCTTCGCGTCCCGGCGCGGCAACTGGGAAGTCATGGTGCGTGCGGCGTTTTTTAACCGGACGCTTGTCAACCTGCTGAAGCCGGGTGCCCCTGTCGCCCACACGCTGCACGTGCCGACACAAGAGGTCGTGCCGATCTTCGAAGCCGCTCAACGATATCGCGACGCTGGCGACTCAGTAGTCCTGATTGCTGGAGAGCGATACGGAACGGGGTCTTCGCGTGACTGGGCCGCCAAAGGTCAACGGCTGCTGGGAATCCGCGCGGTACTGGCGGTAAGCTTCGAGCGGATCCATCGTTCCAATCTCATTGGCATGGGCATTCTGCCGCTACGCCTGCCGGCCGGAACGAATCCGGTGACGCTGGAGATACAGCCCGGCGATAGAATCGAGGTCGACGCTGCCGCCGAACTGCTGGCTCCGCGAGGTCCCGTGACGGTCCGTATCGTTCGTTTCGACGACAGCAGCGAGACCATCTTTGCGACCGCCGCCGTCGAAACAAAGCTGGAAATTGAGTTGTTGCGTTCCGGTGGCGTGATTCCCTTAATCCTGAAGAAGGTCATTTCGTCGCAAAGCGCCTGACACATACGCGGGATGTTGGCGGCAACGGAAATCAGAACGCTCATGAACACCGACAGGTCCATTGCAAGTCAGATAGTCGAGCTGATCCAGACGGAAGGCCTCGAAACAGGCAGCCATTTGCCTGCGCAGATGCTCGCCGACCGCCTGCGTGTGTCACGTTCGCCAGTGAACGAGGCCTTGGCGCTGCTGCATGAGAAAGGGATCGTCAGACGCGAGCGCAATCGCGGGTTTTTCGTCGCGCAAGCGGTTACCGGGTCGCTCGCGGACGTTGTTGGCCAGTTGGGATTGTCCGAGTCCGATGTGGTGACGAGCACGTACTTCCGTATCGCCGATGACCGCCTCAAAGGTTTGCTACCCGATGACTTCACGGAACTGTTGATCAAGAACCGTTACGAGCTGACCAACGCACGACTCAACGCGGTGCTGGGCCGGATCGCACGGGAAGGGTGGGCCGAACGCAAACCCGGCTACGGCTGGCAATTTTCGAGCATGCTGACCACGCCGGACAGCCTGCTGCAATCTTATCGCTTGCGCATCGCACTGGAGCCTGCCGCGTTGCTCGAACCAGGCTACTGGCTGGATCCGAAAATCATCGAACGCTGCCGCGTTGCGGAACACCATTTGTTGGCTGGCGGAATCGAGACCGACACCGCCGACCAGATTCACGATCGTGGCGTGCGCTTCCACGAGTCGCTCGTGGAAGCGTCAGGCAACTCGTTCTTCATCGACACGATCAGGCGCGTCAATCGTGTGCGCCGTCTTCTCTCTTACCGCTCGACGCAGAACCGCGCCCGATATGTCGAGCATTGCAAGCAGCATCTTCACATCCTCGCGTTGCTGGAGCAGGAGCGAAACGACGAGGCGTCGGAGGCATTGCGGGAGCATCTTCGTCATACGCTCGAGGCGTTGTCCAGAATCAGCAGCGTTCTTGAGCCATAAGCGAGACGTTCGGTGTACACATCTATCAATTGATCGTGCCTTTCCTGGTCCCCACCTTGTAAAGCCGCCCCGGACATCGCGGACCGGCCTTAGCTAGACCTCACCCGCGCGCGATCAGCGGTACGCCGGCTTCGGCCGCCACCTTGTCGAGTCCCGCGACGGTATCCGCAGGCAACACGATGCCTTCCTTGCTCTGCTGTTCGTGAGCGCGTGCCTCCTTCTCGCCGGGATAGAACACCTCATCGACACCTTCGGCAAGCGGCACCGATTTCAGCATTTCAATGTAGCGCTCCATGCGCGCATTGAATTCCTCGAGCGGCTGGAACGCAGCCACATTGAGCGCGATCATCAGATGCCCGGCGCGGCTGCGATTGACCGGATCGTAGGGGCCGTGCACTTCGTCCAGGAAGCCGCTGCCCGACAGCACACCCGACAGCACATCGACGATGGTGCCGATCGCATAGCCCTTATGGCCCGCCATCGGCAGGATAAAGCCCTTGAGCGCCTCTTCCGGATCCGTGGTCGGACGGCCCCTGGAGTCGATAGCCCAGCCGAGCGGAATCTCTTCGTGACGGGTTTGCGCGAGAAAGATCTTGCCGCGCGCGACGCCCGAGTTGGCGACATCCATGATCAGCGGCGCGTGACGGCCGGCCGGCACGGCCACCGACCACGGGTTGGTGCCGATCATCTTTTTCAGGCCACCCCAGGGCGCCATGTTCGGGCCGCCGTTGGTCGTGGCGAGCATGATGCAACCCTGTTCGGCGGCCATGCGAGTGAAGTACATGCAGGTACCGAAGTGGTTCGAGTTGCGCACCGACACCGCGCCAATACCGTGCGCTTTGGCACGCCTGATTGCGTCTAGCGCCGCGTGTTTCGCGACCACCGGTCCGATGCTGTCGCCGCCATCCATCACGGCGATCGCACCGGCGTCTACCGGGAAGCTCAGGTTGGTCTGCGAGCGCATCGCGCCCGAGCGCAGGCGTGCGTAGTACCAGCCGAGACGCAGCACGCCATGCGACTGGTGGCCCCAGAGGTCGGCCTGGACCATCGCATCGGCGGCGACGTAGGCGTCTTCGTCGGTGGCGCCGGTGGTTTCGTAGACGGCGCAGACGAAGTCCCGCAATGTATCGGGATCGACGCGCTGGAACTCGTGGGTGTCGGTGATGCTCACTTGACAAATCTCCTTTGGTCAAACTTCATGGCGCGGGTGGGTGGCCGACCAGGCAAGTCTTGGCGCAAACTTTCGTCTCGGCAACCTGGCAATTAGTTGGTAGCTCGTGAAATTTTATCTCCATCGGGGGACCAACATCCTTGCCCTCAATGCAGAAGCCGAAGCTGTGCCCGCTCGCGCACAGCTTCGGCTTCTCGTACATGGTTCACACGTCCATCCTGCCGAAGTCCCAATCATTTCTTCTTCGGCACCATGGCCTCAGCGGTATTTCCCAGTACACGCATGGGCACATAATCGGCACTGTGCTCGCTGCAGGCAACCGCATAGAGGGCCCGAAAGACGTCGTCATTCGATACGTCGTAGTCCAAAGTTGCAGCTTCGATCATCAGCCGTTCCAGTAGGGAAACGATTGCACTCCGTTGCTGTTGGCGTGCCCCTAAAACGCCCAGGTCGATTTTCGCCGTAGTCAATCTTGTGTTGATCGAGGCAAGATCGATTACAAAATTCGCCGGTGCACCTCCATGCAGATCAGCGATCCTCTTTGCCTCGGCCACCATATGCCGAAGTTCCGGTTGTGACTGAGGCACTGCCATCAAAAGTTTGTGTTCCATAAAATCCTCACTGGTTGGTTGATACGGGGGGAGTGATACAAGCCGTAGTGCCATTCACGGCGTCTTGCCGCGCGGCGCCTTGGCTTCCGGTTGCGCCGAGCCGCCGGGGGCATCGCCCACACTCGTGCGCAACCACTGAACCCACGCCGGGAGTACTCCGCTACCGGTTCTCGCGAGATCGGTAACGTAGTCTTTCAGCGCGTTCTGCAGAGCACTGCCCATTTCCACCGTGGCAAGACTGATATCGTTCGCGTCGCGTGCCGAGCTCGCGGCCTGCATGTATGAGGCCATGCTTTCGATAAAGGCCGCGATGCACCGGCTATTGGCCTGTCCTGTACGCCCCACGATATCGGCGTCGATTCCATGCAGACTGCGCAACGACTGTGCTGTGCGCGCGAGATCGAGCTTGTCGCGCAGCCCATGCCAGAGATCTTCGGCCTTTGCATCGCGTTCATCCGAGAGTTGCGAGAACGTCTTCAGCGAATGACTGGCAAGCGTTCGCCACTGTGCGGGGTCACTGCTCGTAGGCCAGGACCTGGACGCTTCGGCAAAGAGCGCGTAGGTTTGGGCCAGCAGGTCTAATTGCATGCGGTTCGTGTTGCTCCAGGGTGCAAACAGGGCGGAATACATAAGGGCTCCTTTGTTTTCAGTAAGTGTTATTGACGCGGCGCGCCGAGGTGTTGAACCATTCGCATGACCGCCGCGATCTGCGGCGCCTCGCGTGAATAGAAGTCGGGCTTACGCGTGCTTTCGCCGGTGTATCCCCAGAAGTCCCAGCACCCCTGTGGATTGCGCGAAGACGTATCGACTTGCGGATACAGCACGATGATGTGGTTCGTATCCGCCATCTCGTTGTAGCCCGTGCCACGCACGTACCGGTCACCAATGGCTTGCGCGTCCTGCAGGCAGCCGTGGAAGACGACATGGACCCGGCATGTGTCCGTATCGCAAGCTGAAGGTATGTACACGTAGCCGGTCTGGCTAAGCGTTGCACGATGGCCAGGATCGAAATCCGCCTGATCGAACGGAAGCAGACGGCCGGTGGCCCCTGCGGATGGCGGATTCAGGTTCCCGTAGATCCAGCGCAGGATCTGATGCGATTGTTCGAAACCGCAATTGTTGATGTACGGACCGGCAGAGACGCCGCAATTCGCGTCCGTGCTCCTGTCTGTAATGAACGCGTGCCCGGCGGGAATGTCATGCTGATACTGGATATTTTCTGGCGGAACCTGCGCCAGCGCGAAGAACGCCGCGGTTTGATCGACGACGCGGCGATCCACGGTCTTGTCCATGGATCCGCTAAAGACGTAGATGCGCTGACGCGCGAGCCCGTGCGGATCGTCGATGAGGCCATCGCGGGCAAACGTTCGCGCGGCTTGCAACGCGTCGCTCGCCTGCGGACCGGAATCGCCAAGCGGCTCCATACATTGCGTCTGTGCCGCGAGAAAGGGGGAGGTCGGCGCAAAGAGCCCCGCACAATAGTACGGGCCTCCTGCGACGATGCCTGCACCGACGATTTCGTTCGAAAATGCCACATCGAACTGGACGGCCATGAATGCGCCCGATGAAAGTCCGGACACCGAGGTCTGGGTAAGATCCGCTCCGTAGCTGGGCAGCGGCGCAGTCGAATCTGCGGCATACCCAATTGACGCTAGCGGTATGAGGGCGGCACATAGCCACGCCAGACGCGAGGCGGATCGTGGTAAAAGGCGTTTCATCGCTACTCCTTGTAGTTTCTGGTAGTGGTGGCTTGTCAGTACGGCGTTTCAAGCCGGTTGGGTGTGGCCGTCACACTCGAGCGGTATGCCGTGCGTGACGTCGAGCTCTCGGGTAGATACGCCCCGTAGCGCGTTTTGCTGCAGGATCAATTTGCCCGCCACCACCTCCGAGGGCGCAACGCCGCGCAGTCTGGCGTAGTCCAGCGTTGCGTCTTCCGTGAAGCGGTGCTTCTCATCCGGATAGGGATGGCTCTCCGGAAGCCGCCTGAAATAGGTGATGCGGCTCAGGTCTCCGCTCGACATCGTCTGCACCAGATAGCAAGTCATCCCGCCCCCCGTTTCGTTGAGTGGTTGCCGCGCTCGAAACGTCGATTGACCGGAGCGGACCTCCCGACTGCGAAGGCCCAACCGGTTGTGAATCATTCTGCGCAACTGGACCTAACCGGCGCCATACGGCAAATGCGGTAGTCGTTCATGTTTGAGAGCGCTGATGTCGCGGTTCGGGATTTCATTCCAGCGGACCCGCAAGATCGATCCAGTGCGATGTGGCTGCCTTGAAGACAAGCTCGCAGACGTTATGCGTGCCGGTCTTCCGGAGCAGATTGGTGCGGTGTTTGCGGGCGGTTTGATCGCTAATGTCGAGAGACCTTGCGACCTCTTTGTCGCTTAAGCCCCTGGCCAGTTGCTGCAAAACGTCCCGTTCACGCGGTGAGCAGGGGGAGGGAATAGGGATTATTAAGTTTTTTTAAGCAAATCAGGTTGATCTGATAAATATTGCGCGACCAGATGAACAGATTTGGTTACTGAAAATTTCAGAAGCAGATTTTCGCGGTGTTTGCGTGCAGTAGAAACGGCGAATGCTAGTTGCATAGCAATCTGCCGATCAGTGAATCCCTGTGCAATAAGCGCGAGCACGTCCTTTTCCCGAAGGGTAAGTCCCATGGAGGTCTCCTGGCGACCCGGAATTTCAGTTCCGGTGCAGGAGTGGCAGCCGCATGTTTACCGCGTCGGGAATGCCCCCGTAACAACGCGTTTTATCGGACCCACAAGCGGAAACTGGATATGCCGGGTAAGGCTTTTCAGATCACAGCGTGTAAATTCGATTGCTTTGCTATTCGAGGCTGCAGCCGTTCGTTGCCGGTTCGGACGTAGGCGAACGGGGAATCCCAGTACAGGCGCCGGAGGCCGGCGCTCTGCGTATAGATCTATATTCATATGATATGACGAATACGTGAACGTCTATTGTCTTTTTTGACGGTTCAATTCCATGCAGTTTTGCAAAATTACAAAGCGAAAAATTAAAGTAATGAAAATGAAATTTAAGTAAAAAAGACAGTGAATTTGCCAGTCCATCCGTTTTCCTGCCTTATCCATCCCATACCGCATTTGCCGAATGGTTGTGTCAGAAGTGCCATCGCAGAATGGCCTGACCGGTGCACGCAAGGCTTCGCGAATTCGATCCTCGAGACGCGGGCCGATTTAAAAAGGCCCGGTATGAGAGCGCTGAAGGAGACATGCATCGGCTCCGCCGCGCATTGGGAATATGGATAACCAAGGATATGAAATGAGCTATCAACCTGCGTTTCACGCTTATGGAAATGTGCTGCCGCTTTCAGTGCATCCGCAATGGCTTCTGCATCCGCAAAGCGGACTGCCCGACGCGTTGGCGGCGGCAGCGCCTGACGCCCTGCACGCTGTCGGCACTCACTTCGGCTATCCCACCACGGGACTCGTGGCGGGGCATGCGCTTGCTGGCGCCGTACGCCACATTCCGTTTCCGCAGCCGCCTGCACATCCGGGCCCGATCGGCGCGGTCGTTCATACCGTGGCGCCTCCCGTTTTCTCGACGATCGGCGCTGCAGTGGGCTATCCGAACGCGGGTCAGCATCTCGGCAACATCGTCAGTGAGGCTGCGCGGTATTCGCCTTTCTCAGCGCAACCGCAAATCGTGCTGGCGCCGCAAGGCATTCTTGGAAGTCTGATCGGCACGCTTGCACCGACGGTTGGCCATCTGGTGGGTGGACTCGTCGGTCACCCCAATGCGGGTCAGCAGATCGGCTCGGTCGCGGGGAATGTGGCCAGTCTGTTGCCGTTCTCTGCCCAACCGCAGGTGACGCTCGCTCCGCAAGGGATTCTCGGCAGTCTGATCGGTACGCTTGCGCCGACTGTCGGTCAGGTGGTAGGTGGCCTCGTCGGTCATCCGAACGCCGGTCAGCAGATCGGCTCGGTCGCGGGGCATGTGGCCAGCCTGCTGCCGTTCTCTGCCCAGCCGCAAGTGACGCTCGCTCCGCAAGGCGTATTCGGTGACCTGATCGGCGCATTGGCGCCCACGGTCGGGAACGTCGTGGGTGGCCTCGTCGGTCATCCGAACGCCGGTCAGCAGATCGGCACGGTCGCGGGACATATCGGCAGTCTGTTGCCGTTCTCGGCGCAACCGATGGTCATTTACCACTGATCGCGGCGTCCCGGATCCGGTGCGCGCAGTCAAAGGCCACCGGGTCCGGTTAGGACGGGACAAGACGTCGGTAGCGGCTCTCGTTTTCAAAAGGCGATTCGATTACCAGGATCATTCCTCTATTAACTTAGGCATGCAAATTATTCTGAGGTGTCGCCTTCGGCGCGGCGCCTGAATGGAGAGACACCCATGGAACAGGACAAACACTCTGGTGCGCCCAGCGCAGAGCCAGTCACGGTGGAAAACAACAAGCGTCAATACCTGATTGGATCGCGCCGCGGCGTGCTTGCTCAGCAAGCGTCAGTCCAGCCGATGTCGGCCACGGAATTGCACAGTGCGGTGACGAATCTGCCAGGCGTGGAGATTGTGCATGTGGCCACCGGTCATAAGAATTCGCACCAGAATTCGGTCCGCGCCGACGAAGCTACGCACACCTACGTGGTCAAACTCGACGCGAATCACGCGCAGGCGCTGCAGAACGTTGCGCCGCCGCACATGATCGTCGAGGAAGATCACCCGCTGGGATATGGGAGAAAGCCGGAGAGCGAAAGCACTGAGTTGCTGCATCCGCAATCCGCCTTCGACGGTCCCTTGACGCGCCAGGTGGTGATCCGCGTGATCGCGGAAGAGGGGCGGCCCGTTGCAGGCGTGGCCATTGCGCTGACGGGTGACGGAAATCCGGCGAGCGGCACGACCGACGCGAGCGGAGAAGTCGCGTTGGCATTTGTCCAGTCGCAGCCAGGGCCGGCACGCTCGCTGTTTGTGCGGCCGTTGAACCGCTACTGGAACAAATACATGCTGACGCCGACCTTGTCGTCGGAGCAGGTCAACGTGATCCAGGTCGTACCGTTATCACAGCCGAATCCCCAGGTGCCGCCGGCTGCATCCCTCGGATGGGGACAACGGTTGATGGGACTCGAAGACAACGGCCGCGAGCCGCGTGGACTTGGCGTTCGCGTGGCGATCGTCGACTCTGGCGCGGATGCCAGCCATCCGTTGCTCAGCCACATCCGCGAAGGCGTGGATTTCACCAATAGCGACGACGTCCAGACTTGGAAGCGCGACACGATCGGTCACGGTTCCCATTGCGCGGGTGTGATCGGCGCGAAGGCCAGTGCGGAGGCAGACAAACAACGGCTATCGATGCGTGGCTTTGTACCCGACGCCGAGATTCACGCCTTGAAGATTTTCCCGGGCGGCCAGTTCAGCACCCTGCTCAAGGCACTGGACTACTGCATCGACCATGACATCGATGTCGTGAATCTCAGCCTCGGCGCACCGCAGACCTCCGAGGTCGTCGAACACAAGCTGATCGAGGCGGCCCAGAGCGGCGTCGCCTGCATCGTTGCTGCGGGCAATTCCGGCGGCCCGGTGCAATACCCGGCGGCCTCGCCTTATGTGCTTGCCGTGTCTGCCCTGGGACTGCAAAGCGAATTGCCACCCACGGTCTGGGAGCAGACGCAGATCCTCAAACAGGCGCTCACGCGCGAAGGGCTGTTTGCGCCGACGTTCTCGTGTTTCGGCCCGCAAGTGGCCGTATGCGGACCTGGAGTCGGCATCGTATCGACAGTCCCCGGCGCGACCTTCATGCCCGATTCGGGCACGTCGATGGCGGCGCCGCATATCGCCGGGCTCGCTGCAATGCTGCTAGCCGATCCGCAGCTTTCGCAGTATCTGGGGCCGCGCGGACTGAACCGGGTGGCGTGCCTGTTCCGGCTGATCCGCATGATCAGCTCGCCGATCCTGGCGAGCGATCCTGAGAACCGTTTTGGCGCCGGATTACCCCGGTTGCAGAACCTGACCCGTCTGTTCACTCGCGGCATGTAGTTCGAGGGAACCGCATTTTTGCAGCCGGGAGGGAGAGGCGTCATGACACGGTTCTCCCTCCCGGACGGCAGGCACACAAGATAAAAGGAGAGGGCATATGCGTACGTTGGAACTGGGGCCGACGCCTTTACCCCGCGCGTTAAGCGGGCGGTCGAGTGCCACCTTGGCGCCGGCCGTGACCGGGGAGCGCGCCAAATCGCTGGTGGGCCAGCTTCAGCTGGAGTGCGAAGCAATGGCACGCCACGCATTGCAGCACGGCCTCGCCGTGCCGGCAGAACTGATTGCGCAGCTTTCCGCGCTCATCGATTCGGCCGATGGAGCAGATGTGGATGCCACCATGGCCGCGGCCCCACGCCGCTCGCCGGAGACCCCTGGCGCCCGTGCCCGCGAGCTTGCGGCAATGCATCGCAAACTGGCTCACGCCGTAGCGCCCGCGACGCCTCAGGGCATCACGTTGCTGGACACGGAACGTCGCCGCGGCCAGCGCTTCGCATGGTTGGGCCCTGTTCCATTGATCCGCGTGCTGACCGTGGCATCGGTGTTGTTTCTGCTGGCGGTGGTCGTTACCGGACTGCCGGCGGAAGTGTCGTCTGCGAACATGCAACGCGGCTTTCTCGCCTCGTCGGGCTCGACACTGCTGTGGAATACGCTGTTTCTGCTCTTCTGCGCGGGGCTGGGTGCATCGTTCGCGACGCTCTTTCACGCCCACCGCTACGTGGCGAACTCGACCTACGATCCGAAATTCGACGCCTCCTACGGTGCGCGCCTGATCCTTGGCGTGATCGCGGGGCTAATCCTGGTGGAGATGCTGCCTGCGGATCTGTTCAGATCGGGCCCGATGAACAGCTTCGGAAAACCGTCGCTCGCGATGCTCGGTGGTTTCTCCGCGACTGCGGTGCACCGGCTTTTGCAACGTCTCGTCGATACTGTGGAGACGCTCGTGCGCGGCGATGGATCCACCCAGGTGAGCGCGACGCTTGATGCGCAGCGCGCCCACGCCGCCACCGAACGGATTCAGTCGCAAAGCGATCTCGCTGCGCGCTTGCTGGAGCTTCAGCAGGCACTTGATGCGGGCACCACGCCCGTGGAAATCAGGCAACGACTCGGCGATTTCACACGGGCGATGCTATCGCCCGAATCGGCGCCCTCCGCCAGCACCGCGGTCGATGGTGCCGCATCCGTCGGGCAGGAGTAGGATCATGCTGCTTCTCTACAACCTGCCCACCTTCTGCATGGCCGCGCTCGTCGTAGGCGCCACACTCGCGGCTGCGCTGCTGGGGTACGTCATATTCCGGCGTTGCGCACCAATTGAGCTCGATGCCGAGCAGCGGGCGATGACCATCTCGATGGTCTCCGTCATCACGACGATCAACTCGCTGCTGGTGGCATTCGCAGCAATCAGCGTATGGGATGCGTACAACGACGCGAATCGCACGGTGGCCGCCGAAGCCGCCTGTGCCGGCGAACTCGCGCGTGATCTGGCAGCGTTTAGCAGTCCAAACGCGGATGCGACCGGACGGGCGCTGCGCGGCTATCTGGAACGCGTCGTAGAAAATGAGTGGCCGTTGATGCAGCAACAGGCGAGATTCGACCCGGAGGCGGAGGCCCGCTTCGATGCGATGTTCGACTCGGCCAACCTTATCCAACCCACCGGTCCGCGGCAGACCACCTTGCTCGCTGAAGTGCTGGCACGTGCCAACGAGATGGTGAAGTATCGCGAGCAACGCATCGCCACACTCGATGTGGCGATGCCTGTCACGCTGTGGGCCGTGATGATCGTGGTTAGTCTGTTGTCCTTCCTGTTGCTGTACGCGCTGCCTGCGACGCGCTTCCACGTCGCACTCACATCGGCATGGGCTGTCACGCTTGGACTCGCGTTTTTCTTCGTGCTGGCAGTCGATCGCCCATTTGCCGGCGACGTCAGCGTGAGTTCGGCCCCTTTCCGGCAGACCATCGACGCGTTAATAGCGCGCGGCACGTGGCCAGCCGCTCCGATCCACTAACTGGATGCGACGCCTGATCCTGGCGTGGGGATAGTGAAATGACACTCGAAGAATTTCAAAAAGCCGCGGACCTTCCGGCGGCGCTGGCGACTCGTTGGCATACCTGTGTAAGCGCCGTGCTCGACGAATTCGACATCGCGAGCCGGGTTCGTCTCGTTGCCTTCATCGCGCAAACCGGGCACGAAACGCTTGGCTTCCAGTTGACACACGAGCTGTGGGGGCCAACACCGGCGCAAAAACTGTATGAACCGCCCTCGGAGAAAGCTCGTAGTCTGGGAAATCTTCGGGCAGGAGACGGATATCGTTACCGGGGACGCGGCCTGATCCAGATAACGGGCCGCGCGGACTACGTGTCATGTGGCGCGGCGCTCGGCGTGGATCTGACGGCCACGCCGGAATTACTGGAGCACGACGATTGGGCGGCACGTTCCGCCGCATGGTGGTGGAAGGAGCACGGCTGCAACGCGCTCGCCGATAGCGGAGACTTCGTGGCGCTTACGCGGCGGATCAACGGTGGCACCAACGGACTCGACGACCGGATCCGGCGCTGGGAAATAGCGAAGGCCGCTTTGGCAGTTTAAGTGGGGCGGTAGAGCGTCGGTCGCTGCAATACATCAGGGCACAACATCGCCCCGCAGAATGACAATTGAGTGGCGGGGGGATGGCATCTCTGCCAGAAAAGGCATTCATTGCTTCAGTAGGGTCTACATCGCCTCGATTCCACCGTAGAGTATTGATAACTCAATCCGCGGAAGGTGGGTCATGTTATCTATGCCGCATCGCAGGTCGAACACAGCCGGGCATGGGGTGCTGTCCATGCGGCCACTCCCTCGGGCGCTCCTTGTGAGCATGGTCTTTGCCGGTCTTGGTGTTGCTGGAGAAGCCGCAGCCCAGGTCCCGCCTACAGGTAATGCCTCACAGGGTAAAGTCTTCTTTCAGCAAAATTGCGCCATGTGCCACGCCGACTCCCTTGGGCCTGGCAACTTACCCGTCATGGGACAAGGCCCAAGCCTCGTAGGCGTTTTCGGCCGGCGCGCGGGCTCTGTCCCAAACTTCAGCTTCACCAATGCCTTGAGCGGGTCAGGTCTCACATGGGACTCAGCGACCCTGGAGCACTTCCTGCTCAATCCAGCGGCGGCAGTCCCTGGCACCACCATGCCTATATCGGTCGCCGATTCCAGCGATCGCAGCAACGTGATCGCCTACCTCTCCACCTTGAAGCAGCCGGCCCAGGTTTCGTCGACCGCGAACACCGGATCAGGCGCTTCGCCTGAAACCGACCCAGGCGACTGGCGTCACGCCGCTCCAGGTGTCGAGCATCACTTCACGGTGGCGGATTTGCCGGCACCCTACAAGACGACCTCGTCCGGCAACAGTCCGCGAGTGGTAGCGCAACCCGCCAATGCCTCGTTGTCCGTGCCAGCGGGGTTCAAGGTTCAGTTGTTTGCGACAGGCCTGTCCGATCCCCGCATCGTGCGCGTCGCACCCAATGGGGATATTTTTGTGGCGGAGACCGCCGAGAATCGCATCAGGGTATTGCGCGCCGCCGACGGAGCCCAGGCGCCGTCCGACAATCAGATCTTTGCGGATGGCCTGGACCAGCCCTTCGGGATTGCCTTTTATCCACCGGGGAATCATCCGCAATGGATCTACGTGGCGAACAACAACTCGGTTGTCCGTTTTCCGTATCGCAGTGGCGATCTCAAGGCGAGCGGTGCGGCGCAGGTGATCGTGCCACGTCTGACGGAGAGTCACGGCGGTCATAGCACGCGCGATGTGGCTTTTTCGCTGGATGGCAAGCGCATGTTCATCACGGTCGGGTCCGGGTCGAACGTTGCCGAAAGCATGAGCAGAAAGAGTCCGGAGGAGATAGCTCGTTGGGACGCCCAACACGGGCAGGGCGCAGGATGGGATGCTGAAACCAATCGTGCCGACATTCTCGTCACCGATCCCGAAGGTCATGAACCGCTCCACACCTTCGCGACGGGCATTCGCAACGGCGTGGGCATCGCGGTGGATCCGGATACGGGCGAGTTGTGGACTGCGACGAACGAGCGCGATGGCTTGGGCGACGATCTAGTGCCCGACTACGTCACCCGGGTAAAGGCAGGCGGATTCTACGGTTGGCCGTGGTACTACATGGGTAATCACGAAGATCCTCGACACGCGGGTGAGCGCCCCGATCTCGCCGGCAAGACGATCACCCCCGACGTCCTGCTGCAGTCGCATTCGGCTCCGTTGGAGATGTGCTTCTATACGGTGAAAACGGGCGCGGCAGCGTTCCCCGCCGAGTATCGCGGCGATGTTTTCGTGGCCTCTCACGGTTCTTGGAATCGCAGTTCGCGCACCGGCTATAAGGTGATGCGGGTGCGTCTCGAGCACGGCGTTCCAACCGGGACGTACGAGGACTTTCTCACCGGATTCGTGGTGAACAACCGCAGCGTATGGGGCAGACCTGTAGGTGTGGCGGTTGCCCACGACGGCGCTCTGCTCGTGACCGAAGACGGCAACGGCACCGTATGGCGCGTCTCGTATGCGGGCGCGCCGTGATGCGGAGCGGAAAGCGCCTCATCTGCTTTGACACCTGGAGATCGGCGCAGGCCGATGATATGACTCGCCGCGTCGCAAGCGAGCGCGTCATAAGTCATCGCCTTTGTATCGCAATGTATCTGCGCCCACGATAAATACAAAACCTTGCACTGGCGCCTCTCGCGGACACAAGCCAGATACGTCCGGGGCTTCTAATACTTCCACGCCAGACGTTCTGGCTTCGCAAAGCAGACGCCCCCGACGGGTGTCTGCGCGAACAACCCAATCTCCAGGTGCAAATCATGAAAGTCATCCAATCTCTTCTGGTCGCTGCTGTTGTCGCTCTGCCTGCGCTGTCGTTCGCCCAATCGTCGAATCAGCCGCTCACCCGCGCCGAAGTGCGTGCGCAACTCGTCGAACTGCAAAAGGTCGGCTACAACCCGGCCACCGATCAAACGCAATACCCGCAGAACATTCAGGCAGCCGAGGCACGCCTGAGCGCGCAAAACGGCGTTGCGGCATCGTCATATGGTTCGTCGGCGGCCGGCACGTCGGCTTCGGGTTCACACGCCGTTACCGCGGATGTGATCGGCCTCGGTTCGCTCTATACCAAGCCGTGAGCCTGGACGGCGGCATCGGACGTCAATTGCCTGAGGAAGCACAGAAGGCACTTACCGACGCCGTCATCGATATAGCCCATTTCTAGCCGGGCCAACGAGAACCAGGAAAATGCGAAGAATCCCGACTGCAGGTCTCGCCCTTGGTGCGGTGTTGCTACTAGCCGCAGTGGCGCACGACGCCGTGGCGGAGCCCGCGAAATCGGCCCCGTCACCGATTTATGGTGTCACGATTCCCGACGGTTACCGCCAGTGGCAAGCGATTGCCCCGGCCGAAGAAGCGGCACCGCTCGACGAATTGCGTCTGGTACTTGGTAACCCCGCCGCTATCAAGGCCATCGAGAGTTCGACGCTGCCTTATCCCGACGGAACCATCCTCGTGAAGCTCGCGTACAAGCGAAAGCAGTCTCCTGACATTGGATCGGCAACGATCCCCGGTACACCTACGACGGTTCAGGTGATGGTCAAGGATTCACGCCGATATGCGTCGACGGGTGGATGGGGTTTCGGTCGCTTCATCAACGGGCAACCGGTCGACGCAGCGCAACACCAGACGTGTTTTGCCTGTCACGCAGCTCGCGTGAAGGACCGCGATTACGTCTTCACGCGTTTTGCGCCGTAACGCTGCGATGACAATGCCTGCCGCGTATGAGCACGACTAACGCGCGTTTTCGAGCCGGGATGCGGTCCGAGTGCTGGTCACCGCTCGGGATTCGAAGACCGAAGTGGAAAGATGAATATCGCGGCAGCGAGGCCGAGTGCTCCACCAAGGAGCGTCTCCCAGGCGCGAGCGGCGAGCAAGGGGATCGAGTGCACCCCACTTGCCGCGAGCGTGACGATCAACGTGAAAGCGAACGCACCGCAGGCGACGTCGTAGCGTTCCGGCAAGGCCATCGCATAGATGATCATCGCGATGGCGGCTGCGGCCCAGATCAGCAACGGCGCGTGCTCTGCGACCGGCAGACAGGCGAGGCCTATCGGAACGCCAATCAGTGTGCCGATGATCCGTCGCCGCACCCGCTGTATCGTGCCGCTTGCCGAACCCGCGACGACGTACGTGGACGCGGTGATCGCCCAGGCGGACTCCTCGAGGCTAATCAGGCCGTTCAGCAGGCAGATGGTCAACGCGGCGATGGCCGCCTGCAATCCCATGAGGAATTCCGGCGAGCATCTCCCGGGCAACGGTTGCGGCCCGGCTGCGAGCACCGCAGGCGTGACCGGCCGCTCCGCGGGTCCACTGAGCATGCGCGGCACGACCGACGCCAGGGCGGCAATCAGCGCCGCAATTCCAACCGCCCACAGATCGGCGATCGTCAGATGGGTGCCGTACGCGAGCAATTCTCCAATGTAGATTTGCGAACCGATGCCCGCCCCCAGTACACCGAATCGTTTCAGATATCCGACCAGAAACGCGCCAGTCACGAGAACCAGTTCCGGTCCCGCCCGACCCGCGAGTTGCAATGGCCTGGATAACACCACGAACAGGACTGCGCCCAGCGCGGCGGCAAAACTCAACAGGACGAGGTCGCGGCTCGATTCGGCCCGCGTCGCTTTGCCCTCGGACACGCTAGCCCACAGAGCGAAGCTCCCGGCAAGGTAACCCAGCGAGACGCTGCTCGGCACACTATGGGCGATATCCTGCAACGTCCCGAGTGCCGCCGCGATGCCGTACGCCGTCACGAGCCGCAAGCCTTTGATGCGGCGGTGCGTGCCGGGATCGATCCGGTCTAGCCAGCCACCGATTGCCGCTACCGGACGCAGCGTGGCCTGCCGGCGTTGTGCGCCTTGATCAGGGGAGCGTTGCGGGTTGTCATTCATAGGGTTATCCGTCGTCTCCTCCGGGGAACATCAGCCCGCTGATCTGTTTGAGGCTCGGCGCAAAGTCTGCGGGACGCGGGATATGACTAGGATAATCCAGGCGACTCAGGTCAACCGATAAATATAAAGGCTAACAACGCGTATTAACGATCGGTCCGTCCACTGTCACGAAGCGCTGTTCAACTCATACTTCATGATGTTGCCGTGCCGTCCATGAATGTCGCGTTCGACGCTATATACGTCTCCCTCGATCGTCGCACTCTGGGCGAGCACCTGCTCGATTGCTGAACGGTCCTCGGCATCCAGCGTGACCGACATGACCTTCAGATGCTCCGGCAGATGATCGCCGCGGCGCACGCCCACGATCGCGCCCGCCACCTGCTCCTGATCGAGTACCCAGCGCGTCGCGATGGTCGCAATCGAGACGTTGTGTTTAGCCGCGATACGGTCCAGCGCTTGCAGCAGCGCCTGGAAAATATCCCAGCCGCCAAAATCGTCAATGATCAGTTTGTATTTGATGAGCGAGCGGTTTGCGATGTCTTGTCCCGGTTCCGTAGCACCGAGCCACCGTCCGGAAAGGAAGCCGCCCGCCACCGTGCCATAGCAGAACAGGTGAATGCCATGCTCGCGAGCGTAAGCGCCCAGCTGGCGCGCCGGACGCCGGTCCAGCAGGGAGTACTGCACCTGCATGCTCGTCAGTTCGATGCCCGACTCCACCAGCTCCATGGTGCGTTGGGTATCGAAGTTCGTCCCGCTTAGCCGGTCGATCTTGCCGGCTTGCTGCAGTTCACGCAGCCAGTGCGCGACTTCGAGGTAACGCGCCACGGAATAGTCCCACCAGTGAAACTGGACCAGATCGAGCCGTTCGACGCGCAAGCGCGATAGAGACCGGTCGATAGTTTGCTCGACGAGCCTGCGGTCGATCGTCTGCAGCAGAGACAGATCGGGTACGAACTTCGTATGGATCTTCAACTGGTCGAGGCTGTCGGCGCCACGCCGTTGCCGGTAGTCGTCGCGGAACTCGCCAATCATTTCTTCGACACCGGTGTAGATGTCTGCACAGTCGAATGCGGTAATGCCTGCGTCGTAATAGGCGCCCATGTCGGCAATCGCGGCGGCGCGGTCCACGCTGCCATGGTCACCGGCGAGTTGCCAACCCCCTTTGAGAATACGTGAGATCGAGTAGCCTGGCGCCAGCTCGATGCGCTGCATCTGTGTCATTCAGAGTCCTTATCAATCAGTTTGACCGCTGTCGTATCCACGTGACGGAACGTGCGTTTGCCGAGCCGCGAAATGCGAAAGCGCGACGGGCAATTGGGATCGGGACAGGCTACTTCGGCATCGGTCGACATCCAGTCATGCGGGTCGGTGGCGCGTTGCTTGGCCGGCAGCAGCGGCAGTAGTGCCGCAAGCGAATAAATGGAAAATGCTTGCCCCGGCGGCAGGTGCAGCATTTCCCCATGCAGTTCAAAGTAGTCGCCGATGCGCGCGCCGCAATAGAGTTTTGCCCCTTCAGGGGCAACGACTTCGACACGCAGATCGTAGAGTTCGAACGAGGGCAGACCTGCGCGCTCGTCAGGAGTGTGAGAGGTCATGGCTCAAGGGTTCGGTGGTGTGACCGAGAGAATGATTTCGGTGGGAGTGGTGGATCCGTTGCGATACCGGTGCGGCAGCCGTGAGTCGAACGAAATGCTTTCGCCGGCCGCCACCTGGTACTCGATGCCGTCGATCTGCGCGATGAGCTCGCCCGCGATGACGTAGACGCATTCCGAGGACGGATGGCCGCGCGGCTCATCCGCGGAGATTTCGCCTGGTTGCAGCACGGCGCGCAGCACTTCGAGCTGTCCGTTGCCGGCAGTCAGGCGCTCGTAGCCGACCCGACCCTTGGGGGCAATCAGCCTCGAGCGGTTACCCGGGCGGCTGATCCACACAGCGGGGGCAACTGTTTGAGCGAACAGCGAGGCGACCGATTCTCCAAATACCCCGGCCAGACGTCGCATCGTTTCGAGGCTTGGATCAGTCACCGACCGCTCGATCTGGCTGAGCAGGGTGGGTGAGACATCCGCGAGACTCGCCAGCTGACGCAGCGACATGCCGCGCGCGGTCCGCAATTCCTTGAGCCGTTCACCAATCAATTTGAGGCCTCACGTCGTGCAACTGAGTCGTACATTGGTGTGTAGTATAGATGCACAAAATTGGATCGTCAATTTGCTCGACGCCGTTGCGACCACCCTCACCCAAAATCTGGCTTCCCTATAAATTTGCCTTTAACAAGGGGTTTACCTGATCTGTTTAGACGAGAAATTGTTTTTGACTCACTTGAAATGTTGTGCACTGTGGATGCACACTTTGCCTGCGGTAGTGCAGTGTAACTTTACGTGGAGCATCGGTCATGGCACAAGGTCCCGGGACGGGCGGCTCGCCCCGTCATACGTATCGATGGTTATTGGCGGTTCCTTTCGTATGGCAGGCAGGGCTTGCGCCTGTCGTCAACGGGGTGATGTGGGCGCCATTCGGGTTGCCCTTTCCCATGCTGTGGCAACTGTCGGGAATCGTGCTAACGAGCGTGCTGATCGCGATTGTGTTCCGGCTCGATCGTGCCCATGGCGTCGAACTTGAGGAAGCAGCGTTCATTGCGGCGACGTCGGGTTCAGCGGGAGATCCACGATGAAGCTCGCCATCGTTGTGGTGATTCTGCTTGCCACGCTGACCGGTGCGGTGGGCTATGGCCGTCGCACCCGGAAAGGGCATACGTTGTCGGACTGGGCGGTGGGCGGCCGCAGTCTGGGCGCGATCATCTTCTGGTTCATGAACGCAGGGGAGGTGTACACGACATTTGCTGTGCTCGGCATCTCCGGCTATGCATGGGCGCTAGGCGCGCCTGCGTATCTTGCCTTCTGTTCGGTGTCGATGAGCTATGCCATTGGCTACTGGCTGATGCCGAAGATCTGGCGCGCCGGACGCACCCGGCAACTCGTTACCCAGGCCGACTTCTTCGCTGCCCGCTACGACGCTACCTGGCTCGGCGTCCTGACGGGCGTGATCGGCATCGCTTCGCTGATCGTCTATGTGCAAATCCAGTTGGTCAGCCTGGGACTGATCGTCCAGTTGACGCTGGATGACCTGATCTCCACCCAGACGGCCACGCTGATTGCCGGGCTGTTGATGATCACGTTCGTGTTCGTCGCGGGGATACGCTCCGCAGCATTCGCGGCCGGCGTCAAGGATGTGTTGATGATCGTGGTGGTCGTGCTGTTGAGCGCGACCGTAGCGGGTAAGGTCGGTGCCGCATCGATGCTGGATATCTTTCGGATGGCTGAGGTTCAGCATCCAGGTATTGGCAGATTCCCCGGCCTGGATCCTACGTCACCCACCACGGCGATCTGGTTGATGACATCGTCGATCAACATCGCGCTCGGCAACTGGGTCTTTCCTCATCTGTTCCAGATGTCGTACACAGCGCAAAGCGCTACCGCCATCCGCCGCAACGCGATCTGGCAACCGCTTTATTCGCTCGCCTACTTCTTCATTATTCTGCTTGGCTTCGCTGCGTTGCTGGCCGGCACGCATCCGCCTGGCAACAACCTTAACGCGGCCTTGCTGCAGTTCATCTCGCAGCGCTATTCCGCTCCCATCGTGGGCCTCGTGGCCGGCACCGGATTCCTGCTGGCACTCGCGCCTGGCGCGCTGCTTCTGCTAACCGCGGGATCGATCTTCAGCCGCAACGTGGTCGCGCCGATCCTGCCGGGTCTTAAGGACGCCACGTTCCTGGTGATTTCCCGCGGTGCGCTCACGGTATTTGCTGCGATTGCCGTGTGGTTGTCGATCAGCCAGAAAGGCTCGCTCGTCAAGATTCTGCTCGACGCGTATTCGGCAATCGGGATGCTTGCGCCCGGTGTCTTCCTTGGTTTCATTTGGAAGAGGACCACTGCGACAGGTGTACTTGCGGGTCTCCTGGCCGGCTTTATTGCGCTGCTTGCACCGTTTGCGGCGCACTACTGGGATGCCGTCGCCCCCCAATGCGAACCTGGTCTGATCGCGATGGCGATCAATGCAGCGACGGTTGTGCTCGTCAGTCTGGCCACGCCGTTGCCTGGGCGGCATGCGGTGTCGCTAGGCGTTGCGCTTGAGCGTGCTGCGAGCGAGCAATCAACCGTCTGAATAAGCCTCTTCGAACGACAGCCCCTTTACCTGGAGATCCTGATGAAAAAGAGCAGTATCTGTCTTGCCGTGCTGATGGCGCTACCGGCGCTGGCCTCGGCCCAGAGCAGCGTGACGCTGTACGGGCTGGTCGATTCGGGCCTGACGTTCGTCAACAATACCGGCAAGGGGCACGTCGTCGAGGCGGACACCTGCGGTCCGCCGAGTTGCAACCTCTGGGGGCTGAAGGGCAAGGAAGACCTGGGCGGCGGCACATCTGCGATCTTCACGCTCGAGAACGGCTTTAACATCCAGAACGGCAAACTCGGACAGGGCGGCACGGAATTCGGGCGGCAGGCTTTCGTGGGGCTCGCCAACGATCAATGGGGCACGGTGACGCTCGGGCGTCAGTACGATCCGCCGTCGTTGACGGTCGGCTACTTTCCGTCCAGCAATAATTTCGCCACCGGCTACGGGTCGCACTTCGGCGATCTCGACAACCTGAACCAGTCGATCCGCTTCAACAACGCCGTTAAGTACGTGAGCCCGACATGGGGTGGCTTGCATGTGGAAGGAATGTTCAGCCTGGGCGGCGTAGCAGGTAATTTCTCGACGAATCGCGTCTGGTCGTTGGCCGCCGCGTATAACCGCGGACCGTTCGCGGTTGCCGCGGGCTATCTGGACATTCAGAATCCTGCGACGAACGCGGGCGGTACCGGCGGCGTGTACGCATCCAATGGCAACTATGTGGGCTCATTGAACGATTACGTCGGATTGCAGGACGCCAGTTCGATGAAGGTGCTCACGATTGGCGGTTCGTACTCGATCGGCCAGGCAACGCTGGCATTGAACTACTCGCACACCGACCTGGAAAACAGCCAGTACTTCGTCATCAACGGATTTGCGGGTGCGGGAGGCGGCAACGACTTCAAGATGGATGCCTACGAAGCCAGCGCGACCTACAGAGTCACGCCTGCATTGCTGTTAGGCGCGGCCTACATCTACAACGCGGGGAAGGCCGACTACCAGAACCTGAAGCCGGACTTCCAGCAGGTGAACCTGGGTGTGACGTACGCGCTTTCGAAGCGCACCAGCCTCTATGCCATTGCGATTGTTCAGAAGGCGGGCGGCGATGGCATAGCTCCTGTGTTCGATGCCGATGGTGCAGTAGTAGGGCGTACAGCAATTGCTGAAATTCCTGGCGCCGGTTATGACTCCAGCACCTCCAGGCAACTGCTGATGTCGGTGGGGATGTACCACGCGTTTTAAGCTATGCAAGCAGCAAACCCATCAGGGGGTACCAAGCATTCACTCCTTGGTGGATTTCAGCTCCGGTTGTCTCGTCAGTCATGTCCAGGCGATCATTCCGTACTGCGACATATTTCCTGCCGTTCACCTGCCTGAGCCCGCTCAGCCACCCGGCGTTTGAACGTCAGTCGAAGTGTGCTGCGACCCGCAGTCCCGGGCGTATTTCTCATTCAGGCGAGCTCGCATCACAGGAATGCCCGGGGAGTAGTTGCCTGTCCCAGGCCAATACCCTACTGACTCGAGCTCAGCCAGTTCACGCGACAGATCGGCCCTGGTCACCTGTCCATGCGCCGGTCTGAAAGGATAGCTGCTGCATTGTTCCGGCGTAAGCTGGGTGCCCGCAATGGCACATGCGCTGGCGGCCATTAGCGTAATCGGAATTGCTAATCTGAAAGGATGGATCATGATGAAGCGTCTCCACTTTTATGTATCCCAGCATTTGCGCGGATAGCGCAAGCCGGCATGCTTCGTAGGGGGTTCTATTTCTATAGCGTGTAATTAGTAGACCACCAGTCAGCACGCACTACCACTCCGCTGAGCGCAAAACTGTTTTCTTGCCTTTACAACAGTCTTGGGATCGCGAGGAGCTGAGTTTGTGGCCACAACGCAGCAGCTGAGGCACCCGCTTCACGCCTCCCGTTGCCCCGCTTGCCGACGTAGCGCCGCAACGAACGCATCAACCTTCCATGACTCCCTTAGTGCCCGCGCGAACAACATTTGCTGGCTCTCCGGCGCGAGACCGCCTATCGGTGGATCACTATCCAGATTGGTAGGAAACGGATACCCCTCAGCACTTGACGCAATGACCGCCTCGGCTTCAGCTGCGCTCAACCTGTGGGTCATCACTTGATCGAGCAGAACGGGATACAGCACCTCACACATTCTCGTGCGATCCAGCGATTCCATTGCACGCCCATAAGCCGAGGAAATCTGCAAAAGATTCGCCATACGTTGAACGCTTGCCGTGCGGTTCGCCCCCGCTGCGTGAAAAAGCGCAGGACTAAAGAAAATCACATCGCCTTTCTTGAGAGGCAACTGGACGTAGTTCGCCTCGAAGTACTCACGAAAGTCCGGACGCCGCCACGCAAGATAGCCTGGCGCGTAGCGCTGCGAGAACGGCAGCAGCTTGGTGGGTCCGCTTTCCACCGGCATATCGCTGTGTGCGACCGCACCTTGCAGTGTCAGGAAGGGCGACATCGTATGCACGTGTGCCGGATAGCGTTCGGCCTCCGCTACGGTCTGGAACCCCAGGTGGTAGTCGCGATGTGCCTGTTGCGCGTCGCCGCCGGGACGCACGACGTTCACCTGCGACGTCACCTGAAAGCAGGGGCCCAGCCATGCTTGCGCCGCGGCAACCAGCACGGGGTTAGCGTAGTAACGGGCAAACGCGGACGGGGCGCGCATGCAAAGCTTTTGCTGCGCGTTCCATATTCTGTCGTTGGCTCCTGCCTTGGCAAAATGATCGGCTGCCGCGCTGCCTGCTTCCCGCTCGTCCCGGATGATCGCATCGAAGACTGCCGTTGCATCGTCGATCGGCGTGGTGTCGGGAAAGGCGCGTTTCAATACAAGCACGCCTGCGCCATGTTCCAGAACGTCCGCCCACTCGAGTTGCAGCTCCGTGCGCCGAGTCGCATCCTCAAGCATCCCGCTTAACCGGTTGCAATCGTAGAACGGCACGTTCTCGCGCGTTTCGTCTGCGTATTCGGCTCGAACGGCTTCGCGACCATCGTGCAATACGGTAAGAAAATCACGAAGCGAACAATCCTGTTCGCGGTACGGATTCCGGCGCCCGGCATCCGGGCGTGAGCGTTGCGTGTCCATGTCTGTCTCCGATCCCATGAAAGTGCACTCTCATGTGAGGGTTGCTAATTGGTTTCCCTAACGATACTGCCGTTGCACGGGTCTGCGGTACCATAAACACATCAAAAACACCTCAAGTGGAATCCATGGCCCGTCGCTTTCTGATGAAGGAAATTGCGCTGCAGGCTGGCGTTGGCCTTGCCACGGTCGACCGCGTGCTGAATGGCCGACCAAACGTGCACGAGCGCAGCCGTCAGCGGGTTCAACACGCGATCAAGGAACTGGAGCGGCAGCAGTTTCAATTGGCAGTCACCGGGAGAAAACTTGTTGTCGACGTCCTGGTGGAAGCGCCGAGCCGGTTCTGCGACGAAATACGCGAAGCATTCGAATCGGAGCTTCCCACTCTACGCCCAGCCGTATTCAGGCCACGCTTCACGATGCAGGACACCATGACGACCGCGCAGGTGGTGGACGCACTGGAGGCGATGGGCCGCAGAGGCACACATGGTGTGCTGCTCAAGGCGCGTGACGTCCCTGAGGTGACGGACGCAATTGCCGCACTGCGTCAACGAGGCATTCCGGTCGTGACGATTTTCACCGATATACCGCGATCGGCTCGGATTGCATACGCGGGTCTGGATAACCGGATGGCGGGTGCGACCGCCGCCTTTCTGATCGGTCAGTGGCTTGCGCAGTCACACGGAAACGTTCTTGTGGCGATGAGCGACGACAGCTTCCGGGGCGAGGAAGATCGTAAGCTCAGCTTTCGCGATGAACTGCGCGCGCGCTATCCGAAACTGGCCCTGGTAGACGCGAGTGGCGGCCATGGGCTCGACGCCCTGACCGAGGAGCGCGTGCGAAAAGCCGTCGGCAGAAAAAAGGCCATCGCAGCGGTGTACTCGATGGGCGGTGGCAATGTCGCGATACTCCGCGCCCTGCATGGCATGGGAAAGGCGCCACAGTGCTTCATTGCGCATGATCTCGACAGGGACAACATTCGACTGTTGCGCGATGGAAGCATTAGCGCGGTTTTGCATCATGACCTGCGTCTGGATCTGCGCAACGCGTGCCACCAGATCATGCATTTCCACAAGCTGCTGCCGGCGTCGGCTATTGGCGATTCATCGTCCGTGGTCGTGGTGACTCCGGCAAACATCCCACAGTACATTAGTCGCCGATTCGGCAGTGCGCCGCAGGAATCCGCTAATGACCACTGGAGATGACGGGCTCGGGACGACGCCTCGCAGCGCTCGTGCGGAGCACTGCGACACGGGACTACTGGCCCCACGCGTACTGGATCTGCAGCCGGTTCTGGAAGAACTGCGACGATTTGGCCGGCGACGTCTGGTATGCAAAGAAGTCTGTCACGTTCCATCCCTTCAGGCGTCCTGAGAAGTTGTACATGGCGTACACGAGGTATTCCGACTGGTCGAGATACGGCGTGCCTGGCGTGCTAATCAGGTGCATGAACGAATAACCAGCGCCCAGCGTGAGGCCCTGGGTCGGATTTCCACTGACCTCGACGCCATAAGCGGCACCCGATCCCAGATCCTGCGTGCTCGTGATGAACGGCTGGGCGAACAGCGGACCTGAAGCGATGTTGTGCGCGTAAGGTGTCACCAGCGCACCGTTCAGGTAGGAGTGCGAGTCGGGCCGGGTGTAGTCGTAGTCGAGGTTGGCATCGATGGAGTTGTGCTTTACGCCGAGCTGCAGCCCGTACACCTGGCTATGCACGTCCCCGAGCAAGCCTGCGGAACCACCCTCGATCGCAACCTGTGCGCCCACGTACGGCCTGAAGCTGCCCTCGTTTGCGCTGATCCGGCCATCCGCATAGCCCATTTGCGTGTAGTCCATATAGTTGACGTACCACGCCTGACCCTTGAGGTTAAGCTGGCCGACATTCAGGGTGCCCGCGCCGCCCACACCATAGAACCCGCTCGTGCTCTCGTTGCCAATTTTCGATGCGGAATCGAAGCTGGCGTTGTAGGTCGTCTGGTTGGTGAAAGAGCCACTGATCCACGACTCCCAGCGGAACATGCGGAAGGCCTGAATATAGTTGTCTTTCGTACCGTAGGTAGTCGACACGCCCTGGAACAGTTGCGGAGCAATCCGATAGTCGTATGGCGAAATGAACGGGACATCGAATTCCTGGTTGCCTGCCGTCACGCTAAAGAGCTGGTGCTGATACTTCACATAAGCTTCGCCGAGCTCGGTGAACGTCGGACCCAGGCTGCCGTCGATCCGCGACGGGTCGGAGGGGTGAAACAGCGGGCGCGAGATATACCCGCTCACGCCGAGAGAAAATCCGTAGAGCGTTGCGGTCTGGTAGGCGAGCCCACCGCCATAGTTGATGGTGTTCTGGTTAAGCCCTTTGTTGAAGAACGCGTTATGAGCGGCAAAGTAAAACGTCCTGAAATCGCCGGAGAATTGCCCTTGCGTGAACATGTCGACAAGGTCGTTCACCGCGGGCGGCTGTGTTGCATCTACCGTCTGCGCCGACGCGTAAATTGGCATAACTAACATAAGCAGCTTGAGCGTTTCGCGGCTCAGCACGCGAAGTGCCAGAGGCCTGGGTCTGATTTTCATGTTTTTATCCGCACAGCGATTGAAGGATGAGTGGCCCGTGAACAGCCTGCATGGCAGTCATGGGAACTGTCGGCAAAGTAACGAGCCAGAATCCCCCTTGAGCGACGATTTCGCAGGATGAAAGCGTGAAGAAAAGAGCTTTATTTTCAAATGCTTGGCGACTTTTTCTTGTGAATGAAGCGGAGGGGAGGCGGTACGGGCAGCCAGCGGTTCGCCGCAAGGCGCGCGCAGCGCTGGCGTTGAACCCTGGTGGTGCATGGTTGCGGCTGCATGCACAATTACGTTGAGCGCGTATCGCTTCTATGGTGCAAACGCGAAGAAATACGAGTCCAGGAACGGCATGGGACTTGCTTAACTGTGTCAGAAATTAAAAGTACATTTCGACAGTAACGCTGTCGAGAAACGACAAGGTGCCAGCAGCCATGACAAGCGAATCCCTCAAAACGGCCCGCGCCAGAACGCGTGGCAATGTTCAACCCATCATTCGCGAAGACCGGACCTCGGTGCAGGCATTGTCGCGAGCGCTTTCGTTGCTGGAGATCCTCGCGGAAGACGACGACGGCTACAGGCTGGTCGATCTCGCGGAGCGCAGCGGATTGCCCGCACCCACCATCCACCGCCTGTTAACCACCATGCAGCAGCGTCGCTTTGTTTCGTTCGAAGCTGACAAGAACCTTTGGCGAATCGGTGCGCAATGCTTCTCGGTCGGTTCGGCCTTCGGTCCACGCCGCAACATGGTGGAACTGGCCACGCCAATCGTGCGCAGGCTGCGCGATCTGGCAGGCGAGACCGTCAACATTGGCGGCCTCGACCAGGATGAAATCCTCTTGATCCACCAGGTTGAAAGCAAGCAGATGATGCGGGCGATCTCGCGCCCGGGCAGTCGCTCGCCGCTCGCGAATACAGCAATGGGCAAGACCATCCTGGCGTGGCTGCCGCCCGCGCGGGCCACGCAGATCATCCAGAATGGCGGTTTGCAGCGGCGCACGCCGCAGTCGATCGTGAGAGGTACAGCGCTACACGACGCGCTGACGGAGATCCGCCGCGCCGGCTATGCGATCGACAACGAAGAGACGGCGGTCGGCTTGCGCTGCGTCGCGGCTGCGGTATTCAACGAATTTGGCGTTGCCTTCGCGGCGATCTCGGTGGTCGGCCCGACGCTGCGCATCACCCATGAACGGCTCGACAACCTGAGCTGGCATGTCATGCTGGCGGCCCGCGAAATCACTTCGGCCATGGGCGGCCGCGTGCCGAAGGAAATGGAAGAGATACTGCGCATCAGGGCATCCCAGCCCCACTGAGCGACGCGTCCGGCGACGAAGCGCCGCCGGACGACCCCACTACCGGGTCTCGCTCAGAGCGCCGGCCACGGCATGTCTGCGACGTACTCCCGCTGGTACTGCGCGCCGACATTGCAGAGCAGCGCATCGCTGCAGATTGGCCCGACCAGCTGGAAACCGATCGGCATGCCGTCCGGCGCAGGCGCGGCCGGCAGATTAAGCGCGGCACTGCCGGCCATATTGACGAACGCGGTGAAGACGGCGTGGCCGCGTGGTCCGACCGTGCGGTTGTCGATGATGTTGGGAAACGCCTCGGCCGCTGGCCACGGCATCGCCGCGGCGGACGGCGTCATGATCATGTCGTAGCTGTCGAACACCTGCTCCAGCTCGCGTTTCAGTTTGGCAAACTGAACGAGCGCTTCGTAGTACTGCGAAGCGGACAAGGCGGATCCGCTTGTGATGAGCTTGCGAATCTCCTCGCCGACCTGCGCCTCCCATCCATCGTGATAGCCCATTAGCCATGACAAGCCCGTCTGGCTCACGACGGACCACGATTGCCCCAGCGCGTCGATATCGAACGGCTCGCTGCCGACGTGGATCTCATGGCCGAGCGACTCCAGCGCCCGAGCCGCCTGCGCAACGCTGTGAGCAATTGCGGGGTCGACCGGCGAACCGCCGAAGCTCGGCACATAGAGAATGCGGCAGGGCGGAGGCGTCTGAGCTTCGAACGCATCTTCCTTCAACTGCGTGGAAAGCGGATCCCGGCTATCGGGTAGCCCGATGATCCGCATCACGAGTCGCACGTCTTCGATCGTGCGAGCGATCGGACCAACCACCTCGCAATCGTGCAGCACGGTCGCGAAGCCTTCGGCGCGTGCTACGCGTCCACGTGACGGCTTGAGGCCAACGAGGCCGGTGTAAGACGCTGGGCGCCTGATGGAGCCGCCGCCATCGGTAGCCAGCGCGATCGGGCACAGGCCCGCGCTGACCGCCGCGACCGCGCCGCCGCTGGAGCCACCTGGCGTCAGGGCGAGGTTCCACGGATTGCGCGTTGGCCCGAACAGGAGGTTGTCCGTATAGCCTTGCACCGTGAACTCGGGGCAGTTGGTCTTGCCGAAGATCACCGCGCCCGCGGCCCTCAGACGTGCCACCGGCAGTTCATCGGCGTCAGGCATGAATTCGGAGTACAGGGCACTCCCCCATGTCGAGCGCATGCCGCGCACCACCATGTTGTCCTTGACCGTGATCGGCACGCCGTCGAGCTGACTGAGCGGCGTGCCCGCACGCCAGCGCGCTTCGCTCTCGTGTGCGGCCTGCAGTGCGCCGGCGGGGTCAAGTGTCACGACGGCGTTGATTTGCGCATTGACCGCCTCGGTTCGGGCCACCACGCTATTGAATACATCGACCGGCGAGCAGGTGCCGGCGGCATACGCTTCTGAAAGATCGGCGGCCGAGCGGGCCCACAGTCCATTTTGATTCGTCAAGGTTTGCGCCCCGTTCGTCAAACATGCATGATCGCGGCGATCGGCATTTCTCCCGGCGCGCATTGGTGCTCGGTTCCACCCGAAACAAAAATGGCAGGATTCCCGACTATCGACGTAATCACCGCTCCCAGCGCCGCGCGGGCGTGGCGCTCGTAATTGATATCCGCGTCCGACAACATCGTGGTACGCCAGCCGCGAATGCGGCCGTTGGGGCTCGCGTCGGCCTTGGCGAACACGGCCGCCACTGCTTCGCTGCCGGACGGCCCCGCAGCCGTTGCCGTATCGCCGAGCAGGGCGCGGATCGCATCCGCATCCACCACGTCATGCAGGATGCCGTGACGAATCGTGAAATCGCTGGTGGCCGCCGGCGAGTTGCCGAACAACAGCACCTCGCAATTTTTGAGCTCCCCACCCGCCGATGTCGACGCCACCGACGAGAACAGATCCATGCGCCGTGCGATAACCGCATCGGTGATCTGGTCATTGCTGACTTCGTCAAGCGCTACCGCTACGCCGAGGGCGGTAGCGCCGCGTGCGTAGGGTTTGGAGCCGTTCGCATCGCGAGTGACGAGTGTCTTGCCGCGCTTGTCCGCGTCGGCAATCAAGGCCGGAGTCAACAGCGGGCCTTTGACCTGGACGTAGTGAACATCGCCCGCTTTCGTGATCCCGGCCTGCGCCATCGCTTCGCGAACTGCCGCTGCCACCAGTTCAACCTGGGTAGCCGTGCCGACTTCTTCCGGCAGCAGGTCGCGCGTGGTCGTCACACCCAGCGCGAGACGAGGTTCGCTACTGGAAGCCGCGGGCTGCGTCTCCTCGCGTGTGAACACTGTTGCATGCGGCGACAACACGCCTTCAGTGCCGCCGGACCAGACGAAGCACACGCGTTGCGCGATCTCCGCCAATGGGACACCGAGCCGCTCCGCCAGCAACAGTTGAAACGATTGTGTCGCGAAGCCGCGCGTGAAATCGTTCGCGCCGCCATTGCCTTCAGTCTTGCCGATCACGGCAACAATCTCGCGCGGATCGAGCGTGCCTGCATCGATCAACGCAGCCAGTTGGGACGTATCGGCGGGTGACGCCATTGCAATCTTGTGCACACCTACTTTCATTTGGTTCTCCAGGACTATCGGAAGTGTTCTCCGGCGGCGCAAAGACCGGCATCAATGGGTAGAAACCGGGACGCCGAGCGCTGCGGGCATGCGAGTCGAGCGTCCGAAACAGCACAACACGCCTAGCGCGATCAGGTAAGGCATCATCTGAATCACATAGGAGCTCACGGGCAGGTTCCAGCCTTGCATGTTCAGCCCGATCGCATTGGTCGCGCCGAACAACAGGCAAGCCAGCATCGTGCGCACCGGCAACCAGCGGCCAATCAGCACCGCAGCGAGCGCGATAAAGCCGCGGCCGTTGGTCATGCCGTCGGTGAATGTCCCCAGTTCCTGCAAGGACAGGACGGAGCCGCCGAGACCCGCAAACACGCCGCCGGCAATCACCGCCCACGCGCGGATGGCGGCCGGGTTGGCGCCGGTCGCAAACACCGCGGCGGGGTTCTCACCGGCCGAGCGCAGCATCAGACCAGGTTGAGTGCGCTTGAGCAGCAGCTGCAATGGCAGCACCGTCAGGAACGCGGCGTAGGTCAACAACGGTTGCTGGAACAGCGCGGGTCCGATCAGCGGGATGCGCGACAACAACGGCACGGTAAATGGTGCGAGCGTCTGCATCTGGATGTTCGGCGCCCGTCCACCGAATAGCCCGCGCAACAGGAAACTGGTCAAGCCCAGCACGAGGATGTTGATGGCCAGCCCCGTCACCATGTGATCGGTGCGAAAGCGTCCAGTGCACACGGCGACCAGCAGGCCGACGCACGCGCCGCCCAACGCGCTGGCCGCCAGCCCGAACGCCACGCTGCCGGTCAGGTACGCCACCACGGCGCCCGCGAACGCACCCATCAGCATCATGCCTTCGATACAAACTGCAAAGGTGCCGGCGCTTTCGCACAGCACGCCACCCAGCGCGGCAAACAGCAGCGGGGAGGCGACCCTGACCGTGGAGGCCAGCAAGCCGCCCACTTCAGCCGAATTCAATGTGAAACTCATACGCGTTGCCGCCTTTTGTCGAGTCCGATCGAACACAGTACAAACACCATCGCCAGCCCCTGAATCACGTCGACAAGCGATGACGGGACGCCGATCTCACGCTGCATCGCCAGCGCTCCGGCTTCGACGAAGCCGAAGAAAAGTCCCGCTGGCACCACTGCAAGCGGATCAAGCCGGCCAAGCAGTGCCACTGCGACCGCCTTGAAGCCAAAGCCAACCGAGAATCCATCGATCAGGCGGTACTGGACGCCCAGCACCTCGACGCCGCCTGCGCTGCCGGCCAACGCACCGGCGAGCAACATCACAAGCAGCATGCTGCGCGCGAACGAGACACCCGCATAACGCGCTGCTGGCTGACTGGCGCCGATCAGTCGCAAGCCGAAGCCGAACGGCGTGCGCCACAGCAGCACAGCGCAGACGGCGCACAGAAAGAGCGCTAGCAGAATGCCCATGTGCAGATCGCTGCCAGGCCAGATGATCGGCAAAAAGGCGCTATCCGGCACCACGGGCGATTGCGGAAATCCCGCGCCGACTTCGCCCATCGGTCCATTGAGGACCTCGCCGACCATCAGCAAGCCGACGAAGTTCAGCATCAGCGTGGCGATCACCTCGTTGACGCCGCGCCAGATGCGTAGCAGGGCAGCGATGCCACTCCACAGGGCACCGCCGAGGGCGCCAGCTGCGAGCGAGATGATGATCGGCAGCGGTCCTGGCGCGGCGCCGCAATGCAAGGCTGCCCATGTCGTACAGATGCCGCCGACGGCAATCTGTCCTTCTCCGCCGATGTTGATAATGCGGGCCCGGAAGCACAACGCCACGCCGACGCCTGCGAGGATGTACGGCGCGCTTTTGTTCAAGGCAAATGAGATCGCGTCGACCGAGCCGAATGCGCCGCGCGCCATGACCCGATACGCAAGCAACGGATTCTTGCCGGACAGCATGACGAAAAACGCCGCCACGCCGAAGGCGAGCAGCACCGCGAGCAGTGAATATTGCAGCCTGCGGCCGGCGCCAGCGGCGCGCACCCAGCGGTCGGCCCAAGGCAGTGTGTCGTGTGCCTGCATCTGTTTTTCTAGCCCCGTCATCGCACCGCATCCTGTTGATCGCTTACCGGCATGCGCTCGCGTACCGCGCCGGCCATCATCATGCCGATCGCCGTGAGGTCCACTTCACTACGCGGCACGACGCCCTGGAGACGGCCCGCGCTCAGCACGCCGATGCGGTCGCCAATCATCAGGACTTCTTCGAGTTCCGCCGAGATATACAGCACTGCCGCGCCGCTGTTGCGCAAGGCGAGGATCTGGTCGATCACGAAGCGAGTGGCACCTGGGTCGAGACCCCAGGTGGGCTGCGCAGCGAGCAACACGCGCGGACGCCTGCCCAGTTCGCGGGCCAGCACGATCTTCTGCTGGTTGCCTCCCGATAGCGCGTCCGCTGTAGCGGCCGGCCCGGCGCATGCAATGCCGAATCCGGCGATATGGGTGAGCGCCTGCTGGCGGAACGCACGGCGGTCAAGCAGCATGCCGCGGCGCCACGGTCTTGACGTGTAGTCGCGCATCGCGAGGTTATCCTCGATCGTCATGGCCGGCACGATACTGGTACTGGCACGGTCCACCGGGATGTAGGCGAGCCCCGCGGCGAGCCGCGCCTTGGTGTTGGCCGCGGTGATGTCGACACCCGCCAGCTCGATCGTGCCGCTCGAGCACTCGCGCAGGCCAGCCAAGGTCTCGACCAGTTCGGTCTGGCCGTTGCCGTCCACGCCGGCCAGCGCGAGGATCTCTCCTTCGCGCAAGCTGAAACAAACGTCGTTCAGTAACGCACGGCCCCGCCCGTCGGACAGACTCAGGTGCTCGACCTTCAGCACGTGGCTCCCCGCCGGACGCTCGTCGCGTGCTGCGGCGCTCTCCAGATCGCGGTCCACCATCATGCGGGCAAGCTGCGCACGCGTGACGGAGCCGACTTCGAACGTGCTGACGACGCGGCCGTTGCGCAGCACGATACCCTCGTCACAGACTTCCATCACTTCACCGAGCTTGTGCGAGATGAAGATGACCGAGCGGCCCTCATCCTTGAGACGGCGCATCACTGCCATCAGGCTCGCAACCTCAGGGGCGCTCAGATTCGAGGTGGGCTCATCGAGAATCAGCAGATCTGCACCACGCATGATCGCCTTGATGATCTCGACGCGCTGGCGTGCGCCGAATGGCAGATCCCGTATCAGTTGCTGAGGTTCGAGTTCCAGGCCATAGCGCGTGCTGGCCTCGCGAATCTTTTCAGCCATTTCCGCGCGGCGCAGCCAGCGGCCGGCCGCCGGCCAGCCGAGCATCACGTTGTCGACCACCGACATCGACTCCACCAACATGAAGTGCTGATGGATCATGCCGACACCTGCCGCAATCGCTTCCTTGGGACTTTGCGCTGCCAGTTCTTGTCCCTTGAAAACGATGGTGCCGCTATCGGGCTTCACGATGCCGAACAGCAACTTCATCAACGTGCTTTTGCCCGAGCCGTTCTCGCCCAGCAGCGCGACGATACGCCCGGTCTGCACCGTCAGATCGACTGCGTGATTGGCTTGTACGTTGCCGAAGCGCTTGCTGATCGCGCGCATCTCGAGCATTGCTGTCATCGAATGTCCTGTGGTGCCTGGTGCCATTGCTGCGGTGTTACGGCGCAACCGTGTTACGGCGCCTGTTCATCTCGTTAGCGGGCAGGCGTCAGAGTCCGCCTCGCGCGTCCTTCGCCGTGACGGATACTTTCAGGGTGCCCGAGGCGAATTTCTGCTCATCCGCATTGAGTTCCTGGACCACCGCCGCAGGCACCGCGGGATTGAACGGCTGGCCCTGCAGGTATTGCAGTTGGGCACCGGTGCTGCCCTTGCTATTCAAGCCGTACAGCTGATATTGGCCGCCGCCCGAGCCCTTGGCGGCCGCAGCCGCAATCGCCGCATACATGTCGCCCCATTGTTCGACGATATTGGTCAAGACGTTGTTCGGCGCGATCGCCGTGTCGCCGACCGAGCGGCCTGTCGCGTAGATATTCTTCTCCTTGGCCGCCTCGATGATTCCGGATTGCCCTGCATTGAGCTTGCCGGTGATGAAATCCGCGCCCCACGCGGCCAGTGACAGCGCCGCTTCCTTGGCGCCCGCCGCGTCCTCCATGTCCTGCACGTAAATGACCTTGACCTGGATGTCAGGTCTAACGCTCAGCGCTCCCTTGCGGAACGCGCCCACCTGGGCAACGACGTTGGGCAGGCCCTCGAGTCCGTTGACCGAGCCGATCTTGCCGGTCTTGCTCATGCGGGCCGCCAGCACGCCCTCAAGGAAACCGAACTGGGTGTTGTCGAAATCGACCGACGTGACGTTCTTGCCTTCTCCTGACGCTCCGGAACCCACCACGAAGATTGTTTTGGGAAAGCGCGGGGCGACAGCCTCAGCCGCCGACTGGAAACGGCCGGTATGACCGATCACCACGCTATAGCCGCGCTGCGCGTAGTCGCGCATCGCCTGCGCCATATCGGCGGGCTGGACGTTCTCGGAGTAGGCGACATCCCAGCCCATGGCCTTCAGACGCTTGACCCCTTCGTAGCCCTGCGCGTTCCAGCTCTGGTCGTTGATGCTGCCTGGCAAGAGCACGGCAGCCTTTTCAGCCGCGATTGCATATGACGAGGTTGCAACCATCGCTGCTGTCGCCAGCAACAACATGACTTGCCCGGTACGGCCACGCACAGCCCACCCGCGTCGGCCACTCTTCAGCGCTTTGAACATGACGATCTACCGTAAGAAATTCGATGAATGAAATCCGGCCGCGCAGCGATCTGTACGATTCGCGCTTGTCCGTTACTTGTGTCAAGGGTAAAGATAGCTCGCGAAAAATAGCCCCGTCCGATCATTCCGCATGTTGGAAAAAGCGAGGCTTTTCACTTTAAAAACAAAGTGTTAGTGGGGTATTTGAGTGAAACGAGGGCATTGAGAGGGCTTGGGGAAAGGGGGACTCGGGCTGCTCTCGCAACGGGCCTTGCATTTTCATAACATGGATAGGATTATGCGTAGGCTCAAGCTGCCAGGAAGAGAGCGAAGGCCGGCCGATGCTGGCTCCGGCTCGCAGAATTTCCGCAGGCAATATGGGCGAGGCGCCGCAGACCGGAGTTGCGCTGGTGGGACACACCGCCGGCAAGCAGTTAATGAAGATGAAGAGGTGAGCATTCCATGAAGAACTCCGACATCGCGCCAGCGACCTATGCCGGGATTCAAGCCGATATTGTTGGTGTTGTTGAATCTGCACGCCAAGCCGCCGCGCGCCACGTTAACGCCGTTATGACCGCTGCATACTGGCTTGTGGGCCGACGTATCGTCGAGTTTGAACAGGCTGGCGAGGGGCGGGCTGAGTATGGAGAAGCGCTGATCAAGCGCTTGGCCGTCGATCTGAGCCGACGGTTTGGTAGAGGTTTTGGGGCGGTCAATCTCAGTCAGATGCGGCGCTTTTATCTCACATGGCCTCCTGAGGTGATTTTTCAGACGCCGTCTGAAAAATCACCGATGCAGACGGGTCACGTTCAAACCTTGGACCTCGCGAAGCTCGCCGTATGCTTTCCACTTCCGTGGTCAGCTTATGTGCGGCTGTTATCTGTGAGGAATCCGGGCGCCCGAGCCTTCTACCAGACCGAAGCTTTGCGGTGTGGCTGGTCCGTGCGACAACTCGACCGGCAGGTCGAAAGCCAGTTCTACGAGCGGATCGCTGTGTCAAAGAACAAGGCGGCAATGCTAAAGACGGCAGAGTCAGCGGAAGCTTCTGACCTGGTGACGCCAGAGGCGGCGATCAAAGATCCCTTCGTTCTCGAGTTTCTAGCACTCAAAGACGAATACTCCGAGAGCGACCTGGAAGACGCGCTGATCCAGCGCCTGGCAGACTTTCTTCTGGAACTGGGTGACGAGTTTGCGTTCATTGGTCGTCAGCGGCGATTGCGTATCGATGACACATGGTTTCGTGTGGACCTCGTCTTCTTCCATCGCCGTCTTCGTTGCTTAATCATTATCGATCTGAAGGCTGGGCGCTTCAGTTACGCCGATGCCGGGCAAATGCATCTCTACCTCAATTACGCCAAGGAGCATTGGACGATGCCGGGCGAGAATCCACCTGTGGGTCTGATTCTCTGCGCCGAGAAGGGTGCGGCCGAGGCACACTACGCCCTCGACAATCTGCCAAATAAAGTTTTGGCGGCGGAGTACCAAACGGTGTTGCCCGACGAACAACTGATCGCCGATGCACTGCAGCGTTCGCGGCAAGAACTTGAGGATCGGCGACGTCTACGAGGCGGCGCAGAGAGAGAGTCTTGACTGGCTATACGATCCGTCACCCCATCAAACCGATGACGCAGCCGCCGCCCGCCCACGCAACCAGTTCATCGCAGTGAACAACAACGTTGCAAACACAATCAACACCGTCGCCACCGCAAGAATCGAAGGATCGATCTGGTCGCGGATGCCGCTCCACATCTGACGCGGCACGGTGCGCTGCTCAGGGCCGCCAATGAAGAGAATAACGATCACCTCGTCGAACGACGTGGCGAACGCGAACACGCTGCCCGTCGCCACAGCCGGTGCGATCAGCGGCAGCGTGACGCGGCGGAAGGTGGTCCACGGCCGCGCGCCGAGACCGGAGGCGGCGCGCAGCAGGCTCTGGTCGAACGACAGCAGCGAGGCGGTCACCGTAATCACGACAAACGGCGTGCCAAGCGCCGCATGCGCGAGCACTACGCCCATGTACGAGTTCACGAGTCCGAGCGGCGCGAAGATCAGGTAGAAGCCGGCGGCGACCACCACGATCGGGATGATCATCGGCGAAATCAGCAGCGGCATGATGATCGTGCGAAATGGGAACACCGGACGGCTCAGCCCGAGCGCGGCGAGTGTCCCGAGGCAGGTTGCGATCAATGTCGCGACCGCGCCGATGCCGATGCTATTCGCGAACGCGAGCTGCCAGTCGTGCGAGCCGAACGCCTGTGCGTACCAGCGCAGCGAAATGCCTTCCATCGGATAGGAAAAGAACGAGCCTGCGTTGAACGACAACGGCACGATCGCGAGAATCGGCGCGACGAGAAACAGGAAGATCAACGCGCAATGCACGCGCAGCCCGGCGCCCGCGATACGCTCGGACAGCGTTTGGTGACGTTGAGGTTGCATGCTGGTCTCTCCGCTAGCCGAAGCGCAGCCGGTCGATACCGACAAGCCGGTTGAAGACGAAATAGAAGAGGGCCGTGAAGACCACCAGATAGCACGACAGAGCGCCCGCGAGTCCCCAGTTGAGCTGCTCGTTGGTCTGCGATGCGATCAGCTGGCTGATCATCTCGTCCCCCGCGCCGCCCAGTAACGCAGGCGTGATGTAGTAGCCGAGCGCAAGCACGAAGACGAGAAAGCAGCCGGCGCCGACGCCTGGCAGCGTCTGCGGAATATAGACGCGGATGAACGCCGTTACCGGATGCGCCCCCAGCGATTGCGCGGCCCGTACGTACACCGGCGAGACGCCTTTCATCACCGAATAGATCGCGAGGATCATGTACGGCAGCAGAATGTGCGTCATGCCGATCAGCACACCGGTGCGATTGAAGACCAGCGGCACTGGATGGTGGATGATGCCGAAGCGCATCAACGCTGTGTTGATGACGCCGCCCGGCTGTAGCAGGACGTACCACGCGGTCGTGCGCACCAGCAGCGATGTCCAGAACGGCACGATGACGAACAGCATGAGCCGGTTGCCCTGTTTTGGCGGTAGCGTCGCGAGCAGATAGGCAACGGGGTAGCCGAGCAGCAGACACAACAGCGTGACGGTCGCGCTGATCTGGATGGTGCGCACGAAGGCGGCGCGATAGACGGCGCTGTCCGCGGGCACCGAGGTCACCGAACCGTCCGGCGCGATCTGTGCATCGATCGCGTTGAGAAGGTAGTCCGGCGTCGGCGACGTGGCGGCGCGTTTTAGCAGCCGCCATGTTTCGTTCTCGCCCCAGCGCGGGTCCATCTGGATCAGCGCAGGCTTCCACGCGTCGGGTGTCTGCGAGCGCGTTTCGCGTGCCGTCTTCATCAGCAGGCTGCGGAACTCCGGCTGATAGAAATTCATTCGGCGTGCGATGTTACCGAGTTCGCCGGCTTCGGCCGATTGCCGCAAGCCTTGCCCGAGTGCGGCAAAAACCGGTTCGCCGGGCACGCCGTTGCCATCCCACGCCCGCAGCGCCGCCGTCAGTTGCGGCATGCTGCCGCGCACTTCGGGATTCTGCACACTGCGCGCCAGCAGACTGGCGATGGGCGCGATAAACGTGGCGAGCAGGAACACGAGCAACGGTAACGCCAGCAGTAACGCCTGCAAGGCGGCCTTGCGACGGGCGCGCTGCCAGGCGTGACGGACGCCGCCGGGGTTGCCGGCGCCGATCGTTGCTGTGGGCTGCATTGGCGTGTTCATCGTCTCGCCCGTTCTCGTTACTGCGTGAGCCACACCTGGAAGCGCTTGCTGATCGCATCCGCGTTGTCGGCCCAGAACGTCGCATCGATCTGCAGCGGACGCTTGAAATTGGCCGGCGCAGTCGGCAGATCGGCGAGGCGTGCCTTGTCGATCAGCGGAATCGCTTCCTTGCGCGGCGGCGCATACGCGATGTACTTCGAGAGGTCCGCATAGGCCTGCGGAGTCGATGCCGAGACGATGAACTTCTCCGCGTCGGCCGCGTGCTTGGCGCCCATCGGAATGCCCCACCATTCGTAGTCGTAGACCTGCGCGTCCCAGACGACCTTGAAGGGCTTGCCATCCTTGTGCGTGGCATCGTCGATGCGGCCGTTATAAGCCTGCGTCATCACGACCGCGCCGTCCGCGAGAAGCTGCGGCGCCTGCGCACCCGCGTCCCACCAGACGATGCTCGACTTGATCGTGTCGAGTTTCTTGAATGCGCGGTCGACGCCTGCGGGCGTGCCGAGCACCTTATAGACGTCCTTCGGCGCAACGCCATCGGCGATCAGCGCCCATTCCATCGCCACCTTCGGCGATTTGCGCATGCCGCGCTTACCCGGATATTTCTTCAGATCGAAGAAATCGTTGATGGAGGTGGGTGGCGTCTTCAGCTTTGTCGTGTCGTACGCATACACGGTCGACCACACCATCGCCGAGACGGCGCAATCGCTGATCGAGCCAGGCAGAAAGTCAGCGATATTGCCGAGCTGCTTGCGGTCGAACTTCTGCAGCAGACCTTCGTCGCATGCCGTGATGGCGTCGTTGGTTTCGAGGTCGATCAGATCCCACGTGGGGTTCTTCGCCTGTTCCATCGCGGACAGTTTCGCGAGGCCGCCGTCGTACGATTCCGTCGAAAAGCCGATCCCGGTCTTTGCGGTGAACGGCTCGAACCAGGCCTGTTTTGCTGCCGATTCGTAAGCGCCGCCGAACGTGACGACGGACAACGTGTCGGCGGCGTGCGCCATCGAAGACAGGACAGAGAGGACCGTGACGGCGGTAAAAATAGCGCCGTGCCGGATGGGAGAGCGAGTAGCGTGCATTTTAGTTAACTCCTGCGATGAGTGGCGATGCGGACGATGAAGGCGAAACCTGGGTGGGGCCGCCGGCGGTAACCGCGACGCGCGGCGAAACGGCGGCCAGTACCTTGCAGTCGTCGCGTCGCCACGTCACGGCCACGGTATGGCCAAGTGCAGGCAGATCGCGATGCTGTGTGTTGGGCACTTTCACGACGACGCTCTCGCCGTGTGCCAGTTTCAGATGCACGCGGTGATGGTCGCCGCAATAGACGAGTTCCTGCACGAGCGCATGCACGACATTCGAATCGCCTTCGCCGCGCGCGGCATCGGCCGTCGCAGCCGCCGCTGCCGCGATGTGCGCGCGCTCGGGCCGCAAGGCCAGCATTGCTTCGCCGCCGGTGCGCAGTTCGGCTCCGGCGCGGCCGCTGATGGTGGTGCCGTCGGCGAGCTGCAGCGTGGCCCACTCGCCCTCGCTCGCGACGACGCGGCCAGTCAAGCCGTTGTTCTCGCCGACGAAGTTCGCCACAAACGCATTCGCCGCATTTTCATAGAGTTCGGTCGGTGTCGCGGCCTGCTGGATACGGCCGTCGGAAAACACGGCGACGCGGTCCGACATCGTCAGCGCTTCGTTCTGGTCGTGCGTCACGTAGACGACGGTCAGCGACAACTCGCGATGCAGGCGCATGATTTCGTATTGCATGCTTTCGCGCAGGCGTTTGTCGAGCGCACCAAGCGGCTCGTCCATCAGCACTACGCTCGGCTCGAATACCAATGCGCGTGCCAGCGCGACGCGCTGCTGCTGGCCGCCGGAAAGCTGCGCCGGCCGGCGTGCCGCGAGGTGGGGCAGTTCGACCATCTCAAGCGCGCGCGCCACGCGCGCCTTCTGTTCGTTGCGCCCAATCTTGCGGACCGACAGCGGAAACGCGACGTTCTGCGCGATCGTCATGTGCGGGAACAGTGCGTAGTTCTGGAACACCATGCCGATATCGCGCTGGTGCGGCGGCTTGTCGTCGAGCCGCTTGCCGTTCAGGCGAATCTCGCCGTGCGTCAGCGACTCGAATCCTGCCAGCATCATGAGTGTCGTGGTCTTGCCTGAACCGGACGGGCCGAGCAGTGAGACGAATTCGCCGCGCGCGACATCGAGATCGAGACCTTCGACGACGCTATGCACGCCGTCGTACGATTTGCTGACCCCTGCGAATGAAATGAACGATTGGCTGGACATGGTCGTGTGATCATCCGGTGCGCGGCTCACGCGCGTCATGACGAAGCGGTTCGCTGCGCGAGATAGCGCGCGAAGTCGTAGTTCGGCCGCTCGAGGTGGCTCAGGTTGCCTGGCCTCGCGAGCGGGGCATGCACGCCGCGAAACACGGCTTCGACACCGCGCCGGTCTTCCGCATTGACCTCGTCGAGCAGGGTCTTCAGCGTGGCCATGTAGTCGGCCGCTTTGGGATCGTCGATAAACTCGGGCGAGAGTCCGCCGCCAAACTGGATGTGCACCTTGCCCACACCGCGCGGCTGCAGCACGAGGTACCAGAAGTAGCCCGGCGTGAGCGTGACGAGATGCGTCGGGTAGATCGCGAGGAGCGCGGTCGTGCGGCGCCAGTGTCCCTGCAGACGCGTATTGCCGGGGTGCGCATTGCCGATCGGCAGCGACGCTTCCTTCGTAATCCAATGATAGTTGAAGGCCGCGCGTCCGGGCGGGCACTCCATCTCTTCGAGCCGTGAATGCGGGCCCACCGTGGCACGATGCAGCATGGGCAGGTGGTAGCTCTCCATGAAGTTTTCCGCGAGGATCTTCCAGTTAGTGTCCCACACGTGTTCTTCGTAGAACGTCTCGACGTAGTCGGACATGCCGTACGGCTCGATCAGTTGCGTGAGTTCTTCGAGCTGGGTTGCGACGGACGGCAGGTCAGGATCGAGCGTGACATAGATCCAGCCTTGCCAGGTTTCGCAGCGGATCGACGGCAGCCGGTAGCTTTCCTTGCAGAAGCCTGCCTGCCGTTCCATCATCGGTGCGCCGGCAAGGGCGCCATCGAGCGTGTAGTTCCATGCGTGATACGGGCACACGATACGTCTGACGTTGCCGCGTCCTTCGAGCAGTACCGACATGCGATGCAGGCACACGTTCGACAGGCCGCGCAGTTCGCCCTGTTCGTTACGCAGTACCACGATGGGCTGGCCGTCGATCTGCGCGCTCAGGTAATCACCAGGATTGCTGAGCGTGCTGGCGCGCCCTACGCAAAGCCATTGCTTGTGGAATATCTCGCGTTGTTCGAGCGCGAGAAATGCGTCAGACGTATAGACTCGCGGCGGCATGGCGCGCGCATCGTCGAACGGGCGCTCGCAGTTCGCCAGCAACTCGCGGGCGATCTCGGGTCCGGCATCCGGCGACGTTGCAAGGGCAGCCATATGGCCTCCGGTTCGGCATTGCGTTGCGATGGACACCAATCTACCAAGTCAAATTGCCAGCCAAAATATTGTTTTCGGATGTAAAAGCCAGTTTTTTCCTATGCAGGCATCGGGCCGGCCGGCTCAGTCACTGCGATGCAGTTCGCGGATGTGCGTCTCGCAGAAGTCCGCGAATCGCTTCACTAACTGGCGTGGTTTCAGTTCGCGCGATTGTGCGATGCCAAGCGTGGTCGCCGTCACGTCGTCCTTGAACTGCTTGATCACGAAGTCCGCGCCGTCCACGGTTCGCAGCGACTTCAGCGGGAAGTTGAGGAGGCTGTAGCCGAGGCCGTTTGCGACCATTCCGCGCACCACTTCCGGCTGCGACGAACGGAACGCGGGCACAGGCCGCGTGCCGACCGCGTCGAACAGTCCTGCGAAGTATTCGCGGCTGTGCGGCAGGTCGAGCATCACATACGGCACGTTGAGCAGATCCGTGAGCGAGACGGCGCGTGCGCGGGCGAGCCGGTGCAGCTTGGGCAGAATCACGTAGGGCGGCAGCGAAACGAGGGGTGTGAAGGCGACCTCGTCGGTGAGGTCGAGGCTGTAGGTGAGCGCGAGATCGAGCGTGCCGTCGCGCAGGCCGTGCAGCAGGTCGTCCTGATGGGCTTCCTCGGTGCGGAAGGTGACGCCCGAGTGGCTGGCAATGAAGCGGCTGATGAGCGCCGGCATGACCGGTGGCGCGAGCGAAACCATGCAGCCGAGCGCGATCACGCCTGACATGCCGCCGTCCATCTCGCGTGCAGCAGACTGCAGCTCCTCCGCGTTCTTCAGAAGATTGCGCGCCTGTCCGAGCATGTCGCGCCCGGCCTGCGTCAACGACAGGCCGCTCGCATGATGGCGGATGAACAGCTGCACGCCGAACGACGCTTCCAGGTCGGCAAGCGCCGTCGAGATCGACGGCTGCGAGATGTGCAGTTTCTTCGCCGCCGCGGTGAACGACAGCGCTTCCGCGGTGACCACGAAATACCGCAACTGCCGTAGCGAATAGTGCAATTGACCCACTTCCATCGCCTGCTCCTCGACGTCTTGTCTGTCGCGATTGTGCGTCGAAAGAAATTCGTTTGCATAGGGAAAAGCGATGTATTGCATTTTTGAAATATGTTTTTCGGATGCTTGAGGCGGGCGTAGATTGCATTCATCGAATCCGGCGCGGCGTGCCTGCAGCGCTGCCACGGACCATGTCCGCACTCAAGCTGCCTTTCGGAAGGGAACAGCCATGACAGCTGAAAAAACGTCAATCGATACGCTTGTGGTGGGCGCCGGTCAGGCCGGGGTGGCCATGAGCGAACATCTGAGCAGGCAGGGGGTGCCGCATCTCGTGCTGGAACGCAGCCGCATAGCCGAGCGCTGGCGCACGGGACGTTGGGACTCTCTGGTGGCCAACGGCCCGGCATGGCATGACCGGTTTCCGGGGCTGGAATTCGACGATCTCGATCCCGACGCCTTTCCGTCCAAAGACCGGGTCGCGGACTATTTCGAAGCGTATGCGAGGCAGTTCAATGCGCCTATCCGCACCGGCGTTGAGGTGACGAAAGTGGAGCGTAGCGCGGGCCGGCCTGGCTTTACGATTGAGACGTCGGAGGGCCTTGTCGAGGCCAATCGTGTGGTGGTCGCGACCGGCGCGTTCCAGCGTCCCCTGATTCCGCCTGTTGCGCCGCACGACGAGCGGCTCACGCAGATTCATTCCGCTGACTACCGCAATCCAGGCCAGTTACCCCAGGGAGCCGTTCTGGTAGTGGGAGCCGGGTCGTCAGGGGTGCAGATTGCCGATGAACTGCAGCGCTCGGGCAGGCAGGTATATCTGTCGGTGGGGCCGCACGATCGTCCGCCGCGCGCCTATCGCAACCGCGATTACTGCTGGTGGTTAGGCGTGCTGGGCGAGTGGGACAAGGAGGTCGCGACACCGGGCAGGGAGCACGTCACCATTGCGGTGAGCGGTGCCCGTGGCGGCCATACCGTCGACTTCCGGGCGCTTGCCCAGCAAGGCATCGTACTCGCCGGTCTGACGAAATCGTTCGAGCGCGGCATCGTCGCCTTCCAGCCGGACCTTGCAGCCAACCTCGCCCGCGGTGACGAAAACTATCTGGCGCTGCTCGACACGGCGGACGCGTATATCGCTCGAAATGGCCTGGACCTTCCGGAAGAACCGGAGGCGCGCAAAATGCTGGCCGATCCCGAATGCGTGACCCATCCGCTTCTCGAGCTCGATCTCGCGGAGGCTGGCGTGACTTCCATTGTCTGGGCGACCGGCTATACGGCCGACTACAGCTGGCTGCATGTCAACGCCTTCGCCGCGAACGGAAAGCCGCAACATCAACGAGGCGTGTCGTCCGAACCCGGCGTTTATTTTCTGGGCCTACCGTGGTTGTCGCGGCGTGGCTCCAGTTTCATCTGGGGTGTGTGGCACGACGCCATGCACATTGCCGACCATATCGCCACGCAGCGCGGGTATCTCTCGTATCGCGATGCGTCGCAACGTCAAACACAGGATTTTTTTCACTACGCTGAAGGCGCATGATGAACCAACCTACGCACACCCGCATCCGCATGTTCAACACGAAGGATACGTACCCCAACCAGGCGCTGGATAACGACCTCTGCCAGGCCGTGCGGGCCGGCAACACCGTCTATGTGCGCGGGCAGGTGGGCACGGATTTCGATGGCAATCTGATCGGGCTCGGCGATCCGCAAGCTCAGGCCGAGCAGGCGATGAAGAACGTCAAGCAGCTGCTCGAGGAAGCGGGCAGCGACCTGTCGCATATCGTCAAGACCACCACGTACCTGATCGACCCGCGTTATCGCGAGCCGGTGTATCAGGAAGTCGGTAAATGGTTGAAGGGGGTCTATCCGATTTCCACCGGCCTCGTGGTCAGCGCCCTGGGTCAGCCTCAATGGCTGATGGAGATCGACGTGATCGCGGTGATTCCCGATAACTGGAAGCCGAATCAGGATTAAAAGGAGCGGCACATGACATTCTCCATCGTTGGGCGTTGTGCGAAAACGGGCCAGCTTGGGATCGCCATCAGTTCGTCCAGCATTTCGGTGGGAGCCCGATGCCCGTGGGTGCGCGCGGGCGTGGGCGCGGTAGCGACCCAGAATGTTACGCTGCCAGCCCTCGGGCCGCGGATTCTGGATCTCCTCGAAGACGCAGGGCATCTCGACCCTTCCGCAGCGCTCGACCGTGCGCTCGCCGGCGACGGATGGAGCCAGTATCGACAGGTGACGGTGATCGACGGCCAGGGCCGTACGGCGTTTTTCACAGGCAAGGAAGCGCTGGGCCTGCACCACGCCGTGGCGGGTGAGCAATGCGTCGCCGCCGGCAACATGCTGGCGGACGTGCAGGTCATCGAGGCGATGGTTCAGGCGTTCGAGACAACGCCCGGCCTGTTGGCCGAGCGCTTGCTGTCGTCGATGCGTGCCGCGATAGCGGCGGGTGGTGAAGCGGGGCCCGTGCATTCGGCGGCGCTCAAGGTGATGGGCGACGTGATCTGGCCGATCGTCGATCTGCGGGTCGACTGGGCGGAGGTCGATCCGATCGGACAACTGGACGCGCTATGGCACGCCTATCGACCGCAAATGCAGGACTATCTGACGCGCGCGTTGAACCCGACCGCAGCGCCGAGCTACGGCGTGCCGGGCGACGAGTGAAATGTTTGCTTGAAGCTTTCGTCGCCGCTCACCAGGGAACGACTTTTCCCTGGTAGTCCAGATAATGCAAACCGGAGCGCCCTTCGTAAGCCTCGATCGTGTTCACCAGGTTCGGGATGCTTTCTTCGATAGTCAGACGCGCGTCGGGGCCGCCCATGTCCGTCTTTACCCATCCAGGCGCCATCAATAGCAAGGTTTTCGGGTCGTTCTGGTGACGCGCGGCAAAGCTGCGCATGAACATGTTGAGGGCAGCCTTGCTGCCACGGTAGACCTCGTAATTGCCGTTCGTGTTGTTGGTGAGGCTGCCTTGCCCGGACGACATGACACCGATCGTTCCAGCCGGCCGCACAAGATCCTGAAACGCCTCGATTACCCTCATCGGACTCAACGAGTTCGTCACCATGACGCGCACGAATTCCTCGGTCGAGACGTCGGCGATCGTTTCGCGATCGTCGTTTTTGACGCCAGCGTTCACGAAAAGTACATCCAGCCGTCGATTCTTGAGGCGATCGTGTAACGCGGCGACCTGATCGGGGATCGTGATATCGACGGCTTCAACTTCGAGCAGCGCACCCTGAGTGCTTTGCGCGAGTCGGTGCAGGTGTTGTATTGAGCCCTCCCTCCCGGTGGCAATCACTTGCCAGCCACGCTTGAGATATTCCTCGACCATTGCGAATCCGAGGCCGCGGGATGCACCGATGAGAAGGACGGTTTTCTGCGCAGAGGTGTCTTGCATTGGTAACTCCTATGAGCGAGACCCGATACAACATGCTTTGAGGTGCCACGTGTTTGGGTCATAAGTCGGTACAACGAATATATCGATCCACGAGACATGGCGGAAGGCGCAGCCGTTGCACTTATAACCTGCATCAAACGCCATGTCTGAACGGCGCGTGCTAGGATCAGGCATGCCAGAAGCCGACCTGAATTTGCTCATTGCGCTCGACGCATTGCTTGCCGATGGCAGCGTGGCCGGTGCTGCGCGTCGGCTGGGATTGAGCGCTTCGGCAATGAGCCGAACCCTGACCCGGCTTCGAGAGGCGACCGGTGACCCGCTGCTGGTTCGGGCCGGGCGCCAGATGGTTTTGACACCCCATGCAGAGGCACTGCGTCAACGCACACAGAATGCGGTTCACGAGGCACGTGCTGTACTGGGTCCCGCAACGACGGAGCTTGATTTCTCGACGTTGCAGCGCACCTTTACCATTCGTTCCAACGATGGTTTCGTCGAAGCCTTTGGTGCTTCGCTGATCGCCGCGGCGACAGCGGTTGCGCCGCGTGTGTGTTTGCGTTTTGCACCCAAGCTTGAGAAGACGGCAGCGTACTTGCGAGACGGTTCGGCAGATCTCGAGATCGGTGTGTTGAGCGAAATGGGACCGGAAGTCCGCGTGCAGGCATTGTTCCGCGACCGCTTTATAGGCGTTGTCAGGCAAGGCCATCCGCTCGCGATGGAGCCTGAGGTGACGACGCAACGGTACACCGCCTTCGGCCATGTCGTCGCCTCCCGTCACGGCCGCACCATCGGACCGGTTGATGAGGCGCTGGCCGCTTTAGGACTGGAACGAACGATTGTCGCCGTCGTTCCGAGTTTTCCCGCCGCGCTCGCGGTGGCGCGAGCCTCCGACCTGGTCGCGCTGGTGCCTGCTTCCGTTCTGGACAATCAGTCCGCACAGCAGGAATTGCCCGCATCCGCCGGCACTCACGCCTTTGAGCTTCCCGTGACAACCGGCGAGATTACCGTGTCGCAGATGTGGCATCCGCGCCTGGAGGTGGATCCTGTTCACCGCTGGCTCCGTCAACTGACGCTAACGGTGTGTCGGGAACGGCTGGGTCAGTGAAACGGGAGCCTCGCGCGGACGCGAGGCTCCATTCATTGCGTGGGTCGCTCAGTGCAAAAGGTGCTTGACGATCGATCAGGACGCTATGCCGGATCCTTAAACACACTGTTCAACCATCCACCTGAGGGCTCCTTCGACAAGCCGTCGAAGCGACCCTCCGCAAGCGACTGAACGCTGGCCACGAGGCCGCCCCACGCCGCACGGGCCAGTGCACCCCCCACACTCACACGCCGTACGCCGAGCTTCGCCAGTTCGTCGAGCGTGAACGCAGAGGGTCCGCCGATCAGCAGATTGACCGGCTTCGGCCTGACCGCGGCGACCACCGCTTCGATCTGCTCGCGCGTCTGGATGCCGGGTGCGTACAGACAATCGGCTCCGGCTTGCGCATACGCGCGCAAACGCGTAATCGCGTCTTCGAGATCGGGCACGCCGGCAACGAAATTCTCCGCACGTCCGACGAGCAGCGTATCGCCGCCTGTTTCGTCGATCGCGCGTCGTGCCGCAGCGAGCCGTTCCACGGCCACGTTGACCGGAAGTAACGGCGACTTCGCATCGCCCGTCGAGTCCTCGACAGACAGGCCGGCGACGCCTGCGTCCACCGCCATCCGGACGCTTTGCGCCACTTCGGCGGGATCGCTGCCAAAGCCGCTTTCGAAGTCGGCGTTCACCGGCAGATCCGTCGCTTGGACCATCTCGCGCAGGTGAGCGATGACCGCGTCGCGCGAGACTCCGTTGTCGGGCCGGCCGATCGACCACGCGAAGCCCGAACTGGTGGTCGCGAGTGCCTTGAAGCCCATGGATGCCAGGTAACGGGCGCTGCCTACGTCCCACGGATTCGGCAACACGAAACATCCGTCTTCGTGCAACGCGCGGAATGCCTGGCGTTTTTCGGAAATGGTGCGGGTCATGATCATTCTCCTTTGTGTGGGATGTGGCAGCGCAACCACGGATACCACCAGACGCTTTTTAATCTTGAGAAGCCTGCAACCTTACTCTTCTTATTAGACGTCCCGCCGTGCGTGATTCCAATCTTTTCATCAGACAATAGGCGGGTGGCTCGCGCCCGGCGTGGTGCAAGCGAAGCCATCGTCCAGGCACGTCAAGGGTCGACGCGAATATGTTGCGGCGGTCGTCAAGGTGTATCGTGGCGTGATGCGGTCATTTGTAAACGTTCCTGATCGTAAGGCGTAAGAATTGCCGGTCACAATACGCCGCTTTGTGTCATGCATTCACATGCACAGGACGCCGATGAAACAGATAAACAGGGCGTGCGCCCTCTAGAGACACGACGGGCAAAGCCCGCACACCAGCCAGCCAGTGCAGATGGACGCCACACACGGATTCGATGCGGGCAGCAGCCCCCAGCTTCTCTGGGAGGATGGCGAGCGCGTGTTCTGCCGGGAGCGGTCTCAGGACGGTAGCGAGAGCGTGCTGGTGGCGCGCACGGCCAGCGAGCATCCATCGCCGGCCAGCCTCGCGCGTATTGCTCATGAATTTGCGCTGCGGGGTCAACTCGGCAGCGCATGGGCAGTGCGACCCAGGGAACTGCTGCAGGCAGAAGGCCGCGCCGTGCTGGTGCTCGAGGATCCAGGCGGCGAGCCGCTCGAGCGGTTGACCGGCGCACCCATGGAAATGGAAAGTGTCCTGCGCCTCGCTACGGGAGTCGCGGTGGCGCTGGGTAAGCTCCACCAGTGCGGCCTCGTCCACAAGGATCTCAAGCCAGCCCATATCCTCGTGAACTGTGTGGACGGGCACGTGCGGCTCACCGGATTCGGCATTGCCTCGCGGCTGCCGCGTGAGCGGCAACGTCCCGAGCCGCCGGAGACCATTGCCGGCACGCTCGCCTACATGGCACCCGAGCAGACCGGACGGATGAACCGTTCGATCGACTCGCGCAGCGACCTCTACGCATTCGGCGTCGCGATCTACCAGATGCTCACGGGCACATTGCCGTTCACGGCTCTCGATCCGATGGAATGGGTGCACTGTCACGTCGCCCGCAAGCCGCTGCCGCCCAGCGCGCGGGTGGGGGCGGTTCCGCCTGGCGTCTCGGCGGTCGTGATGAAGCTGCTCGCGAAGACACCCGAAGAGCGTTATCAGACCGCGGCCGGCGTCGAGTGGGATTTGCGGTACTGTCTGGCCGAATGGACGCGCCAGCGTCGCGTCGATGTCTTCCGGCTGGGCGCGCACGACACGCCCGACCGGCTGCTGATCCCCGAGAAACTCTACGGGCGGGAGCGCGAGGTCGGCACGCTGGTGGCCGCCTTCTACCGCGTCATCAGCAGCGGCGCGCCGGAACTGGTGCTGGTTTCCGGCTACTCGGGCATCGGCAAATCCGCGGTCGTCAACGAGTTGCACAAGGTGCTGGTGCCCCCGCGCGGGCTCTTTGCCTCGGGCAAGTTCGACCAGTACAAGCGCGACATACCCTATTCGACCCTGGTGCAAGCCTTCAGGGGCCTCGTGCGACCGCTGCTCGGCAAACGCGAGGCGGAACTCGCAAGCTGGCGTGACGCATTGATCGAAGCCCTTGGGCCGAACGCCCGGCTCATGACCGAGCTGATCCCCGAACTGACGCTGATCATCGGCGATCCGCCGCCGGTTCCTGAGCTCGATCCACATCAGGCGCAACGCCGCTTTCAGCTCGTTTTCCGGCGCTTCATCGGCGTGTTCGCCACGCAGGAACATCCGCTGGCGCTGTTTCTCGACGATCTGCAATGGCTCGACGCCGCGACGCTCGATCTGCTGGAAGACCTGCTTACCGGTCCGGATCTGCGCCATCTGATGTTGATCGGCGCGTATCGCAACAATGAGGTGGACGCCTCGCATCCGCTGATGCGCAAGCTGCAGGCCGTGCGCAACGCGGGCGCAACGTTCGATGAAGTGGCGTTGGTGCCGCTTGCGCGCGGGCACGTCGAACAGTTGATCGCAGAGGCGCTTCGCGACGTGCCGGAACACGCGGCACCGCTCGCGCAGCTCGTCCACGAAAGGACCGCCGGCAATCCGTTCTTTGTCATCCAGTTTCTGCACGCACTCGTCGACGAGGGCCTGCTCGGTTTCGATCACGACGCAGCCTGCTGGCACTGGGATCTGCCGAACATTCATGGCAAGGGCTATACCGACAATGTCGCCGACCTGATGGTCGCGAAGCTGGCCCGCTTGCCCGTCGAAACGCAGCAGGCGCTGCAACAGTTTGCCTGTCTCGGCAACACCGCCACGACGGCGATGCTCGCGAACGTTCTTGAGCGTTCGAGGGACGAGATCCGGGCACTGCTGCTGCCGGCGGTCGAACAGGAGCTCATCGAGCAACTTGAGGAATCCTGCCGGTTTGTCCACGACCGGGTGCAGGAGGCGGCCTACTCGATGATCCCCGAGGCGTTGCGTGCGCAGGCCCATTTGCGCGTCGGACGTTTGCTTGCTGCGCAGACGCTACCGGAGAAACGGCAAGAGGCGGTCTTCGAAATCGTCAACCAGCTCAACCGTGGTGCAGCCCTCGTCACGCTGCAGGAAGAGCGCGAGCAACTGGCCGGGCTCAACCTGATTGCCGGCCAGCGTGCGAAGGCGTCGTCAGCCTATGAGTCGGCGCTCACCTACCTGAGCGCCGGCGCCGAATTCCTGAGGGACGATTGCTGGGTGCGCCGGCACGACCTGATCTTCGCGCTGGAGCTGGAGCGGGCCGAATGCGAGTTTTTGACGGGCCGCCTGTCGGCCGCGGAAGAGCGTTTGAGTGTGCTTATTCAGCGTGCCGCGACTGTGCCCGAGCGTGCCAACGTGACATGTTTGCGCGTCGATCTGTACATGACGCTCGATCAGGCGAGCCGCGCCGTTGCGGTTGCTCTGGACTACCTGGAACATCTGGGCATCGACTGGTCGCCGCATACCGCGGAAGAGAAAGCGCGTGAGGAATACGAACGAATCTGGTCCCAGCTTGGAGACCGCAAGATCGAGGAGCTCATCGATCTGCGGCTGATGACCGACCCGGAATCGCTCGCGACCATGGACGTCCTCGTCAAGGTCATGCCCGCCGCACTGTTTACCGATACGAATCTATGGTCGCTGGTCGTCTCCAGGGCCGTCAATCTGAGCCTTGAGCGCGGCAATTGCGACGGATCCAGCTCCGCCTATGTCCGGCTCGGCATGATGGCCGGAGCGCGTTTTGGCCACTACGAGGTCGGATTTCAATTCGGTCAGCTGGGTTACGACCTTGTCGAACGGCGCCGCCTGATGCGTTTCCGTGCAAGAACCTACATGCATTTCGGCAACGTCATCCTGCCGATGGCCAAACATTTGCGGGCTGGCCGCGAACTGATGAACCGCGCGTTCGAGGCTGCAAGGAATACGGGTGACCTCGTTTGCGAAGGGTATTGCTACACCCATATGATCACCAATCTGCTCATCGCGGGAGATCCACTCGCCGACGTGCAGCGCGAAGCTGAAGCGAGCCTGATGTTCGCGCAAAAAGCGCATTTCGGTTTCGCCACCGACGTTAGCGCGACGCAGCTTGGACTGGTACGAACGCTGCGAGGCCTGACGCTGGCCTTTGGCTCTTTCAACGATGGGCAGTTCGACGAGATGCGGATCGAGCGTCACTTCCTCGAAAATCCGGACCTCGTGATTGCGCACAGCTGGTACTGGATCCGCAAGTTGCAGGCGCGCTTTTTTGCCGGCGACTACGCGGCGGCGGCAGATGCTTCGATGCGGGCGCAACGTCTTTTGTGGACCGCGGCATCGTACCTGGAAGAGGCGGAATATCATTTCTACAGCGCGCTCTCGCTGGCTGCCTGCTGCGGTCCTGTTGCCAGCCCCGGCCCTGAAGCGCGGGAGTCTCTCGAAGCGATAGCTATTCACGAAAGGCAATTGCAATTGCGGGCGCAGAGTTGCCCCGAAAACTTCGAGGATCGCGCGGCGCTGGTCGGCGCCGAGATCGCTCGCCTGGAAGGGCGCGACGCCGAGGCGATGCGCCTCTACGAAACGGCGATCCGCTCGGCACGCGCAAACGGCTTCGTGCAAAACGAAGCGCTTGCCGGCGAACTCGCGTCGCGCTTCTATGCGGCGCGCGGATTCGACAAGATAGCCCGCATGTATCTGCAGGACGCCCGGCAAGGGTATCGGCGCTGGGGCGCAGATGGCAAGGTGCGGCAGCTCGACGAAATGCACCCATACCTCAGAGAAGGTGACCAGGCGCTCAGACCCACCAGCACGATCGGGGCGCCGGTCGAACACCTCGATCTCGCGACGGTGATCAAGGTGTCGCAAGCGGTCTCGGGAGAGATCGTTCTCGACAAGCTGATCGATACGGTGATGCGTACGGCGATCGAACAGGCCGGCGCCGGACGCGGCTTGCTGATTCTTCCGGACGGCAATGAGCAACGGATCGCCGCAGAGGTCACGACCGACGGCGATATGCCGCTTGTCGAGCTGCGCGATGTGCCGGTGAGCGCGGCGATGCTGCCCGAGTCGGTTCTGTACCACGTCCTGCGTACGCGCGAGAGCGTGATTCTCGACAATGCCGCGAGCGATCCCACATTTGCCACGGACCCGTACATTGTTCAGCACCGCACCCGTTCGATGCTCTGCATGCCCTTGATGAACCGGGCCAAACTCATCGGCGCGCTGTACCTCGAAAACGATCTGCTTACCCGCGTATTCGCGCCTGCACGGATTGCCGCGCTGAGGCTGCTTGCCTCGCAGGCCGCGACGTCGCTCGAAAATACCCGCCTGTACCGTGACCTTGCGGAGCGCGAATCGAGGATTCGGCGGCTCGTCGATGCCAACATCATCGGCATCATCGTCTGGAGAGAGGATGGTGACATCCTCGAGGCGAACGACGCGTTTCTGCGCATGGTGGGATACGAGCGCGACGACCTCGTCTCGGGGCGCGTGCGCTGGACGGACCTGACGCCGCCGGAATGGCGCGAAAGCGCCGCACTGGCTTTGGAAGAGCTAAGGACAGTGGGGCGCTCACAGCCAACGGAGAAGGAGTACCTCAGGAAGGACGGCAGCCGTGTGCCCGTCATGATCGGCAGGGTCGCTTTCGAAGCTAGTGGGAAGGAAGGTGTCGCCTTCGTGGTCGATCTGACCGAGCGCAAGGAAGCAGAGCACCGCTTGCGGGAGTCTTACGAGATGTTGCGCGAACTCACCTCGCGCCGTGAAACGGCACGTGAAGAAGAGCGCAAACATATCGCACGGGAAATGCACGACGAGCTCGGGCAATATCTCACCGCGCTGCGCATGCGCGCGTCGACGTTGCGCATGCAGTTCGGCAATGACCACCCGGAGCTGTTCGACGAAACCCGGGCACTGATTGCGCTGGTGGACAACACCATGGAGGTGGTGCGGGGCGTCATCACGTCGCTGCGTCCGCCGGCTCTCGATGCCGGTATCGTGGCGGCGCTCGAGTGGCTGGCTGCCGAGTTCGACCGCAATGGCCGCACGGTATGTCAGCTTCGCGTGCAGGACGAGAACATCGTCATGAGCGAAGACCACGCCGTGGTGCTGTTTCGCCTTGTCCAGGAGGCGTTGACGAATGTCGCCCGGCATTCAGCGGCCACCGAAGTGATCATCACGCTCGAACGAACGCCTGGCGCCTACGTGCTCGAAGTTCGCGACGACGGCCAAGGGTTCGATGCGCAGGCGATCAGAAAAACTTCGTTCGGTCTGGCCGGGATGGAAGAGCGTGTCCTGATGCTGGGCGGGGAGATCGAAGTGCTCAGTGCGCCGGGCGCCGGCACTGCGATCAAGGTTCGTCTTCCTGATCGTCAGGCGGCGCCGGACTAGTCGGGCTGGACCCGGCCGTGCGCTTCACGGCGTGCGTGATGCCGGTATCGCGTCAAAGGAGTGGCCGGCAGGCACCAGCTTTGGCTGCGCAAACGCAGCCCGTGCATCGACAGCAGACGCGGAAGTCCCGCCGGGCCGACCGTATGCATGGCGCCCACGACGATCAGTCGCGACCTGCGATCCGCCGCCATCCGGACAATCGAGGGCACCCAGTTCCTGTTGCGTTGATTGATCAGGATATCGAACATGGCCGGCCAGCGCCGGCGGCGTTCCGTGAGCGCAGCATCGAAACGGATGGTATTTCCGTGAGTCCAGGCGCGCACCATCGTGGACAGCTCTGCAACACCGAGATCGCCGTTCACGAAATATTCCAGCATGGAGGTCTGCTCGGCAATCGGCGCCGACGTCAGGGCGATGGTTTGGGCCTCGACCGTTTCGAGCGCCCCACGGTGTTTTGCATCGTGGACGGCGCGATCCCAGAGAAGCCGGTCGACGCCGCGCTCCATCACATAGCCGCTCCTGGCCGCCTCGTTCAGGTGAAGGATCAGCGCCGCGGCGCCGGGTTTGAAGCGCGGCAGATTCTGCCCGGGAAGTCCGAGCCGCAACCAGTGCGAATGCGCTTTCGCATACGTAAGCGGTGTCACGCAATCCTTGAGCGTGGTGCCGGGCGGCAGCAATAGGGGCGCCGAGTCGGGCGGTTCCGACAGGTCTGCTTCCAGCACGAGGTGACTGGCGGTGCTAAACACCTCCAGAACATGGCGCGGCAAGCGAAACGGCTCGAGGTTGGTGACGTGAACCGAACCCAGAATATGAGTCTCGGAGCCTTCAATCTTCCATAGCATTGCGATATCCCTTACGGCGGGCGGCCGGGCTTCCATGAAACCCGGCGATTCTCATTCTGATGCTCAGATTCTAATGCGAAACAAGTCGCCTGGCCGCCGCTCGTAACTGGCCGCTGCGGGACACTCGACGGCGCCTGGCGAATACCCGGCGCAGCGTATTTTCTCAGGTTTCCGGTTCGCGAGACCTACAAAAAATTCAGCCAATCCCTACTGAGGAACTGCTTCAGAAGTCGCGCCCGTCTGCCGTAACTTAAAGAGACGTGGGTGCCTTTTGGGCGGATCCGCGGCGGGTGACGTGGCCGCCTTAGAAGTGGCCGATCCATCGCGTTGGCGTGACCCGTTCGGATGACTGTATGCAGCCCTTCTGTGCATCGGACTGGCGATCGCGCCGAACGACTTACCGGGGACCAGAGTTCGATGCAGAAATGGAAGTTTCTTTGGTCGCAGATGCTGTGCTGCTTTTTCGCACCTTTGATGGTGCTTGCGACTGTTTCACCCGCCGCCGCGGCGGGTGCCTGGTACGACGGCTCGACGCCGGTTTTTCGCCATGTCGAAGCACCTAGCAGCATCACGCCCACCGCGATGCTGCAGGACCGGGACGGTCTGATCTGGATCGCTTCGCAGACAGGCCTTGCCAGCTGGGACGGGTACCGCTTTCGCGTTTACATTGGCGATGCCGGCAAGCCCGGCAGCTTGCCTTCCTCTTACATCAATGCCCTGCATGAGGACCGCCAGGGGCGCCTCTGGGTAGGCACGGATAGCGGCGGGCTTGCACGTTTCGACAACTCGACCGGTACCTTCTGGACGCTGGGTGCGGGCCCCCAGGGCCTGAGCAGCGCACGCGTCTTCGCGCTTGCCGCTGACGGCCCGGATGGGTTGTGGGTGGGTACGGAAGCCGGACTGGACCGGCTGGATCTGAGCACCGGCAAGGTGCGGCGGGCGGCCGAGGGAGGCAACCCGCCCGGCCTGCCGGCTCGCCGGATCAGCGCTTTGCTCGCTGATCGCAGCGGCAACCTGTGGGCCGGCACGCACGACGGCCTGTTCGTCCTGCGCGCGGGCACCCCGGCTTTCGTGCCGGTGCCGACCGAAAGCATGACCCGCGCTGCTATCGAGGTCTGGCAACTGGCGGAGGACAAGGACGGACGTGTCTGGGTCGGCACGCGTGCGGACGGCGCCTTCGTAATCGAACCTGGCGCCACGATGGCCCGGCAGTTGCACGATAGTGAACGCGGTGGCGGAAAGGGTGTCGAGACGGACTGGGTTGTCGCGATCGTCGATGTCGGCGACGGCCGGGTGTGGCTCGGTACATGGTCTCAGGGCATCGTCCAGGTCGACACGCGGAACTGGACGACCCGGCGCCTGCGCCACGATGCAGGGCTGCCCGGCAGCCTCGCCGAGGATGACGTGGTCGCGCTGCTGCGCGATCACAGCGGACTTATCTGGGCCGGTGGGCCGAGTCTGTTCGATTCGATCGATCCGGCGCAGCGGGCGATTACAACGTGGTATGGCAGCGATGGCCACCTGCTCGGCGGCAAGCACGCGCAGGTCACCTCGGTGTTCGCACGGCCCGACGGCAGCGTCTGGCTCGGCAGCGACAACGGCGGCATCGACATCGTCTCAGCGGAACACGGACACAGCCGGCGCCTCGCGCCCGAGGACGGTCGACCGGACACCGCGCTCCCGAGGAGCTCCGCACTTTCGATGGTCGATGCGCCGGACGGCAGCGTCTACATCGGTACCGCCAAGGGGCTGTACCGCACCCGCGATGGCGGCCGCAGCGTCGAGCGGGCCGCGTTCCCAGGTTTGCCGCCCACGGCACTGGTCAGGGCGCTGTGCGTCGACGGCAACAGGCTCTGGATCGGCGGCCCGAGTGGACTGGCGCAGGTCGACCTGTCGGTCCAGGGTGCGGCGGCGCAAAGCGTCCCGAGTCTGCGGGGCGCAGACATTACGAGCCTTAACTGCCGAGACAACGAGGCGCTGTGGGTCGGTACGCAGACGGGACTCGCGCGCTACTGGCCGGCAACCGGCCACACTGACCGGCCCTGGCCGGAGACGCCGGAGCGGATCGGTTTGCCCAGTAGCTGCGTGACTTCCATCGTGCGCGACAGGCGCGGCTGGCTATGGATCGCGTTCTACGGCGGCGGCGTGCGTGCGCTTGAGCCCGGTCCGCGAGGTGCGGTCTTGCACGTGCACCGTATCGGTCACGAGGATGGTGTGGAGAACAACGCCGCGAACGCGCTGCTGCTCGATGCGAAGGACAATGTCTGGGTGAGCACCGATAGCGGCATCGTGCACATCGACCACGACACGCTGGCCACGACACGGCTGCAACAGGCCGACGGGGTTGGCCTGCTGCCCTATTGGGCCTCTTCGGCCGGTACCACGCTGCAGGGAGATCTGCTGTTCGGCGGCAATGGCTTGACGATCGTGCATCCCGGCGAGTTTCAACCCTCGCGTTTCAAGGCTCCTATCAGGCTCACGGATGCCGATGGCCGATCGATACCGTCGTCCGGAATCACGCTCGGCCCTTCGCAACGCGCAATACAGATCACCTTCGCGCTGCTCGATTACTCGGCCCCCGAGCGCACGCGATACGCCTACCGCCTGGCGGGTCTCGAGGACGCATGGACCGACTCGCCTGCCAACCTTCGGATCGCTCACTATACGAACGTGCCGCCTGGAAACTACGTGCTGCAAGTGCGCGCGTCGAATCGTGCCGGCGGCGAGTGGACGGAGTGGGCGAGCTTGCCGGTGCGCGTTGTGCCAGCGTGGTACGAGACGATTTCCTTTCGTCTGTTCGCGGTGCTGTTCTTGCTGGTGCTCTTCGGTGTACTGATACAGGTACGCACGCGCCTGCTACGCCGGCGTGCTGGGGCGCTGGAGGCGCTGGTCGCGCAACGCACGCAGGAACTTCAGCAACGCACCAATGAGCTCCAGCAACGCTCCGACGAACTCGTGCGCCGTACGGCGGAATTGCAGGCCAGTGAACAGCGGCTCGAACAGCTGGCCTACTTCGACGGTTTGACCGGCCTTGCGAACCGGCGGCATTTCAACGACGACCTGCATCTCCTCGTGGGGCAGGCACGCCGGGGCGCCGAATTCGCGCTGGTGCTGGTCGATCTCGACCGCTTCAAGCCGATCAACGACACTTACGGCCACGATGCTGGCGACGAGGTGTTGAAGGCCGTTGGCGCGCGCCTGCGCCAGGCGACGCGCGAGGTCGATCTCGTCGCGCGCCTTGGCGGCGACGAGTTCGCCGTGCTGCTCAGGCAGCCAGGCGAGCGCGAGGCCGTGGCCGCCGTGTGCGAACGCATCATGGCCACGTTCGCCCAGCCAGTTCCGTACCACCACCTTTCGTTAGCGGTCGGCGCGAGCATCGGTGTCGCGCGGTGTCCGCAGGACGCACTCGATGCCCAGACGCTCTACAAGTCCGCCGACATGGCGCTCTACGCGGCAAAAGAAGCCGGCCGCGGCGCCTTGCGCTGGGCCGAGACATCGCACACAGACGAGGCAACCCCACAATGACAATCAACCTGTCCTCTTGCCCGGTGAGAGCTGACTTCTGGAGGCTTCGGTGAGATTCGACGTCACGCAGCGGACTGAACAGTTTCTGAACATCGTCAGAGGTATCGACGCGGTTGTGATGGAGCTCCGGACGCCCGGGGAGGGCGAGGTTCGCAACCGCCGCATGGCAAGGCGCCTGCAGACACTTTCGCAGTGTCTGCGGGCACTGGGCGCGCAGCTTGCCGCAGACATCGCTGTCCAGAACGACGGGCACAGCCGGATGCGCGAGACGCTTGCAGCCAGCGAGCGTCAGTTCCGGACCCTGGCCGAAAATCTGCCGAACTACCTTGCGCGTCATGCCACCGGCGCTGAGATCGTCTATCTGAATCCGCGGCTCGAAGCCATCTTCGGTCTCGGGATCGACGAGGTTGTCGGGAAGGCGCCAAGCCAGCTTTTTCCCGACGGGCGGTTCGAAGGTTACGAAAGCGCCATTCTTGAGGCAGCCCGCACAGGAGAAGAAGGGCAACTGGAATTGCGCTTCACGACGCAGGAGGGAGAGCCCCGCATCCACCACGTCCAGTTGGTCCCGGAACGCGATGAAACGGACGTCATCGTCTCCGTACTGGTTATTGGAGGCGACATTACCGAGCGGCGCCGGGCAGAGCAGGATCTCAAGCATGCGCTCGATTTCGCCGAAGGGGTCATCGCCGCGATCCCCGATATTCTGTTCGAACTGGACCGTGATGGCAGGTATCTGAACGTCTGGACCAAGAATCCGGAATTGCTCGCCATGCCCAAGGAAGAGCTGCTCGGCAAAACGCTCGACGAAGTGTTGCCCGCGCAGCAGGCGAGCGCCGCGATGCGCTCCATCGGGATGGCCGACAGGCAAGGGGTGACCGTTGGCGAGACGCTTATGATCGACCTGCCGGATGGCAGCCGCCGGTGGTTCGAGTATTCGCTGGCGAAGAAGCTGGGCGAAACGCCCGCGACCGACACGTTCCTCATCTTGTCCCGCGATGTTACGGAGCGCAAACGTATCGAAGAGGTGCTCGCCGGCCGCGAGCGGGAATTCCGGACGCTGGTGGAAAACTCGCCAGACACGATCGTGCGCTATGACAAAGAGCTTAGACGTGTCTATGTCAATCCGATTTCCGCCGCGCTCGTCGAGGGCGGTTTAGCCGCGCTGATGGGCAAGAAACCGTCCGAATGTCCCGGTGGCCCCAATGCCCTGATTTACGAGGAGAAGCTGACGGAAGTATTCGTTAGCGGCAAAGCCGCCGAATTCGAGTTGAGCTGGACAGAAAAGGATGGCGCGCAGTGTTGCCATCTGATCAAGCTGGCTCCGGAATTCGGCGTGCACGGTACGGTTGAACATGTCCTGACCGTGGGCCGCGACATTTCCGAATTGCAGGTTTCACGCCAGAAAATTCACCAGATGGCCTTCTACGATCCGCTCACCGGATTGCCGAACCGTACCGAGTTCAATGAGCGTTTGGTGCGGATTACCAGCGAGGCTGGCGGGCAGCGCAAGTTTGCCAGCGTGATGATGATCGACATGGATCGCTTCAAGGGTATCAACGACACCATGGGGCATGCCGTGGGCGACCAGTTGCTGCGCGACGCGGCTGCGCGTCTGAACCTCTGCGTGCGTCCTTGCGATACCGTGGCCCGCTTCGGGGGCGATGAATTTGCGATTCTTCTTCCGGACATTTGCGATCGTGCCGTTCTGGAGGACATCTCGGCGATGATTCTCGGCAAGTTCGGCGAGCCTTTCTACCTGAACGGGAGAGAGGTGTACGTTTCCTGCAGCGTTGGACTTGCCCTGTATCCGCCCGATAGCGTCGTAGCGGACGACCTCGTGAAATACGCGGATCTGGCCATGTACGCGGCCAAGCGTGCCGGCGGCCGGAGCTTTCGCTTCTACTCGAAAGAACTGACGGTCGATGCGACCGCGTACCTGCTACTGGAATCGGAGCTGCGCCGCGCCGTCGAGCGTGACGAACTGGAGTTGCACTATCAGCCGAAGGTACTGCTCGACGGCAATCAGGTGATCGGTTCAGAAGCCTTGCTGCGGTGGCGGCGCCCGGGCGTCGGGCTCGTCCCTCCCAACCAGTTCATTCCCCTTGCCGAGGAGACGGGCCTGATCGCCGATCTGGGTAAGTGGGTCCTGCGCGAGGCTTGCCTCGCCGCAGCGGAATGGAACGCCGGTTGCACGGCGTGCCACACGGTCGCGGTCAATCTGTCGGCGAGGCAGTTTCAGTTTCGCGATCTCGTCCCGATGGTCGGCGAGTTGCTCGAAGAGACCGGCTGTCGTCCTGAATGGCTGGAGCTCGAGATTACGGAGAGTCTGCTGCTCGAGGAAGACGACACGATCCTGGATACGCTTTCGGCGCTCAAGGCCATGGGGCTCTCGATCGCCATCGACGATTTCGGCACCGGCTATTCGGCGTTGAGCTATCTCGCACGGTTTCCGATCGATACGCTGAAGATCGACCGGTCGTTTGTCCAGAAGGTGACCACGGACCGGCGCCACGCGGAGCTCGTCAAGGCGATCCTGTCTATCGCACGGTGTCTCGGCCAGCAAGTCGTTGCGGAAGGCGTCGAAACGGCGGAACAGGCAGACTTCCTGCTGGCGAACGGGTGTCAGGTCGCGCAGGGGTTTCGGTATAGCAAGCCGCTGGCGAAGTCCGATATGGCCACGCTGCCACGGCTGCTTGAACTGGACGCGGCCACGGAGCCTTGAACCCGTCAGCAGGCTTGCTGGGCATCCGGGAACGGGCGCTGCCCGTTGGCGCAACCGGTCGTTTTCAGCAAGCGTGGCCACGGCACGTCGGTACAACTTCATATCCCCGTGGGGGGAGAGCGGGGCTTCGGACGAAGCGTGATATGCGGCTGTCCGGTTTTGCGTGAGTTATAACAATATAAATCGGGTGATGAATAATTTACCGACATAAAATCAACACAAATATCATTCGGGAATTATTTCTCTAATATGCAATTCAATAAGCATATTATCCAACCTTACATAAGTAATTTTCATTCCAAAAATAAAATATAGACGTGCTTGATTTTTCACAATTGTTCAGACAATATTTGTTCGCAGTATCACTGCATCGCAAAATCCTGGAAGCCATTGTCCTATATGGATGTGGCTGTATGTCAATGCGCTGCCTGTTGCACTGCATTCGATAAAGTGCAAATCAATTTTTCATTCAATTAAGAATGAAGGGGGTTCTATGCCGGTTGAAAAAACAATCGTTCGTCTACCCAATTCTCTTTGCGTACAGGCTGAGCGGCATATCTTCGAGGCTGACCGGAAAAGCGTAATTCTCGTGAATGGGGCCCTCGCAACATCAGCTTCATTTGGGCAAACAATCAAATACCTTGGCGAACGATATAACGTTATCTGTTTCGACCTGCCTTATGCCGGCGAATCCCGGCAGCACAACCGCAGCGAGTTCCTGCTGACCAAGGACGACGAGGCGGAGATTCTGCTGCATCTGATCAATCACTTCGAGCCGAGCTACCTGTATTCCGTGTCCTGGGGCGGCCTTGCGGCGCTGCTGGCCCTGGCGCGGCGGCCCGCCAGTATCGAAGGCGCGGTAATCGGCTCGTTCTCGCCGTTTCTCAACGATGCGATGATCGCCTATGTCAGTCAGGCGCGGGACATGCTCGAGGCCGGCGAGCACCTGCAGGCCGCCCAGCTATTGAACGACACCGTAGGCAAGCACCTGCCGCGTATCCTGAAGCTGCTGAACTACCGTTATCTCACCGGCCTGCCGAAGGAAGATCAGCGCCGCGTCTCGTTCCATGCCGAACAGATTCTGGCGCTGAAGCCGGAAAGCTACCTCGGCAAGCTGGCCGAGATTCGCTGCCGGCTCAAGTTCCTCAACGGCGAGCTCGACGAATACACCACCGCGGAGGACATTCGTGTCCTCGCCCGCTACGTCATGCACGCGCAGTTCGCTGCGGTGCCGAACACGGGGCATTTCCTCGAACTGGAAGGGCGAACCCAGGCGGCCGCCATCCGTGAGGAAATCCTCGGTTTCTTCGGTGTAGCTCAAGAGTTCGGTCGTTCACGACCTGAGGTGCCGTCTTCTCTGTCCGTCGCGCAAACGTTTGCGACCCCCGGAATGAACGTGGATTTCGGAGGTTGAAAATGACGATCTATCACTCGATTGCCGTTCTCGGCCCGTGGGCCGTGTGGCTCGCCTACTGGATGAAGGCCTCCTCGTGGGCGAAGAAAACCGTCAGGCGCGAGGATCGTTTGTCGCGCACGATCCAGTCGATTCCGTTGATCGTGGGCTGTGCGCTGGTGGTATTACCGGACCGGCTGGCCGGCGCCTGGAGTCTTGCGGACGCGCACTTCGATTCGCAACAATGGATCGGGGTGGCGATTATCGTGGCCGGGCTGAGTTTCTCGGTCTGGGGGCGGCGCCATCTCGGCTCGAACTGGAGCGTATCGGTCACCTTGAAGGCGGATCACGAGCTGGTCCGCAGCGGACCTTATGCGCTCGTGCGTCATCCGATCTACACCGGCTGTCTGTTCGCCATCGCCGGCGCCGCTCTGGTTACGGAGGAGTGGCGCGGAGTGGCCGGCTTCGCGCTGATCTTTGCTTCGCTGGCCTATAAGGTTCGCGTCGAGGAGCAGTGGTTGTCGGAGCATTTCGGCGACCCCTACCGCACCTATCGCCGCGAAGTGAGGGCGCTTGTGCCCTGGGTCTATTGAGCGGCGCACGACCCATGGCTCACATCGTAATTACCGCGATCGGTTCGGCCGGCGACGTTCATCCATTCATCGGGATTGGCCGGGCTTTGGCGCAACGGCGGCACCGGATCGTGCTTTGCACGCATCCGCAATTCGCGCCGCTGGCCGAGCGGCACGGTTTTGCGTTCGTGCCGATCGGCACGTGGGACGAGTATGCGCGGGCGATGGCCTGCCCCGCGCTCTGGAACCCGCGGACGTCGTTTCGCACGCTGTGGAGCATCGTCGCGCCGTCGATCCGGCCGCACTTCGATGAGCTTGCCGCGCTCACGACCTCCGACACGGTACTGGTCGGCTCGCTGTGGGCGTTCGCCGCCCGCCTGATGCAGGAAGTTCACGGCACGCCATACCTATCTGTTCAGGTGTCGCCTTCGACGCTGCTGTCCGCCAGCGCGCCGCCGACCCACAAGCGTATGACCGTGCCCATGTGGCTGCCGCTTCCGCTCAGGGCAAAGTGCATGGAGATGATCGAGACAGGCATTATCGACAGGGCTTGCGGCCCCGCGCTGAACGACGTCCGGCAGGGCCTGGGCCTGCCACCGGCGAGCCGCATCCTCGGCCGCTGGCTGCACTCGCCAGACGGCGTGTTGTGTCTGTTTCCGGACTGGTTTGCGGCCGCGCAGCCAGACTGGCCGCGCAACCATTTCATGGCGGGTTTCCCGCTTTTCAACGATGTGTCGCCCGGCGCGTTCGACGATGAGCTGAGTGCTTTCCTTTCGTCGGGCAAACGGCCGGTGGTCTTCACACCGGGCTCCACGCTGATCGACGAGCGGGCGTATTTCGGCGCCGTCGACGAAGCGCTGCGCCGTACCGGCGCACGCGCTATCGTCCTCGCCCGCAACGTGGGAGACCGGTGGCATGCGCGCGCCGACGTGCTGGTGCGCGACTTTGTGCCGATGCGCAAGCTTCTGCCTCACTGCGCGGCGCTGGTTCATCACGGCGGGATCGGCACGGCTGCATTGGCATTCGAAGCAGGCGTTGCGCAGGTGGTCACGCCGTTTGCGCACGATCAGTTCGACAACGCGCAGCGCGTCGCGCAGAGCGGTTGCGGCATCCGGATCGACAGCCCGGCGAGCGGTAAGGCGCTGGCGTCCGCACTCTCGCGCATCGCCACGGACCCATGGGTCGCGGCGCGCTGCACGATCGCCAGACAACGGATTGGCACCGCCCCCGACGCCTGCGAAGCCGCCGCGCAATACATCGAGCGTCTGGCCGAGCGACGTGCCGCTGCCGGCACGCGTCCCGCAGACCGCAAGACCCTGGGAACAGCACGGTCCATATGAGTACTTCAAGCGACGTAGTCATACCGGATCTCAGCGCTCGCGAGGCGCCGCCTTTGCGCGGCGCGATGCTCGCCTTGCTGACGTTTGCGCTTTCACTCGCCACCTTCATCGAGGTGCTCGATTCGACCGTGACGAACGTCGCCGTGCCGTCCATCGCGGGCAGTCTCGCTGTGTCGAATTCACAGGCGACCTGGGTCATCAGTTCGTATTCGGTGGCGGCGGCGATTGCCGTGCCGCTGACCGGCTGGCTGTCGCAACGGATCGGCGAGGCGCGCCTGTTCGTCTGGTCCGTGCTGCTATTCACGCTGACTTCGCTGCTATGCGGGATGGCTGGCAACCTGGAACTGCTGGTGGTATGCCGTGCGATGCAGGGGCTCTGTTCAGGCCCAATGGTGCCGCTTTCACAGGCCATCCTGCTGCGCGCGTTTCCACCGGAAAGGCGTGTGCTGGCGCTGGCGTTGTGGGCCATGACGGTTCTGCTCGCGCCGATCTTCGGGCCGGTGCTGGGTGGCTGGATCATCGACCAGTTTTCCTGGCCGTGGATTTTCTTTATCAATCTGCCAATCGGTTTGTTTGCCTTCGCGGCATGCGCCGCGCTGCTGCGACGCGAGCCACCCGATCCGCATCAGCCGCCGATGGACGTGATGGGTATCGTGCTGCTCGTAGTCGGTGTGGGGGCGCTGCAGGGCGTGCTCGACCTCGGGCGCGATCACGGCTGGTTCGACTCGTCCCTGATCGTCGGGCTTTCGCTGATCGCCGCGCTCGCCTTGGTCTCGCTGCTGATCTGGGAATCGGCCGAGCCCTATCCGGTGATCGACCTCAGCCTGTTTCGCGACCGCACGTTTTCGTTCGGCGTGACGATCATTTCGCTCGGGATGGTGAGCTTCTCGGTGATCGGTGTCATCTTTCCGCTCTGGCTGCAAACCGTGATGGGGTACACCGCATTCCAGGCAGGATTGACGGTTGCGCCGCTCGGCATCCTTGCGCTGGTTTTTTCCATGCTGGTCGGCATGTTTCTGGATCGCTTCGATGCGCGCGTCGTCACGTCGTTTGGTTTTCTGGTGTTTTTTGCCGTGCTGTCGTGGGACGCGCACTTCACCCTGACGATGTCGTTCTGGCAGATCGTCACGCCGACCTTCATTCAAGGCATCGGCCTGCCGTGCTTTTTTATCCCGTTGAGCGCGGCCATCCTGTCGCGTATCCCCAACGAAAAACTGGCGGCGGCCTCGGGTCTGTCGAATTTTTTGCGCACGCTTTCGGCCGCTTTCGGCACCGCGCTCAGTGTCACCTGGTGGGACAATCGCGCCGCGCATCACTACGGCAATCTTGCGCAGTCGGTGACGCATGCGTCCACCGGCACGAGCCTGTTCATGCGATCGCTGCAAACGCTTGGACTAGGCCCCAATCAGCTGGCCGCCGTGCGCAGTGTGGTCGAGCAACAGGCCTACATGATGGCGACCAACGACCTGTTCTATATGGCGAGCCTCGTGTGCCTCGCGCTTGCCTTGCTGATGTGGGCCACCAGGCCGTGGCGCGGCATCTCCGCGGCGCGCGCCGGACATTGACGCGTATGGGGAGATAACGATCATGAGCGAAACGATCACCTCTTCGGGCAGCGCGGGCGCCACCGAGAGCGCCGCGCCGTTGCTCGGCGCGCTGGTGGTGTTGTATCGGCCGACGCCCGAGCAGCTTACGCATCTTCTCGAACTGTGCGAACCTAGCGTGCCGGTGCTGGTCGTCGACAATTCGCCGGCGCCTGCCACCTCGATTGCCGATGGACTGGCCGCGCACGGTATCGCATATCTTCGTAATGCCAATCGTGGCGGGATTGCCGGCGCCTACAACCGGGGCCTCGTGCACCTGTTCGAACGCGGTATCGGTGCGGTGGCGCTGTTCGATCAGGATTCGCTGGCGAGTGCCGATTACTTTCGCGTGATGCGCGAGTCCTGCGCCGCGCTCGGCGCACGAGCCTTCGCTATCGGGCCGCGTATCTACGACGAGAACATCGGCCGCTTCCTGCCGCAGATGTACAGCAACGGCTTTTCGATCCGCACGCTGGCTTTCGAAGCGGGAGCATCGTTGCAGCCGTGCTCCTTTCTCCTGTCTTCCGGTTGCGTCATTTCGCGCCTCGCTTATGAGAGGTTGGGTGCGTTCGATGAACCGTTGTTTATCGACCACGTCGACACGGAATATTCATTGCGCGCGTTGCAGCGTGGCGTACCTTTTTATGTGGAGCCACGGCTCATCCTGTCACATCGCATCGGCGAAAAACGGCAGCACCGGTTCGGTCCGATATGCCTCACTTCGATGAACCATCCGGCGTTTCGCCGCTATTACATGGCACGCAACGGCATGCATCTGTGTCTGCAATACACGCTATCGCTTCCGGTCGCGCTTATCCCTAACTTCATCACACTCATGCAGGTGTGGCAGGTGTTGCTCTTCGAGTCCGGCAAGCTGGCGAAGCTTTCCGGCATCGCCTGCGGGATTGTCGACGGCATGTTTGGCAGGCTGGGTCCGCTCGAAACCGCGCGTCCGCGGCTCGCCGCCCGTCTGGCGCGCGGCTGACCGATGGCGATCGAACTCTGCCATGTCCAGCACGCGTTAAAGCGCTTATGGGCTTTAACATCGGCTACTTTGCTGAGCGGCTTGTGTGTACTGAGCGGTTGCGCGGACCACACCCCCTATCAACCGCTTGCCATGCGCTCGCCGGGTCCGCAGGAACTGGCGCAGACCACGAAAGACGCAGGCGGTGCGTGGCCGGAGGCGCAATGGTTCGCATCGTTTCATGACCGGCAACTCGACGCGCTGGTCGCAGAAGCGCTTGCCGGCAATCCGGACATTCAGATCGCCGGCGCGCGGATCGCCGAGGCGCAGTCGCAACTCGAACGGTTCGCCTCGGGCACGGGTCTGACGGGGACGGCGACGGCGGCAGCCTACAAGGCGCGCTTTCCTGCCGTCGACGGGGCGGCGAGCGTGAATTTCGATGGCACCACGGTACCGATCGATCTCTTTAGCGACCCGTGGGTGTCGCCAGGGAGCGTGATCGTCGGCGCCAACTACGAACTGGATCTGTGGGGCAAGAACCGCGCGCTCACCCAGGCGCTGGTGTCGGCACGCGATGCTGCGCGAGTCGATGCGCAGCAGGCTCGCCTGACCCTCACCACTTCGCTTGTCACCCTCTACGGCCAACTGGCCTACGCGTATGCGAGGCGCGACCTGATGGAGGCGCGCCGCCATGACGCCGAGCAACTCGATGCGATCCGGCGCACGCGCGAGGCGAGGGGCATCGACAACACTTACAGCGCGCAGCAGGAACAGATCGAGCAGGCGGCGCTTCGCATGCAGTTGCAGACGATCGACGATTCGATCACGCAGACGCAGTTGCAGATTGGAGCGCTGACCGGCGCGGGACCGGAACGCGGGCTCTCGTTGCAACGGCCGACGCTTACCGATAGCGACGCCTTGTCCGTGCCCGCGAATCTGCCGCTCGAACTGCTCGGACGGCGCCCCGATATTGTCGCGGCCAGGCTGCGTGTGCAGGCCGCAACCGCAAAGATCGATGCTACCCGCGCGGAGTTCTACCCGAACATCAATCTGTCTGCTGGGGGTGGCCTGTCGTCGTTGAGTCTCGGCTCGCTGTTCTCGAGTGCGTCGGCATTCTTTGCTATCGGTCCTGCCGTGTCCCTGCCGATTTTCGAACGCGGCCAGTTGCGCTCGCAACTGCATGGCGACTTTGCACAAGCTGACGAGACGATCGCGCTGTACAACAAGACACTCGATGGGGCTCTTGCCGAGGTGTCCAGATCGATTGCGACGATGCGCAGCCTTACGACACTCATCGACGAGCAGCAACGCGTCCTCGCCGCGCGTGAACAGATGATCGCGGTCGCGACTGAACGGCAGCGCCGCGGCCTGATTCCACAGGCGGATGTTCTCGCGCAACACGATATGAAACTCGACGAGCAACAGCGGCTTCTCGAACTCGAGGCACAACGGCGCGATGCGGACATTGCGTTGATCCGCGCGCTGGGCGGCGGCTTCGACGAGGCGAGCCAGACGGGTACCGCTGCGGCTTCACCCGCCGCGACCCGCCAGCCCGCGATTCAGGACTCGCCCGCAAGCCAGAGTGATAATCGCTCATCCAACAATCCTTCCTCTAGCTGAATCGCATGAGTACAGAAAACCTGCCCGGCGAACGCATGGCATTTGCGCATCGCGATCCAAGGAAGATTTCGCGCCGAAACCGTCTGTTTATGCTGCTGTTCGGCGTAGCGGCGGTTGCGGCCGCCGCGGTAGGTGTGAACTGGTTTGTCTCCGGCCGTTTCTTCGAGGAAACGGATAACGCGTATGTCGCCGGCAACGTGGTGCCGATCGCCGCGCAGGTGGCGGGCACCGCGCGGGAGGTGCTGGTAGGCAATACGCAGTACGTCAAGGCCGGACAGCCGCTGGTGCGGCTCGACGATACAGAAGCGCGTATTGCGCTTGGGCAGGCCGAGGGGGACCTCATCCGCGCAGTGCGGCAGACGCGCAGCGCCCAGTTCGCCAATGCAATGTACCGCGCTGCGGTCGACGCCCGTGCGGCGGAACTCGCACAGGCCGAGCAGGCACTGAAGGCGCGCTCGGGTGCCACCGTGCAGGTGGTGTCCGGCGAAGAGTACGAGCGCGCGAGAGAGGCCGTTGCCGTTGCGCAGGCCAATCTGGCCGCGGCGCGCAGCCAGCTTGCCAGCGGACTCGCGGCGAGTGGTTCGGGGAACGTGGAGGACGATCCAGCCGTGTCGCTGGCGGTGCAGCAACTGAAGCTTGCGTATGTCAGGCTCGCGCGCACGACGCTCGTGGCGCCCGTCGAAGGCGCCGTGGCTCAGCGCGCCGTGCAGGTTGGTCAACCGGTTGCGCCCGGCGCCCAGCTGATGACGGTGGTGCCGGTCAGGCAACTCTGGATCGAGGCGAACTTCAAGGAAGGGCAAGTCCGCAACCTGCGCATCGGCCAGCCGGTTTCCGCAGTCTCCGACCTGTATGGTTCGGGGATGGTATTCCATGGCCGCATCGGTGGACTGTCGCCCGGAACGGGCAGTGCGTTTTCGATGTTGCCGCCGCAAAACGCGGCCGGCAACTGGATCAAGGTCGTGCAGCGCGTACCGGTGATCGTTTCTCTCGACCCGGCGGAACTGGTTGCGCATCCGCTGCGGGTTGGGTTGTCGATGGTCGTGTCGGTCGACACTCATCAACGTGACGGAGCGTTGGCCAGTGCCACCGATCCCGCAGGGGCAAGCATTGCGCCTGTCGCCAACGATGAGACAGAACAGGCCGACGCCCTGGCGCGGAAACTTATTGAGGAAAACGATGTTTCCGGTTCCCATGATGCAAACGGCCAGCGCCCCGGAGGCGCCAGCCGTTAATTTCATGCAAACGGCCCACGCCTTGAAGGCGCCGGCCTTTAGTGTCACAACCGACGATCAGCTCGATACGTACGACACGTATGGCCCGCTTCCGCCGCCGGCTGACGATGTACCGGTAATGCCGAAGTACACATGCCGCCCGTAGAAGAACGGCAACCCGAAGTCAAAGCTGCCGGACAGATACGCACCGAGATCGTTGAATGCGTAATTGCCCGTTGCAAACAGCGTGGTTGCGTTGGCAATGTTGAAACCAATGCTCGCGCTCGATGAATTGGAACCCGTGACCGTAGCCGACAGACCCAACGTGCTCGACGGTGTGTACCATGTGCTGCTGTTCTGGGAAATACTCGAGTCCGCGAAGAACAGACCGTTTGAGCCTGTGTCGAAGAACGCGTTGTCCGTATAGGTGGTGCCGTTAAACGTTGCCGTTACGTCGCCATACTCGTCTGTGGTGAAGACGGTCGCGCTTGTGCCGGATAGCACATTGTTGGTCTCGGTATCGATGCCGAACACCAGTGTTCCGGACGCCGTGCTGCCTCCGCTATCGGAGACCTGTGAGATCTCGACGATCACGCCGTTGTTGTCGGTCGTGAAATACTGGACCGGGTTGCCCACCTGCGATGCGAGAGCCTCTGTGGTGGCCGTGCACGTCGAGCTGCCGCAAGCATAGTAGGCGGCGCTTTGTGAGCCGCTCACGCAACTCGAGCCACAGTCCTGGGGCCGCACGCCTACGCCGAGGATACCGTTCGCGCCGAGCAGCGCCGGCGTGCTGAGCGCAGTACTGACCTGGCAATCCGACGGCGCCGACTCTGCGAGCGTCGAGTCGGTCATGATGTGGATCGGCACGTTTTCCGCAATCTCGCTGGACATCTTGATGTCTGCGCTGCGAACTGTGCCCCACGTGTAGCCGCTACCAAAGATCGCGCATTCGGCGATCGTGTCGCTGGTTGAGGATTGCGTTTGCGTCGTCAGCGTCGAGAGCGTCGTGCTAGGTACGACGGACGCATACAAACGCAGTCCGTACGAACCGGTATCGAGAAGGACGTTGTCGATGGTCGAACAGTTCGACGCAGCATTGCTTCCCGGCGTACAGACCGTCACGCTTACCATCGGGCGGTTTTTGTTGCCGTACGGTGCAGACGAAATCGTGATGGGAACCGTGTTGGTCGCGCTGCTGGACGTCGGCGTGGCCGACGCGTCGGTGGCGAGCGTCGACGTGCTGGTCGAGGAAGTGGTGGTGGTGCTGCTGCTCGTACTACTGGAAGTACCGGAACTCGTTGTGCTGGAGGTCGTTGAATTCGAACTGCCTCCGCCGCCACATGCGGCGAGGCCAATCGTCAATGCCGCGACCATAACCCCGAAAATTGCTCGCATTGTTCTGTTTCCCGTTTATTGGATGTCGTCGGCACTGAACCCTTGCGGGAATGCCTGAGGCAGGTACGCACGACCGGTGTAGGCCCCCATGTGGCCGCCCGTCTCTACCACGAGCCCGGACTGCTGAACCGATAGCGGGCCGGAGCCTCCACCCATCGTCGCGCGTGCGGTGGACAAGCCCTGCAGATAAGCGGAGAAGTAAGTGCCTAGCAAGGTATTGAGCGGAGCGATCTTTGGCCCGTGCCATGTGATGGCAAAGACGGTGCCGCTTTGCGCCACGTACTCACTGACGACCGTGCCGGACGTAAGGGTGGTTTGGTTCACGCTGTACGTGACCGAGGCGGTGCTCTGGCGCTGCGCGAGGATCGTCACGTTGTTGGTGCCGCTCGACGACCAGGTCGGCGGCCCCCCGAGTTCCGCGTATGCGGGTGTCGCGGTTTCAAACGTCGCCATTGCAATAGCTATTGCGACGCAGAGCTGACTGGTACGCATTGGTTTCCTTTGTTTTTTGAGGACGGCCCGGGCGTCCTTATTGGGTTTATGCACAGCGAGTAGAAGGTGAAAGACGAAGACACACGACGAATCCCGCGTCGCGCTCATATCGAGTCGAAGCTGACTGAATATCGGAAAATAGTTGGATAACTTTATACTTTCTTACGAAAGATAAATTCGGATAAATAATTCAGGGTTTTAAACGCGTCGTTCGGTATTTCCCTACTCGCCATTCAGGTAAGCCTGAATTGAAAATGGCGTGCCAATGCTCGTCGATAGACCATTGGCTATTTCGCGATGCCGTCGACGGGAACGGCGAGCGCCGGCCCCGGGAGGCTGTGCGGATACTTGAATGCTGCCAGCGGGTTTGTCAGCTCTTGTAAGACTCGTCGCGCCGATCAAGAAGACGCAGCATCGCCGGCCATTCCATCACGCCAAACGGCCGCCGAACCTGCGGTCGATATAGATGGTTCGTTTTTTCAACCACCGCTTGCGGCGGCACATGCAGCGGCGTATTGCATGCCATTGCGTCGACCTGAGCGCGACACGCCATCTCGAGCCAATACATCGCGTTAAAGGCCTCGGCGATACTTTTCTCTACCGACAATAGTCCGTGGTTGCGCAAGACCATCACGTCGCGCTCGCCGAGGTCTTTTACCAGCCGGCTCTGCTCGTCCAGATCCACCGCGACACCTTCGTACTCGTGATAGGCAATGGAATCGAAGCGCATCGCCATCTGGGTAAGCGGCAGGAGACCGCACTCCAGCACGGAGACGGCCATGCCCGCGCGTGTATGCGTGTGAATGACACATTCCACGTCGTGGCGAGCGGCGTGTATCGCGCTATGGATCACGTAGCCGGCGCGATTGACGCTGAAGTTGTCGTCGACATTGAAGAGGACATTGCCGTCGAGATCGACTTTGACGAGGCTCGACGCTGTAATTTCTTCGTACATCATCCCGTAAGGGTTGATGAGGAATTCTGTATGGCTGCCCGGGACTCTCGCGGTGATGTGGTTATAGATGAGATCCGACATGCCGAAATGGGCGATGAGACGGTACGACGCAGCAAGGTTGATGCGCGTATTCCACTCGGCTTCAGAAACAATATCTTGTACACGTCGGGAAGGGTTGTTCATCGTTTCTCCGTTGCAGGTTTAACGTTGGCCGCTGAGCGGCGGGAACCCTTGCAACGTAGCACTTTTTGACGAGACGTGTCGGCGCCGGCGGCCCCTGGACGTGTTTGTCCGAGCCTTCTTTTTATCTGATCGGCATGCGAAAGCTGAAGCGCGTTTCGTCTTCCGTCGAAGCGACTTCGATCGTGCCGCCGTGGGCGCGCGCGATCTCGGCGACGATGTAGAGCCCGAGTCCCAGTCCTTGCTGATCGGCGGCGAGCGCGCCGCGCGTGAACGGCGCGAACAGCAGCTTTTGGCTTTCGTGCGGAATTTGCGGCCCCTTGTTGCTGACCGAGAGGATGAAGTCGGTATCCGCGGATACGTTGACCTCGACCGGATCTGTTTGCGAACCGTAAATCAGCGCATTCTTGAGGAGATTGGACAGGAGCCGCGCCATGTAGACCGGGTCTGTTTCGACTGGGTACCGCAGTGACAGGGTGACTTCGATCTGGCGCCCCGGATGAGCGAGGCGCAACTCTTCGACGACGTGACGCAAGGCGGGCTCCAGCCCTTCGCGGCTGAGGCGCAGGGAGATGCCGTTGCCGAGCCGGCCGCGCGACATGTCCGAGAGATCGTCAATCAGGGCGGCCATATGATCCGCGCTTCGGGCGATGGCTTCCGAAATTGCGCGTGCCTTGTCGTCCAGCTTGCTGCGGAGCAAGAATGTTGCACCCGCGCTGATGGCGACGAGCGGATTGCGAAGATCGTGACCAAGCACCGCGATCGACTGATGGTGCAGCGCGTTCAGCGCAAGGGCGTCGGAAAGTCGTGCTTCGGTTTCCGCGAGCCGCATGCCAGCTTCCTCGGCATCGTGCGGGGCGTCGTGCATGGCGGCCGTGCCTGGCAATGTGCACGCCGCACCGCCATCGAGTTGGCCCGGTTCCGTGCTGTTCGAACGCGGGCTATGCAGCACGAGGCCGTGTCTTTCGAGGACGTCTCTGACTTGCCCCGCTTCGATGCGGTCATGCTGGTAACTGCACATGCAGATGAGACGCCGCCCATGGACCGCCTCGTCAACGCCGGATTCATAATCGAGAAAGCCACTCCAGTTCGCTTTGTCGACCCACGCGCAATTGCCGTTGGTGCGCAGACCGCGGTAGCCGGCGGCAAGTGCCTCCTGCTCGCGTTGCACGAGACCTGCGACGAGCGCCTGTGGCCGCAGCGGTTCGCCCTGCTTGTAGAAGGCACTCGTGTCCTGGATCTCGATCTGACCGCTTTGCTCGCGTGCGTCGAGGTCGGGGACGACCGCGCGCAGTGCGGAGCGCGCCTCGTCCGCGTCGAGCGGTGTACCGGTTACCCACAGGCAACGCTCGTTGTTCTCAAGACCCGCCCGAAAGAAGGGAATAATAAGGTCGCGCAAATCTGCGGCCGAACCGTAAAGTTGACCGATATGGCTTCCCCAAGCGAGGGAAGGCAGCGCCGCGATGCCGGATGGCGCGTGGTAGTCCGCGGAATCTTCTTGCATCCGTGTAATTTAGCAGATGCGCATTCATTTGGAATGATGCGTCCGCTAATGCCGCTATGCTGCGGCTGGCATCCCGCCGGATGTCTTCAACCCCGCAATCGCGATCACCACGCCTGCCATCATCAATACACCTGCCAGTACGACGGCGGTGTGCAGTCCGGTGACGGGATTGCCTGCCGTTCTGGCGATGAGCGAACCGAAGATGCCCACGCCGAGTGCGCCTCCAATTTGGCGCGCCGTGTTCAGCAAACCTGAAGCGATACCGACGGAACGGGGCTCGACATGCGCGAGGAGGGCGGTGTTGATCGACGGTACGGCCAGCGCGACGCCAACACCGATTGCCAGCATCGGAGCGGTGATTATCAGGTCACTGCTGTTGACCTCGAGCAGCGCCAGCGACAGAAAACCGAGCCCCGCCACGGCCTGCCCGACGACCATCGGAAGACGGTAGCCGAATCGTGAGGTGAGCGCGCCGGATGCGAGGTTGGCTACGGTGACAACGGCGGTCATCGGCAGGAAGGCGAGACCGGTCTCGAGCGGCGTGTAGTGCCGGACATGCTGGAAGAAGAGGCTCATGGCGAACATCAGCCCGTAATAGCCAAAGTTGAGCGACAGTCCGATCAACGAACTTACGCTGACCGCCGGTATATGGAACAGCGACAGCGGCAGCATCGGTTCCTTTTGCCGCGCTTCCGCCAGCACGAACAACGCGCCGAACACGACGAAACAAACGATACCCGTCATCACAGCCGGGCTACCCCAGCCCAACCTGCCACTTTCGACGACGGCGAACATCAACGCCACCAGCGCAATCACCGCTAGCATCTGGCCGGCCAGATCGATGCGGCGTGCCGCGTGACGGAGGGTATCGGGCGCATGGGCGAGCGTGAGCCAGATGCCGGCAACGCCGAACGGCACGTTGATCAGAAAGATGCTTGGCCAACCGAAACGGTCGATCAGCAAGCCGCCCACGAGCGGGCCTGCACCCAGCGCTAGCGCGGCGGTTCCGGCCCAGATACTCACGGCTTTGGCGCGCGCCCGCGGGTCGGGAAAGGCCGCGCTCAGCAGCGATAGCGACGACGGCACACACAGCGCCGCCCCGACGCCTTGTACCGTACGCGCCGCGACAAGCGTGAGCGCTCCGGATGCGAAGCCGCATGCTACCGACGCCAATGTGAAGATCGCAAAGCCGCCGACGAAAACGCGCCGCGCGCCCAACCGGTCGCCGAGTGCGCCGGCGCTGAGCAGCAGGGCGGCGAAGGCGAGCGTATAGGCGTTGAGCACCCATTCGAGCTCCGTGGAGCTGACGGATAACGTTTCCTGAATCCGCCCGAGTGCGACGTTCACGACCGTCACGTCGAGGCAGATGATGACGAAGCCAAGACTGGCGGCGAGCAGGGCGAGACGCGGAGATCGGGTCGATTGTCTGTGCATGATGGTCGGTCGGGTAGAGCGCGGTTAGGGACTCAAGCGGATCAGGCGGGTTCGCCTGACCGATATCCATGCCCCACTCTAATCCCCCAGTCAGGCTTGATAAACCGCCTGCAAATTGGCACAGAACCCACTAATATTGGGGAATGGATCTTCTCAAAGCGATGACGGTGTTTGTGCGCGTAGTCGAGACCGGCAGCTTGACGGCGGCCGGTTTCGCCTGCGATCTGTCGCCCACCATGGTCGGCAATCACCTCCAGGCGCTGGAGGACAGACTCGGCACGCGGCTTATCCACCGCACCACGCGCAAGCAGCAGATCAGCGCGTTCGGGCAGGCCTATTACGAGCGCTGCGTCGAGATTCTCGGTCTCGTCAGCGATACCGAGCGATTGGCGCTCGATCATCTCGGGACGCCGCGTGGACGCCTGCGGATTACCGCCCCCGTGATTTTCAGCAACGAGTGCCTGGTTCCAGCCATCGCGGATTATTGCCAGCGCTACCCCGAGGTGCAGTTGGATGTCGTCGCCACCGATGGCTTGTCGGATCTGATTGAGGACGGTTTCGAAGCGGCTATTCGTATCGGTACGCCGGGCAACCCTGACCTCGTTGCGCGTCCGTTGCGGGCGTATCGCCTCGTGCTCTGTGCGTCATCCGCGTATCTGGATGCGAGCGGCGTACCGGCGACGCCGGAGGATCTTCGTGCGCACCAATGTCTGACCTACGCCTATCCGCTGCGCTCCGAAATGCACGCGGCGCAACCGGAGTGGACGCTGTCCGGCACGAATGGAACGGTGAGCGTTCCGGTCAGAGGCCGCTTGAGAATCGACAATTCAGAAGCGCTCCGCAGAGCCTTGCTGGCCGGCATGGGGATCGCGATGTTGCCGGGCATTCTGGTCGACGCGGATATCGAGGCGGGCAGGTTGATCGAAGTGTTGCCTGACTATGCCGCGCCCATGCGGCAGATCAACCTGCTCTATTTGCGCGACCGGCAGATGTCGCCGAAGCTTCGTAGTTTCGTCGAGTTTGTGGTGGAGCGGTTTGGGGCCGGCTCCGATTCACAGGGTTGACGGCGTGGAACCCGGAGCCGACCGTCATCAGCTGGCCGTTGCCTGGCTAGCGACGAAGACCGCCAATTGAGCGGCGAAGGCCCGCTGGTATGCGGGCCGCGCTTCGCCGCGGGCGACATAGGCGGCAAGGTTCGGATATTCGTCCAGCAGACCCGATGCTCTCAACCTGAGTAGCACCGCCACCATCATAAGGTCGCCCGCGCTGAACGCACCGTCGAGCCATTCGGCGTTGCCAAGGCGATCGGAAAGGTCGCCCAGCCGGTCACGGATGCGATCCTCGACGAGAGGCAGGCGTTCCTCGTACCAGGACTTGTCGCGCTCCTGAAACCTGATGGTCTGAAGATCGAGGATCGGCGGCTCAACCGTGTTGAGTGCGGCGAACATCCATGTGATCGCACGAGCCCGCGCATCCGGATCCTCAGGTAGCAGGCCTGCATGGTGCTGTGCGAGATGGAACACAATTGCGCCTGACTCGAACAGGGCAAGAGGGCCTTCCTCATAGGTCGGAATCTGACCAAAAGGATGCAGCGCCCGATGCGCCGGTTCCTTCATTGCACCGAACGAGACAAGACGAACCTCGTAGGGTTGGCCTACTTCTTCAAACGCCCAGCGAACACGCATGTCACGCGCCAGTCCCCTGCCGCGATCGGGTGATTGTTCAAAACACGTGATAACGGGGGGCAGTGAAGGGGGCATGGTGTTTCTCCTTTGCTGGATGTCTCGTTGAGTGGGCGACACGCAATCCGGGTGCTTACCTGCTAGACGTTGGAGATAGGGCTAAATCGACATCGCATCCGCAAACTCCTCCTGGTATTTTCGCGCCGCACAAAAACGGCCACGGGTGGGCTTCATGTCTGCCCGCCGGCGAATCCAATAGCGATGCAGGATACCAACGGTCTCGTCATCGTTACTACCGATATAGGTCGCCCCGAACGGATGCTATTGTTCCCTGCGCATTCTTAATAGATGCACTGTAGCTGGCAAATGTTGCTCCACGATCGCACCACGCATCGGAGAACAGACAATGTCCAACAGCAATACGCGGCGGAGCCTGTACCGCGTCATCCGCACCGGTATGACAATCGCGGCGCTCGGGCTCGCAGTTTCAGCCTACGCGGCGGGCGACCCCATCAAGATCGGGGTGATCGGCGAGGAGTCGGCGGTAGCCGGCGCGTCTATCACAAAGGCCGCCCAGCTCGCAGCGGACGAGATCAACGCGCACGGTGGCGTCGACGGCCGGCAGATCCAGATCATTGCTTACGACGACCACTCGTCGGCCTCCGAAGGCGTGCGCGCATTCCAGCGCGCCGCCAGCCAGGACAAGGTCGTGGCCGTGATCGGCAGCTATATCAGCGAGGTGGCGCTTGCGATGGAGCCCTGGTCAGCACGCCTCAAGATGCCGTTTATCACGCCAGGCGCGGCGAGCAACGACATCTCGAAGCAGGTCCACGACGACTACGATCACTACAAATACACCTTCCACGGCTGGATGACCTCGGCCTTCATTGCCCAGTCGATCTGCGACTTCTCGCATGACATCCTGGTCGGCCAGTTCAAGATGAAGACGACGGTCGTGATGAGCGAGGATGCCGCCTGGACCAAGCCGCTGGACGAACGTTATCTCGAGTGTCTGCCGAAGGCCGGGCTCAAGGTGCTCGATCACATCCGCTTCAATCCGGATACGACGGACTTCACGCCGATCTACAACCAGATCGAAAGCAAGCATCCCGATACGATCACCACTGGCATCAGCCATGTTGGGGTGCAACCCACGGTGCAGTGGCATGACCAGCAGGTGCCCATTCCGCTGACCGGGCAGAGTTCGCAGGCTACGACCACCAGCTTCTGGAAGGACACCAACGGCGCGACCGAAGGCGTCATCACGGCGTCTGCCGCCGCGCCAGGCGTGGCGATCACGCCAAAGACCGTGCCCTTCGTCGATGCGTACACCAAACAGTTTGGCGTATCGCCAGCCTATTGCGGCTTCACGAGCTACGACCTCGTTTATATCCTCGCGGACGCGATCAAGCGCAATAACGGCGCAACAGATCCCGACAAGATGGTCGATGCGCTCGAGAAGACGGACTACGTCGGGACGATCGGCCGCTGGCAGTTCTATGGCCGCAACGACCAGTTCACCCATGCGCTGAAATACGGTCCGGGTTACATCACGGGTATCAACCTGCAATGGCAGGACGGCAAGCAGGTCGCGATCTGGCCGAAAGCGCTCGCCAATGGAACCGTGAAGTTCCCGTCCTTCATCAAGCTGCAGCAGGCAAACGCCAACTAGTCGCGCAACGCGGAGGTGGCCGGGCGCCGGGGTTATCCGGCAATCCGGCGTCATCGCAGGCGACGGATTCCGCCGTTGGCCGAACCAGAGGGTAGCGTATGGTCTGGCTGCAAATTCTCATCGACGGTTTTGCTATCAGTTCGCTTTACGCATTGGGCGCGATCGGCTTTACGCTGATTTTCGGCGTGTCCGGCGTTCTCAATCTCGCTCATGGCGGCGTGATGCTGGTTGCCGCGTTGATGGGCTGGATGCTGGCCGGCGAGGCCGGCCTCGGCACCTGGCTTGGCACGCTGCTCGGCGTGCTCTCCGGCCTCGTTGCGGCGTACATCACCTATCTGATGGTGGTGCGGCCGATTCAACGCTCCGCCGCGATTCCGCACGAGGAGAAAGAGATTTTCGTGCTGACCGGCACCTTGCTGTGGGGCATCATGATCCAGCAGGGCATGGCCTATCTGTTCACTGACAACCCGGTGACGATGCGCCCGCTGTTTCCCGGCGTCGTGGTCATCGCGGGCGTGCGCACGCCGATCAACGAGGTGATGATCGCGGTCGTTTGCTGGGTCGTCATCGGGCTGCTGTGGTTCTTTGTCAATCGCACGCGGGCCGGCAAAGCGCTGCTCGCAGCCTCGATGAACCCGCGTGGGCTGACGTTGCTCGGCTTCGAACTGTCCCGTGTTTATCTGCTCGCGTGGACCCTTTACGGCGTGCTCGCCGGCGTTGCAGGCGTGCTGCTGGCGTCGTTCCTTGGTGTCAGTTCCAACAACACGGGTCAACTGACGGCCAGCGCTTTTTCGATCGTGGTGCTAGGCGGTCTTGGCAGCGTGTCGGGTTCGCTGATGGCCGCGTATGTGGTCGGCTATCTCGAGACCATCACCGCCTACCTGATCGCACCGACGCTGCGCCCCATGCCCGCGCTCGTGCTGCTGGTGCTGGTGGTGTACCTGCGGCCGCAGGGTTTTCTGGGGCGGCGCTAGCCAAGGAGGGTACGTGACCAATCTTGTTCGCTCGCGGATGCTGTGGTCCGCCGTCGTGCTGGCGGTCGCGGCGGGCACGCTGCCCTGGTGGGTGTCCGGCTATATTCTCGGCATCCTCACCGTCGCCTATTATTTCAGTGTGTTTTCGATGGCCTGGGACCTGCTGTTCGGCTTCGCCGGCGAGGTCAACTTCGGTCCCACGTTTTTGATTGGTCTCGGCGCCTACTCGGCCGCGATACTCGATGCGCGGTGGGGGCTGCCGATTCCCGTGTGCATCGTTGCAGGCGGTCTTGTCGCGCTGATTGGCGGGCTGTTATTGGCGGTGCCTGCGTTGCGTTTGCGCGGCCCGTATTTCGGTCTGATCACGCTGGTTGCCGTGCTATTGCTGCAAAACTCGATCGTGATCTTCGCGGGTATCACCGGCGGCGAGATCGGCATGACCGTGCCCGATGTCATGTCCGTCAGTGCGGAGCAAAACTACTGGTATGCGCTCGCGTTTCTCGTGGTGTGCGCGATCATCCTGTTCGGCCTGTCGCGCTCAGCGATGGGCCTCATCCTGCAGGCGAGCGGTCAGGACGCCATCGGCGCGCAGGCGCTCGGCTTCAACGTAACCAAGCACAAGCTCGCGGCCTTTTGCATCAGCGCGGTGTTCTCCGGCGTGGCTGGTGCGATGCTCGTGTTCTACCAGGGCACCGCTTCCGTCAGCACGGTAGTGGATCTGGGGGTGGGCGTGCAGATCATCATTGCCGCTGTGCTGGGCGGGCGCCGAACTATCCTGGGCGCGGTACTCGGCGCGGTGTTCCTGATCGTGGCTGGTGAGTTTCTCAGGCCGTTGGGCCAGATCAATACCTTCGTAGTCGCAGCGCTGGCGCTCGCGGTCATCCTGTTCTTTCCGGACGGCCTGCTCGGCAACCTGCTGCGCGTGAGAGAGCGAGAATGAGCGAAGCCTCTCGCCTCTCGGTACGTGGCCTGACCAAGCGCTTCGGCGGCCTGGTCGCGGTGAAGGACATCGGCTTTGACATCGAGGCTGGCGAGATCCTCGGGCTTATCGGTCCGAATGGATCCGGCAAGTCGACCGTGATGAAGCTGATCATGGGCATCGAGCGGCCCAATGCCGGGTCGGTCAAGATGGACGGCACGGAGATGGCGGGCTGGGCGCCGCACCGCATTGCCCGCGCCGGCGTGGGCATCGTCTTTCAGCACTCGCGGCCGCTGCATCGGCAGACGGTGCTCGAGCACATCAAGCTGGCGCTCTTGCCTGACTCGTTGATCAAGCTCGTCGCCGATCCGCATGTCAACCGCCGTGCCCGCGAAATCGCCGAGCGTGTCGAGCTCGGTGCCGTGATGCACCGGCATCCCGCGACCTTGCCGTTCGCCGATCTGCGCCGCATGGAGATGGCGAAGGCGATTGCGCGCGATCCGAAGGTCGTATTGGTCGATGAACCGTTCGCAGGACTGACGATGGCGGAATCGGAGTCGTTCGCGGCGCTGATTCGCAGTTTTCGCGCCGAGGGTCGCGCTGTGCTGCTGGTGGACCACAACGTCAAGAGTCTCGCTGCGCTGGTCGACCGCGCACTTGCGATGTATCTGGGCGAGCAGATCGCGGAAGGCACGGCCGAACAGGTGATGCAGAACGAGACCGTGCGGCGCGTGTATCTGGGCGGCAAGATCGAGACGAGAGAGCGGACGCGCGACGAGGTGGTCAGCAAGCCGACGCTGCTCGACGTGGAAGATCTTGGCGTACTGTACGGCAAGGCGAGGGCGCTCGATGGCGCGAGTCTTCATGTGCGCGAAGGGGAATTCGTCTCGGTGGTAGGACTGAATGGCGCCGGCAAGACGACGCTGTTCAACGCCATTTCGGGTTTTGTGCCGTACCAGGGCACGATCCGTTTCGGCGGACAGGATTTGCGCGGCATGAGCGGTGCAGCGATCGCGCGGGCGGGCGTGGTGCAATGTCCGGAGACTCGTGAACTCTTTAGCGACATGACTGTGCGTGAGAACCTGGACCTCGGTGGATACCATCTTGCCGAAACTGCGCGCTCTGAGCAGTTGGCGTGGCTCTTCGAACTGTTCCCGATCCTGAAGTCGCGGCAACGTCAGACGGCGCGCACGTTGTCGGGTGGTGAACAGCAGATGCTGGCCATTGCCCGCGCGCTGATGATGCAACCGAAACTGTTGATTCTCGATGAGCCGACCCTGGGGCTCGCACCGGTGATTCTCGAGCAATTGTCGAAGGCGCTGGAGTTACTGCAGCGGACCACGCCGATTACGGTGTTGCTGGGCGAGCAGAATGTCACCTTCGCGTTGCCGCATGCCGATCGGGTGTATGTTCTGGAGCATGGCCGGATTGTGTGGGAAGGTGATCCGTCCAGCTTCGAGCGCGAGATGGGGCGGGGGTACCTGGAAATTGTGCCGGTGGGCGATCCTCCGGGGTTTCCGGCGCAGGCGTAGATGCGGGAGGATAGGCGCACATGCAGCAGGCAGCGATGAGGCAGGCGACGGGTTCGCGGTGGTGGCGTATTGGCGGGGCATTGCTGACTGGTTTGTTTGTCGCCTATCTGGATCGCACGAATCTGTCGGTCGCTTTGCCATCGGTCGCACAGGACCTTGGTTTTTCTGGCGCACGGTTTCCGTTGATGTCCAGCTGGGTGTTGACCATCTTTTTGATCGGCTATGCATTGGCCAACGTCGTCGGAGGTGTGGCCACGCGCAAGCTCGAACCGAAGACAGTGGTGATGGCCAGCTTTGCGATATGGTCCACGGCGACTTTGTTCGCCGGCTTTGCGAATGGCGTTGCGGTGATGTTGATATGCCGCCTGATCCTGGGGATCGCTGAAGGCGTCTATTGGCCACAGATGTCGCGTTTCGTGCGTGACTGGTTCGCGCCTGACGAACTCAGCAAGGCAAATTCGATCATTCAGTACTACGGTCAATACCTTGCGCTCGCGACGGGATTTCTGTTGCTTACGCCGATTTACGATGCGTTCGGCTGGCGTACGCTGTTCTTCCTGACCGGCGCTATCGGTCTGGTGTTGATCGTGCCGATGTATGCAAAATGTCTGCGGCCTCGAAGCGAAGCGCCATTTGCCGAGCCGGAAAACGTCGCCGCCGTCGTGCCACTGACGTTCAATGCGGTTGGCGGTTGGGCATTCGTGTTGCTCGTTATCAGCTATATCACTCAGGGCATGCTGTTCTGGGGTATCACGTTGTGGGTGCCGATGGCGGTCAAGTCGATCGGTTTTAGCGGCGTCGCTCAAGCGCTGGCCAGTTCTGTCCCGTTCGTGGCCGCCATCCTGTTTGCCATTCCGATGTCGATGATCAGCGACCGCACCAACAAGCGCGTGTTGATCGCCGGACTTGGGCTAATGATCCCGGGTGCGATGTTGCTGCTGCTACCCGAATTGCATAGCGGCTATGCGAAGCTTGGCCTTATCACGCTTGCACTCGGGCTATACGCCAGTAGCTATACACCCAATATCTGGTCGATCTTGCAACTGACCGCGCGGCCGTCGGCGATCGGCTCGGCATCCGGAATCATGAACGGCGTCGGGGCGGGGGGCGGCGGTACGATAGCCGGTTTCATGGTCGGGCTGCTGTATCGCGCGAGCGGCAGCTATATGCTGGGCTTCACTGTGCTCGGCGGCATCGTGATTTTCGGCGGTATTGCGCTGTTGGCGTCCGGTTGGATTGTTACGCACCGCAAGCCGGGCAGTTCCGTATCGCTTCAGTATTGAACCGCGGTCCAATCATGGCCTGCGCGAAGTCCATGTGACGACGGCGGCCAATTGACGTTGGCAGATCGATTGCCATGAACAGGCAGCGTTTGCACGGTTCGACGTTACTTCAGGTAATAACTGAATTACCGCGGACCATGATGATTTCGTGTCGAAACTCGTCCAGAATAGGGGTTATCTCGATCACGACCGAAACTTCTGGGTGCGAAAGCAATGAAACAGCCAATCAGAATCGATTTTGTCTCCGACGTAGCGTGCCCCTGGTGTGCCGTCGGTTTATCCTCGCTGCAACTCGCGTTGTCGCGACTTGGTGATACGGTCGACGCCGAAATAGTCATGCACCCCTTCGAGCTGAATCCGCAGATGGTCGAGGAGGGTGAAGACCTCGTCGAACATATCGCAAAGAAATATGGGCGCACTCCGCAACAGGTGAGCGAGGCGCAGGCCGCGCTTCGCCAGCGTGGCGCGGATGTCGGCTTTACCTTCGGAACGCGTACGCGCATCTACAACACCTTCGATGCACACCGTCTGATCCATTGGGCCGGCATCAAAGGCAAACAGGTACAGCTTAAACAGGCGCTACTGCAGGCTTATCACGGCGAGGGCAGGCCCACGAGTGACCATGACGTTCTGGTGGAGGCGGCGGAATCCGTGGGACTTGATGGCGCCGAGGCGCGTGCTGTTCTGGATGGCGGCGACTATGCCAATGAGGTTCGTGTAGAAGAAGAGCAGTACCAGGCAATGGGCATTCATTCTGTGCCGTCGATCATTTTCAACAATCGATACCTGCTGACGGGCGCACAACCCGCTGACGTGTTCGAGAAAACCATTCAGCAGGTTCTGGCCGAGGGGTAGTGTCTGGTTGAACCGAAATCTTGATTGAAGGGGGCGATCGGAGGTGAGCGGCATCGTTTGTCTCGTATATCATCGAGGCTCCCCGGTTGATCGAGAGCGACTGATATATGGGTTTAGATTTCAGATGCGCCAAATCGCGCGCTGACGACTATCCAATGCCGACGGATTTGCTGTTCGGTCATCACCGCGCAACGTGGTCGAGCGTACAGACTGCTAATGGAGCTTCGTGTTCTGGTTGAGGGGTTTGGACTCCTCGACCCACCGCCAATATCCGGTTCAGACCGCGCACCGCGCAACCACAATGATGAGTACATGGGTACATGAACTGCCGTTATGGTTGATGGCATTTGTCACTTTCGGTGCGATATTTCTTGCGGGCGCGGTCGTCCATTTCGTCACCGGATGGCTTGCTGCCGGTCGATATGCGCGATCGTTCAAGGCGATTTCGCCCGGTCTGCTTTCTCCACTTGGCATCATATTCGGCTTGTTTATCGCCTTCACGGCCTCGCAAGTCTGGAACGATACAGCGCGCGCCAACGTCGCGGTAGCCACTGAAGCGAGTGCGCTGCGATCGGTTGTTGTCATGTCTGCCGTTTTGCCAAACGAAGCCCAGACCGAACTGCGAAGGATGGTCCGAGACTACATTCAGTACACCGCGACAACTGAATGGCCGCTCCTGGCGAAGGGAGCCGTTACACTTATCGTTAGTCCCCCCACGCTGAACAACGCACTGAAGTTCACGCTATCCCTGCCAGTCGTTACGCCCGGACAGCAGACGGCGCAGCGCGAGGTCGCGGCGTCCCTGCAGCAGGCTCTTGAAGTGCGTCGCGAGCGTATCCTGATCAGTCGCAGCGAAGTGAATGGTGTCAAATGGTTATGTCTGGCGATTCTGGCGGTGTGCCTGCTGTTCGCCATCGCATTCGTTCATTGCGACAACCGGCTGACATCTGCCGTGGCAATCGGACTGTTTTCCGTAGCACTCGCCACAACCTTTTTACTCATCCTCTCCCACGATCGGCCCTTTACAGGAGAAATCGCGCTGACGCCGGAGCCGTTGTTGCAGGTGATGCCTGAGAGTCAATGATCGTTGTCGGCCCAGAAACGGCCGCTTAACTCAGTCGCCCACGTTGTCGACGATCGGAAGTCCGTTGAGCGTATCGGCGCTGTGCCTGCCGCGCCGTTGAGCGTCACGTTACGCCCAGCCGGGTTAGTCCCCATAGATCCCCATTGTGCAAATTCATTACAGTTCACAGGCTGTTCGTTTCAAGAATGGATGTTCGTCAATCGAACTCTTCGAGTGAGAAACCATAGGCGCCGCTGTGTACGGTGCACGCCGATCCCAGACCGGCGAATCGATCTCACCCGAGGCGCTCGTTGCACCTGCTCGAATGCGGATCGGGCAACATCTTCAACGCGACACCTGCTATCGGCGACCGGATTCCAGACTGCGCCGTCGTCCTCGCGTGGTCGGCGCTTCGGGTGTTGGGATCGTTCACAGGTTCTGACCGGACCCGGTAGCCCATGGGCCGCGCGGAGTGCACAAGCTCATCACAAGGAGACAAAGCGTGCGTCAGAGTGAGGCCGTCAACGTACAGACATTTATCAATGAACACCCGTTTTCGGGGTTCCAGTGGCTCGTCTTCGCGATGTGTTTCGTTATCGTCCTGCTCGACGGCTTCGATACTGCGGCGATAGGGTTCATTGCGCCGTCGCTAGTGACCGAGTGGGGCATCAGCAAGCCGGATCTCGCGCCCGTTTTGAGCGCGGCGCTGTTCGGCCTCGCTTGTGGTGCGCTGGTGTCGGGTCCGCTTTCCGACCGGATCGGACGACGTGTATTACTGCTTGGCTCCGTCACGCTGTTCGGCGTGGCGTGTTTCGCCTCGGCGTTTTCCGGCGACATCGGGCATTTGACCGTCCTGCGCTTTGTCACCGGTATCGGACTTGGCGCCGCCATGCCGAATGCGGTCACGCTGATGAGTGAATTCTGTCCCGACCGCCGCCGGGCGACGCTCATCAATCTGATGTTCTGCGGCTTCCCTCTTGGTGCGGCGTTTGGCGGCTTTCTTGCGGCCTGGCTGATTCCGCACTTCGGCTGGCGCAGCGTGCTGCTGCTCGGCGGCACCACGCCGCTACTGTTGGCTGTGTTGCTGCTGATCGCGATGCCCGAGTCGGTGCGCTATCTGGTGGCGAAGCAACACGCGGTCGAACGGATCCGTGCGACGCTGGGCCGGATCTCCAGCGCGGCCCACGAGGCCGGTTCGTTCGTGATGACGGAGTTGGCGCCGGCAGTGGCGGGTAAGCAGGGCCTGCGGGTGGTGCTCTCGCGTCAGTACATAATCGGCTCCGTCATGCTGTGGCTTGCCTATTTCATGGGTCTGGTGATTTTCTATGCCTCCATCAACTGGATGCCGGTTCTGCTGAAAGAGGCGGGGCTCCCGCCGCAACGCGCCACTCTGATCTCGGCGCTGTTTCCGCTTGGCGGCGTGGGTGCCGTGCTGTGCGGCGTCCTGATGGACCGCTTCAACGCGAATCGTGTGATCGCGGTCTGCTATGCGCTGACGGCGATCAGCGTGTACTGCATCGGTCAGGCGGTGGGCAATGTCGGGTTGCTCGTGCTGGTGGTGTTCGTCGCCGGAGTGTTGATGAATACGGCGCAGTCGTCGTTGCCGGCGCTCGCGGCTACGTTCTATCCGACCCAAGGTCGCGGAACAGGTGTTGCATGGATGCTCGGCATTGGCCGGTTCGGCGGCATTGCCGGCTCTTTTCTGGTCGCGGAACTGACGCGTGAGCACTTCTCGTTCGAAGCGATCTTCGCGGTTGTCGCGGTGGCCGCTTTGATTTCGTGCGTCGCGTTGTTGGTCAAGCAGGCGGCTCATCCGGGTCACGGGACATCGAAACCATTGAAGGGCGAGTCGCTCGGACACTGAGCGACAGCTGCCGCAGCCCCATACTCCGTCGATCACATCATCATGACCTGGATGAATCCGGTATCAATCGGGGATCGCGACTGCCTGTTTGTGAGGGCGCATCGCCTAGCCACTGCAAGAATTCGCCCACATGCTGCGCCCACAGGTCGGGACGCGTCATGGTGAAATGGCCCGGCGACGATGGCGTGCCCTTCTGCACCGCGTACCTGCCTTGCTGGAGCGTCGGAACAAGTCTCTCGAGGACCTGCAGCGAGTCGGGATTGAACTCGTCGTCGGAGAAATTCAGGGCGAAGAGTTTGGCCTTGATCCTGGGAAGCGCTGGCTCGGGATCGTAGCTGAATGACGACTTGAGTGAATACAGGATGTCGTTCGGATCGACGTGCTCGGCCTGAAAGCGAGTGGTCGCGAGGAACTTGTCCGCCCCCGTGCCGTCGGGAATTTCCTGCTGCAGCGCGGGCGCGCTGTCGATCATCATCCGCAGTACCCTGAAACCTTCGATCCAGCCGCGCGGCGTTTGCGTGTAGTCCCCGTTCTTCCAGTCAGGATCGGAGCGGATCGCGTCGATCACCATACGCCGCCAGAGCAAATTGCGGCCCGAGACTGTAATCGGCAGTGAGACCACCGGCATCACGCCGTCCATCATGTCGGGATACATCTCGGCCCATTGCCATGCGTTCATGCCGCCCATCGACATACCCAGAATCGCATGCAGATGCCCGATGCCCAATGTTTCGGTCACCAGCTTGTGCTGGAGATCGACGATATCGCCGTAATCATAGTTCGGAAATTTCGCCTTCAGTCCGTCGCTAGGTTTGCTCGACTGGCCGTGGCCTACGTTGTCGGGAAAGATCAGATAGTAGCGGTTCGCGTCGAGCGGACGACCCGGGTCGAACAGCGCCTTCGTGTAAGTGGGGCTCAGCAGCGTGCGGCTGTCCGCGCCCGTCCAGTGCAAGACCAGGACGGCGTTGTCGATGACCCCCTGGGCATTGCGATGCGGCGTGCCGAGCGTTGCATAGTGAAGCTTCAACCGGGCCAGCGTCTCGCCGTCCCGGAATTTGTAATTGTCGAACCAGACATCGGCCTGAACGGCCGCCGGATTCACGCGCTGGTCCCACGGCGCAGCTCCACTGGCGGAAGCGGCGGACGGTGCATTGGACTGGGCCGATGCGATACCCGCGAACATGGGGCCGAACGCCAGCAAGCCAAACAGCGCGCTGGCTGCGGCACGGGTACGACGAGACTTCATGATGATTTCCTTGCTTGGTTGGGGAAGGCGTGTGAGCCTCGATTCGGCTCATGCCGTTACAGCGGCATGCTTACCTGGCGTTAGACAGACCTGGGCGGCGACGCAGCAGGTCGAACGCCATGATGTGGCTCGCCCCCGAAATTCCGACGCCATAGAACGGGATCAAGGCCATCGGCAGCGTTTGGATGCCGGACATGCGAGGATCGTTGAGCAGGAAGTAGGTCAACCCGGTACCAACTGCCACGACAAAATCGGCAAATCCGAACAGGTGGAAGACCAGATACCGGTTGCGCGTCTTCTTCGGCAGCAGCGTGACGCCGAGGGCCAGCAATCCTGCGATGAGGTCGCCCCATCCCGCGTTCCGCACGAAGGCCTCCGGCAGGAGGTCATGCGCCCCGTACCAGAAGAAGACCAGCGCGGCCGCGATGCGCCAGATGTGGAATGCTGTCAGCGTCCGCAACCCGATGGTCTCGATGTATGCGCGAAACCTTCTGGACAGTGCGTATACAACGACCGGCGCCACGATTCCCAAGGCGATGAGGCCCGCGAGCGACAGCGGGTAGACGGCACGATAGACGCCCGCTTCGGCGGCGGCGGCAACAGCCAGTCCCCAGACGATCAGTACTCCCAGAAAAACGCGCGGCCCGCTGCTCTTTCCGATTTCAACTATCTGATTCATTGTAAATATCCATTAGTTAAACTAAATTGTGGATCCGCTTCCAGCACCTTCTGGAGGCGATGCCGGAGTGTTACAGTTCGCCCTTTCTACCGTCTTCGGATAGCTTCAGAAGCGGCATCGACTTGAACAGGTTTTCCGGTTGCACACGCTCCCAGAGGCTTCCCTTACCTTGCTGCCGGCCGCGTTCGTCTTCACGACGGAGCCACTGTTCGACGGTCCGGATGCGGTTCGGATGGATTTCATCGAGCAGCGCGTAGTCACGCTGGATCACGCCGTGCTTCCAGATGTTCCAGAACCCGGTGAAATTGTCGCGGAAGCTCATCGTGCTCTTGTCGTTCGGATCCGCGTTGTATCCGGCAGGCAGGCTCGCGGCCATCTTGAGCGGGCCGTTCCAGTACGTGTCCAGATCCGTGTCGATATAGCGCGCCGGATGCCCGGTCACCTGCTGGAACGCTTCGGCTAGTTTGTGGTACTCGACCTGTTCGATCGCGACTTCGAGATCCATGCCGTTCGAGCGCTCGGGATGGTCGAACAGCCAGCGTGCGTAATAGCCGCAATCGTCCAATGCGACGTGGGGCACCGAGCCGTTGCCGAGTGGCACGCGCCAGGTCAGCACGCCGTTCTCCACGATCGGCATCATTGGCGTCATGGCCGAAATCGCCATCTCCATGTACGGCCCTGTGGTGAAAACGGCCGCGCCCATGCGGTCCCGGTTCGTCTGGTTCTGGAACAGGATCCATTCGCCTACGCGGCCTTTGCCATCATAGTGGCCGGCGCGGAAGCGGGAGTCGTAGCCGGCTTTCTTGAGTGCGTAGTCGAGGTTGCCGTACACGAAGAACTTGATGCCTTCTTCCAGCGCGATTTCGTAGCAACGGATCGCCCAATAGATCTCCGTTTTCTCGCCGGTGTTGAATCCGTCGAGATTGATGTATGCCCCGTCGCAACCACGGAAGCCTTCCCGAAGGACGGCTTCGTCGGCGAATGTGCCTTTCAGGATTGATACGTTGCCGAGTGCGAGCAACGCCTTGGCCCGCCGGGAATCTGGGTCCCGGCTCAAAGCCCGGACAGAATATTTGCCATCGGCGACGAGCGCGCTGATGACGGGCAGGCCCTGCGCGCCAGTGCCGCCAACGACGAAAATCCTGGAAGTGGCGTGGGAGGTCATGATCGATTCCTCAAGTTTGATTGGACGGGCATCGGAACCGGCAACACTCATCACCGGGCAGACCACTAACTCTTATAATAAGAGTTAGTGGTCTGCCCGGCAAGTACTTTTCCAGTTCTCGGGTCCATGACGAGGCCGCGGTGCCTCGTGGAATCGTTCTGCCTGATTACGGCCACTCTTATAATGAGACTTACCCGGCGACGATCGTCGGGCTACTAGGGACACAGTGCATGCGCTCGAAAGGTTTCGACGGAATGGTGTGCTCGATCGCTGGCGTGATGGCGGTGATCGGCGACCGATGGGGTTTATTGATCCTGCGCGATCTCGTCTTTGGCCTCAGCCGATATGACGAGTTTCGCCAGTCGTCGGGCATAACCAATGCGACGCTCAGCGATCGACTCAAGCACCTGGAGGCCAACGGTCTCGTCGAGCGCAGACGCTATCAGGTCAATCCGGATCGATTTGAATATCTGTTGACCCGCAAGGGTTGGCAGGTCGCCCCAGTGATGCCGGTACTCGCCGAGATAGGGGATCGCTTGGGGGTCTCCGGGGCGTCGGCGCCGCCGATGAAGTTTGTGAATCGGAATACCGGGGCTGAGGTGCGGTGGAGCTTTATCGATCAAAAGACAGGTGAGCAGCTCAGCGCCGCAGACGTGGCTATCAAGGAAGGCCCCGGGGCAGACGATCTGCTCCGCTGGCGTTTGTCGCAAGGTGAGCGCCGCCATCAGAAAGAATGATGAGGACAACGAGATCTCTCGCGATACGTAGAGCCTTTGTCGACTGATCTTCACATGAGTGCAGCCAGGTCCGCGCCAGTCAGAGACTAGGTGGCTCAACGGCAGTTACACCGGGGGGACCGGCCTTTACGACTGCGCGTTGCGCAAATGAGGTCCGAACGGTGGCTCGGGGGCGATCTGAGCCGAGCGTCGATGGACCGGGTTCGGCCACTTTCTGCCGTTGATCTGACTCGCGCAGCGGTCACTCAAACGGCTGCTCCATTCCGAAATCTGCCTGATCTGCAACGCACGGATGTCAGCGGAAATGAACGTTGGCGACTCATCGCGCGCTGCGCCTAGTTCATGGCTGCTTACGCGCGAAGCTGAGGGCCGGGTCGATCCCGGCACCGGCTCCACCTATGCACAGGCATTTACCGAAAACTCAGCTCCAAACCTTTCTGTCCCGCTCGCTGGTCAAAAAACAAGAGCGCACGCATTTCCCCCTATACTAAGCGGCGAGCGAGGACGTTCCGGAATAACTACTTACGCAATCGAGGGGACCTATGTCGACCGGCATTGACGAGATGGTCAGCCTTTTTATTGCGCTGAAGCCGCAGATAGTTAATGCGCTAGCCGGGTCCCCGAATGAGAGCGACACGCGCTTAAAAGTCTTGGACAGGGTCTTGTTCGAAGTCTTGGGTTGGCGATACGAGTCTGTTTTTACAGAACCACCCAGTCCTTCGGGCTATATCGACTATCTCCTCACTATAGGGGAACGGCGTGGTGCTATTGTGATCGAAGCCAAGCGATCAGGTTTTCTATCGGCAAATAGCGTCTCCAACCAATCTGCCGTACTTTCCCTTTCAGGCCCCGTACTTCAGCCACTGAAGGATGGCATCAGGCAAGCCTTATCGTACGCAACTGAGCAGGGGGCCCCAATCGCAGTTTTGACCGACGGCCGATGCTGGTTATTTTTTAAGGCGTCGAGGACCGATGGCCTTCCACCGCTGCAGGGGAAGGGAATCTTTTTCCCCTCTCTCGACGCAATCACCGATGACTTCCCTCGATTTGCGGAACTTTTGGCGCTTCCGTATGTACTTGAACGACGGCATTTGACCCATCTCAATGCAGCGGAAGGAATGACTATCGGCGACGCTGAAGAGCAATATTTCGTTTCGAATCCCTCAGAGGCCCATATGAGACCTCGCGATGCCTTGGCCAACGACGCATCCCTATTGTTCTCGCAGTTTTTTTCGCGGCTGTCGAATACGGGTGATAGGGAGATGATGAGAGCATGCTTTGTCGAAACACCAGAAAGCAAGCATGCAGACTTCGAGCTTCAGAAAATCGTTCAGAAGGTCTTGAACGGTATTTCTTCGATCGATACTGCCGAGGGTTCTGCCCTGCAAGTAGAGATAGAAAGAACGTTGGCATCGCATCAATCTCAAACAGTGTTGCTAGTTGGAAACAAGGGGTCCGGAAAATCGACTTTTATAGATCGGTTTTTTGATGAAATTTTGCCTTTAAGTATCAGGCAGCACTGCTCCACGGCAAGAGTCGACCTTGCTGAGTACTCCGGTCATCCATCGGGCGTCGTGGAATGGGCGATTCGTCGGCTAAGAGAGTTAATGGAACAACAGGTTTGCACAAACATCCCGCCGAGTTACGATGATTTGCAGGGCGTGTTTTGGAACGAATACGTCCGCTGGAGAGATGGCCCGAAAAAACCACTATACGAAACTAATAAAGATCAGTTCAAAATCGCCTTCGGCGACCACATGGAGACCCGTCGGGAGGAGCAACCCGAAGAGTATCTTCGGCTCCTGCTCCGCCGATCGGCGACTGGATTGTTGCGCTTACCTTGCATAGTTTTTGACAATACGGATCAGTTTTCTTCTGAAATACAGGATGCAATTTATCAGCTCGCCCATTCACTAGAAAGTGCCTCGGCGGTGTTTATTATAGTGCCGATAACGGACCGAACCGTGTGGCGATTAAGTAAGGCTGGGGCCCTTCAAAGTTACACTTCAAAGAGCTTCTATCTTCCAGTTCCAGAGGCGAAAGAGATATTGTCGAGACGCGTGCGCTTCGTCAAGGAAAAAATAAGCATAGAAAAGGCAAGCAATTCGTCTTATTTCTCGAAGAAGGGTTTTTCAGTAAGTATTGATGATTTATCAATGTTTGCAGACGCTGTCGAGCGAATTTTCGTTGAAAACGACCACATTTCTGGACTAATTGGTCGCCTTGGAAATTTTGACATTCGTCGTATGCTAAGGTTATCGGAACGAATTTTCGTCTCGCCTGAAATTAAAATCGATGACATCGTGAAATCTCACTATGGTGGTCCATCGATATCGTCCGATAAATATCGAACTCATCGTGCCTTAATCAAAGGGGAGTATGATCGATTTTCTGAAGCGGAGAACGAATACGTATGTAATTTATTTTTCACTGATCCACGCAAACCGGCATCTCCGCTGCTTGCACTTTACGTTTTATGGGTTTTGCGCCAACGCTCTGTGACTGTGCGCGTAGATCAGGTTGAAGCAAGGCATTGGTTAGTCTCAGAGCTTTGTGATTTTTTCGAGGGGTGTGGGGTCGCTATTGAGTCCGTGTTGACTGTGATAACCCGGCTCTTCGAGCGACGTCTTGTCGAGACCCTCGACCCGAACGTGAAAATACCTACCATATCAGACCGAATCGCGATAAAGGAAAGCGGAATCGCTCACATCGAATTAATGGGAACTTCGACGGTCTATATGGAACAGATGGCATTGACGACCGGGATAAATACTAGAATGATTCGCGACGAGTTGAAGCAAAAATCGCACAATTCAAATCCACAAAGTTTCATCGAAATACGGGACGTTTTTATAGCATATTTGCTCAAGGTTGATTCGATGAGGATGACTATTCCGCAGATCAGCCAGTATAAGCAATTGAATGAGGCGCGAGCGTTCGTTCGGGATATTCGAACACTTGATCGTCCCTCCGCCCGTGCTCACATAGAGACAAAACCCCATCGGACCGCTTCGGGTCGCTCAAAGCAATTTGGCGGCGGCAAGAAAATGCTTAGGAGCCACCGCCCTCGCTGAGAACAAAGTCACGCGCCTAAGATTCAGTTGCGCAGGCCGCTCGGGCCGATGAACTCAATGTCGGCCACCTCTGGAACAGTCACTGTCGGCGGCCTCTTAAGACAAATTCCAATTCCACCAGGCCCATTAGTGTTCAGCGGCTTACCCAAAGGTGTCCACACCATCGCCGTTGCCACCGAGTCACAATAGGTGCGCGTCCCGAACGGCTACAATACGCACGTACTGTTGGAGGAACAGCCACGCTGTGGCTCTGCGCAATCAATTAATAAGGAGCAGTTAGATGGGAGACTTGGTACGTGAACTAACAGTCGGCGCGGCTGGATCGGTGATAGGTGCCGCCGTCGTGTACTTTGCGTCATCTGCTGCGAGTATCGGAAAATCAGCTCGCAGAGAAGCCGCGGAAAAGCGAAAGTTAGAAATCGATCTGTGGAAGACACGAAAGATCCAGGTGCGCATGGAGATCACAAATAACTACCTCTTTGAAGTACTAAAGGCGTTTCTGTTTGGTTCCATCCTCACCATCATTCCGAGCATTGGCGCTATGGCGATCAGTCAATACAATGTAGGTGGCATCTATTTTGTTTTGGCAGGGCTCACTGCGATTGGATTGTTTTATTACTTCATTGGCCTAGGGCACGTCCTCCGCTATCTTGCTATACGTCGCAGTGACGAGGACTACCTGAAAAGCTATATATCTACTCGGCCAGACGTCTAACTGTGCCGCCAACCCAGCACCAAGAGGGTGCGCTTTTACTTGCTACGGCCGGCGAGAAAGTTACGGCTCCAGGCCCCTAATTAGCACATTAATGGCGCACGGCTGGAAACGTTTGCCGATCCAGTTCAAACGTGGTAATCGACAAACTGCGTAGACGACACGGCCCTGCAACTACATTGCAGGCAAGAGTTAGTTTCGTCTCAACACGAGAGTGGACGAACGGCCGTTGTACCTCGGAAAGCGGCCCGAAGGGTCGGGCTAGCCTGATGGACCGATTAGGGTTGCGTGCTGTCGATCGGGACCGAAGGCGATTCGGGCGGTCCATGCCGTTTGCATGAGACAGTAGCCGGCCAACATGAGACGGTCAGCGGATTGGCACTCCCGCCATTCGAATGTCGTTGACACTACCGAAAGCGACCGTTCAGCCGATCCGTTAAGTTTCGCGCTCAACTGCCGTTGTTACAAGCGAGAAGATCGATATCCCATATAACGCCGATGGAACGATCTGATACGCATAAGCCTAACTGCACATCCCATTTGAATAGTTGTGTTGCGCTGCTGATGCAGAACCCGGTAGCCAGTGCGGCTTTCACGGCAGTAATCGCAGGGGTAAAGTATCGCCGCGAAATCCAGTTGGCACAGGCGCGCTTGCAAAAGGTCACCTTGGCTCGGTTGGCAGCTTTGCCGGATTACAAGCGACAGTTCGCGGTGCGCGAGTGGTCGACGAGATCGTTCCGGCGCGTACCCTATTGAGGGACATGGGTTTGCTGGCTGCACTCAATACGTTGAACGGGGCGGTCAACTGGTAGTTCAGTTTATTGTTATTGCCTGCCAGTGACAATTCAGTCGCGGTGGACAGCTGGCAATGGCGCTGAGCAGCAATGTCCAGCGTAAGCGGCAGTTTCAGATGTCGTTCAAGCACGAAGAAAGGATTTATGGTTTCTATTCATGTGGATGGACGGGACAAAACCACCCAGATCAGCGACTGGGTGATTTGGTGCGACAAGTACAAAATCCTGCAACTGACATGCCGCTTCCCATCGCAAAAGAAATTCACGCGCCCGCTAAGTGATTGCCGAGTCGCTCCCATTCGTGAGCTGGGAGAGACGTTGATGACGAAGCGGAGTAGCACGATCGCTCAGCCCATCGAAAAGGCGACGATCTATGGCGAGCGGTATGCGGTCGTGCACTATCCGGGCGCGGCCAACCCGTACGTCCACAAACTGGACACTATCGAGTTCATCACGCCGACTGCGATGAAGGAAGCACCTGCCTTCCGCTATTTTGCTGCAGTAGCGAACGCCCGCGTTGATCACGCAGGTTCGGTGGATCAGCGGCAGATCGCTGCCAATGTCGTGAACCAATTAGAGAAACTGCCACCCCGTCCGGACACTGCCTTGAATGCTTATTGCACGGGACGGAACGGAACGCAGACGCCGGGCGGCAACCTGATCTATCCATTCGGAGTAAATGAAAGTCAGCTTGCGGCGGTCGAACGGGCTTTCAGCGCACAGATCAGCGTGATTGAAGGCCCGCCTGGAACCGGCAAGACGCAGACTATCCTCAACATCCTCGCCAATATCCTGCTACGCGGTAAAACGGTCGCGGTATTGTCCAACAACAATACCGCGGTGGAAAACGTATACGAGAAGCTGAAGAAATTCGGCCTGGACCACCTGGTCGCCAAGCTCGGTAGCCGAGAGAATCGTGAGGATTTCTTCAACAACTTGCCTTCCTGTCCATTGGACGAACCCGAGCCCGCACCGACCATGGACGAAATCCAGGCGATCCTTGCACGGTTGAAGCAGCATCTGCACGACCACAACACTGCAGCGCAATTGCAGGCCGAGATTGATGAGCTAACTATCGAGCGTCTCTATCTGCAGCAGTGGCAGAGCGAGAACGGGGTACAGGTTCTAGCGCCGCTCGACAAGTACGGGCTGTCCCCGAGCAAGACGGTGGACCTGATGGCCTACCTGTCCCATCTTGGGGAACAGCGCATCCGGTTCAAGGACCGGATCGAACTGCTGTTCAACTTCAAAATTTTCCGCGCCAAGCCTTTTGCAAAGGACGCGCGCCTGTCAATTTTCCATGCTCTGCAGATGCACTACTATGACAAGGCGCTGCAGAAGAAAAAAGTGGCCTTGCGAACTTGCCGCGAGTCGCTGGCGCGCGGTCATTTCACGGCCTCGCTGGAGGCATTGACGACGGGGTCGATGCGCTATCTGAAGCGCCACCTGCATGCGCAGGTCCCGACAACGCAGAGCTTCGATGCGAAGCAGTACCGCAACGATTTCGATGCGTTCATGCAGCGCTTCCCCATCGTTGGCAGCAGCACACACTCGATCATCAACTCGATCGCGCAGGGGGCGGCCATCGATTATGTCATCATCGATGAGGCCTCGCAGCAGGACATCGTGCCCGGCATCCTGGCGCTGGGATGCGCGAAGAACCTGATTGTTGTCGGTGACAGTCGGCAGTTGGCGCATATTCCAGTGGCGCTGGGCCTGCAAGCCCCAGCCGATGAGTACGATTGCGAGCGACACAGCCTGCTCGATTCGTGCATCGACGTATTCAAAAGCGCGTTGCCCAGGACATTGCTGAAAGAGCATTACCGCTGCCATCCCAGGATCATCCAGTTCTGCAATCAGCAGTTTTACGACAATGCGCTCGTACCGATGACACAGGACAACGGCGAAGCCCCCTTGCGGTTGCTGGTGACCGCCAAGGGCAACCACGCCCGAAAGAACACCAATCTTAGGGAATTGGACTCTTTGCTCAAGGTGCTCGAAGACGAGGGCGATGCTGTCGAGCTGGACGGCGAAGGCCGAGGCTTCATCGCTCCCTTCCGGGCGCAGATCACCCTTTCCGGCACGCACTTGCCGGCGGATTTCGCTAAGGACACCGTGCACAAGTTCCAGGGCAGAGAATGCGACGAGATTGTCTTCTCCACCGTATTGGACAAGAAGCAATACAACCTGGGCCGGCTGGATTTCGTCGATGACCCCCGTATGGTCAATGTGGCGGTATCGCGGGCCAAGCGTCGGTTTACTTTGGTAACGGGCGACGAGGTCTTCACCGCGAACAACGGCCACATCGCGGCCTTGATGCGCTATGTCGAGTATTACGCGCAGGACGATCAGATCGTACGTGCACCCGTGGTGTCCGCCTTCGACCTGCTATACAAGGAATACGATCAATCCTTGGCGCGACTCAATGCCAAGCTACGACTCGAGGATTCACGATACAAATCCGAGCAGATTGTGGCGCAGGTGCTCCGCGAGGCGCTATCCGACGCGTCGTGTCAGGCAATGACCTTCCACGCCCAGATTGAACTGGGCCAGGTCGCCTCATCGACTAACCCGGCCTTGACATCGCGGGAACTGGCATTCATGCGCAACCGTGCCAGTTGTGACTTCGTGCTGTATTTCAAGGTAGGCAAAACTCCGTTGGGGGTAATCGAAGTCGATGGCGGCTCCCATGACAGACCGGAACAAGTGGCGCGGGACGCCTTGAAGAACAGCATTCTGGAGAAGAGCGGTATTCCCATCCTGCGCCTGCGCACTGTCGAGAGTGGTATTGAGGAGAAAGTCGCGAGGTTTCTCGCCGCATGGGCACGTACGGCCGCTAACGAGGGACGTGAGGCGGCTAACGCATAAGTTTTTACATGGGCAACCATACGATAAGTGTGGCTTGCCAACTGTTGGCTAGCGTTTTGCTTGTTATGTTGGATTCCTGAATCGTCACCAAGTCTTTGAGACCCGCCTTCTGTAGTGCAGATGCTGATCTGATACGGCGGCGGGTTGCGGTCCTAAACCGGCCGCTCAATTTTCTGCAGTCAACGGACCGCTCGGGGTCGACCCGAGCCGAGCGTCGTCTGCCGCGTTGCTCCTCGCGCATTGCAATGCCGCTTCGCGCGAAGCGTGAAAAAGACAGAACCTTCAACCGTCTTCCTTTCGCCGGCACCTCGATGCTATTGCCATCGATAGAAACGATTTCACCGGCGCTTTTGTTTGCCCGTAGGAGAACGCAGTTGCACGTCGACGCATTGCGCGCGCAATGGAGGTCATCATGGCCGTCTTTCAGTGGACAGGAAGTGCGAGTACAGGCGATTTCTCGACAGCCGGAAACTGGCTGCCCGTAGCGGGTGCGCCGCCCGGACCCAACGACCTGGCGAAGATCGAAGGCGCTGCCGTGCCGATCACAGGAACGGGCAACCCGGAAATCCTGTACACATCAGGCACAGTCAAATTAGCGGGGCACTTCACGGAGACCTATGGCAGCCCCGTCAACGCACAGCAGTTAACCTTGCTGCCGGGTGCCGTGTTGACTACGCCGATGGTGCACTTCGTCGTGGGCATTGATTCCCCCCCGCCAATGATCGGCAATATGACGGTGGGTGAGGGCAGCGCTGTCGTGATCGCAGGAAGCCACACACCAAATAACTACGCGATCGAGATGTCCGAACTCGCTGGGTCGAACTCGAGCCTCGTGGTCGAGGGCGCTGGCGCCGTCGTCAATGGCGGCGATCTGCCGATGTCGGTGGGACAGGCCGGCCCCAGTTTGTTGACGATCAGGAACGGCGGCGTCGTGAGTGTCGGGAATGCGGATCCGCTCATCTACCCGTGGTGTCTGGTGATCGGCAATCACCCAGGGTCTAGCGGCACGGTCCAGGTTCAGCGCGCGTCGCTGCTTGGGCACGGCGAGATCATCGTAGGTCGCAATTCGACGGGCACGCTGAACGTGGACGAAGGTGGTCTGGTCGTCGCGGAGGATCTTGCGATCGGCTGGGAACCGACGAACCAGCAAAATTCCCCACCGACCGAGGGCATCGGCGCGGTGACGGTCAAAGGGCGGGACGCCCGACTGATCGTTGATAACCAGTTGGAAGTCCAGCACATGGGAACCGGCTCACTGACGGTCGCGGATCACGGCTTCGTGTCGGCGGGCGTCGGAATCATCGTGAATGGCACGCTATCGCTGGCGAATGGGGTGATCGATACGCTGGCGTTGGGCGTCAACACCGGCGCAACGCTGTCGGGCAACGGTACTGTGATCGCCGCGCAGGGCGTTGACAACAACGGCGGAGTGATCACGGCTGTCGGCAAACTTATCTTTGTCGGCGACGTCGACAATGCTTCCATCGCCCATGGCAGCTCAATGACGGTCGCCGCTGACAGCGAACTGCAGGTTTTCGGCGCATTGACCGATGACGGCACACTCTCGCTTCATGCCGACAGCGTGGCGTCGCTCGAAGCGGTGGCGTCCGGGCAGACCGTCTCGTTCGACGGCGCGCACGCCCGCCTCGTCCTGCGAAGTCCCGGCGAGTTCGCGGGCTCGATCAGTAACTTCGGGAAGACCCACAAAATTGTGCTGGAAGCCGACGTGACCAACGTCGCATTCGCTAACGGCGTGCTCACCGCGACGGGACCAGGCGGCCCCGTCGCGGAACTCCAGATGATAGGTTCTTACGAGCCTCCCAACTTCCTGTTGGCGACGGGCTTCCCTGGCGTGATTACGGTTTGACAGCAGGGCCGACAGACCGCCCGCTTCATTTATCGCATCAGTGCCCGTTCGATCGTCGTGGTCGCGGGCACGATGCGTTCTTTCGTCGGCGTTGCTTCGATTTCATGATTCCAGATTGATGCGCCATTGCAATTGTTTCAACGCGCGCCAGCCTCATACTGCTCATCGTTTACCGGCTCCATCCACTCGACGTTCTTGCACGTAGGAATCTGGCGTAACGTCACACCATTATTGCGGTGCCAGTTCTCCGAACCAGTAAGACGACGTCACGCCACCATCCATCAGGAAATCGCTTCCGGTGATAAATCCTCCGTCAGGCCCCATGAGCAGCGCGGCAACATTTCCAACTTCGTCCGGCGTGCCGGCGCGCTTGGCCGGGCACCCGTCAATCATGCGCCGGTAGCCTGCCCCACGCGGGCCGGATAACTCGTCCTTCGCAAGCGGCGTGATGATGATGCCCGGGCTGATTGTATTGATACGAGCGCCACGCTTGCCCCAGCGGACTGCCTCAAACATCACGCGCAGGGCGTTGCCGCGTTTCGACAACTGATAGGCATGCAACGAATCCTTTACCTGATCAGACTGCAGCATTGGCAGCTTTAACAATTCTTCGACAGGCGTCGTCGCAAGCGCGTGGTTATGTTCCGTGGTCAGCGGCGGTAGACGATGGCCGGACTGAGAGGCGATTACGACTCCCGCTCCGCCCTCGGCCATCACTTCGCCAAATACTTCGAGGATCAACGCGGTGCCGTAGAGATCGACTTTCAGGATCGTCTCCGGTGAGGCCTGCGAGGGCGAAACGCCGGCCGCATGAATAAGGCCATGGATGGCGCCCAATGAAGTCGCCTTAGCGGCCAGGGCCTCAACGGACGCCCGCGATGAAATGTCGACGGCCGCTGTCGTCACCTCGAAACCCGCCTCGCTTAGCGTCTTTGCCGCTGCGTCGGCCTGCTCCTGACGCAGGTCGGCGAGTAAAAGGTGTTTGCCTGCGCCCACCCGCCGCGCAATGGCTTGCCCAATTGATCCCGGGCCGATTACAACGATGACTTTTTGCATGATGCTTCTTCCTTGTTTCTGGATTGGCCGATCGCTTAGATTTCCTGACGAGTGGGTCGAAACAGGATCTCATTTACGTCGACTTCCGGAGGCTGACTAATCGCGAAGGCGACGGCGCGTGCGAACGATTCAGCTGGGATCGCGATCTCTTCGTAGAACTTGCTAATGAAGCCGGCTATATCCGGTTCCGTAATGCTGTTCGGAAGCTCTGTCGCAACCGCACCCGGCGAGAGAATCGTCGTGCGAAGGCCGTAGGGTTTGACTTCCTGGCGCAAGCCTTCCGAGATCATGAGCACGGCGCTCTTGGTTGCCGCATAGACAGCGCTGCCGGGCCGCACGATCCGCGCCGCCACGGAAGCGACGTTGATGATCTGGCCGCTCTTCTGCTGTTTCATGTGTGGCAACGCAGCGGCGATCCCGTACAACACACCCTTGATGTTGACGTCGATCGTCTGGTTCCAGTCATCGATCTTAAGGCGCTCAAGCGGTGAATGCGGCATCAATCCGGCGTTGTTGAGCATGACGTCGACGCGCCCGAAGGTCTGCACTGCTGCATCGACCAATGCTTTGACATCGTCGTGACGAGTCACGTCGGTTGCCATAGCCAGTGCCTTGCCGCCTTTGTCGATTAATTCCTCTGCTAGCGACTGAATGCGATCGACCCGCCGCGCGCCCAGTACGACGATCGCGCCCTGCGCGCTCAGATGCCTGGCAGTCGCTTCGCCCAGGCCGCTGCTCGCACCCGTGATAACAACAACTTTGCCTTCAATGTTGTTGCTCAAGCCATTGCGCGTTTCCACAGACCTTCTCCGGTTGAAATCAATGTCCAGATCTTAGGTTGATGCAAATCAATTAACAATAAGGCTATAGTTTCACGGGGTGTTAAATGGAGGTTAATTATGCTGCGCACAGGTCTGTCGGAACTGACGGCGTTCATTGCCGTCGCTGAACATCGAAGTTTCCGCGCGGCGGCGAAAAAACTGGGGGTTTCCGCGCCGGCGTTGAGTCATGCGATCAGGAATCTCGAATCGGGTCTCAACGTGCGCCTCTTTAATCGGACGACCCGCTCGGTAGCGCTAACTGAAGCTGGCGAACTTTTGTTGCAGCGTGCCGGTCCGGCACTTGCCGACCTTGAAGATGGCATTAATGAAGTGATGTCCGCAGGTACCCGGCCGTCCGGATCAATCCGGATCAGTTCGGCCGAGGCCGGCGCGCGACCACTGATCCAGCACGTGCTTCCGGATTTTCTCGCGGCTTATCCGGAGATCCACGTGGAGGTCGTCGTGGACACGCGACTGATCGATATCGTGGCAGACGGATTTGACGCTGGGATACGGGTGCTCGACGATGTTCCGCGCGACATGATTGCGGTCGAATTCGGTCCGGCATTCCGGTTTGCAGCGGTCGCATCGCCGGAATATCTTGCTCGCCACCAGCCGCCGAAAACACCTCAGGACCTGAGGCAGCACAAATGCATCCGCTATCGATTTCTTAGCGGTACGCTATATCACTGGGAGTTTGAACGTCGAAGCAGTGGTCTCAGTGTCGATGTCGATGGCCCCATGACGCTAGGCAACCCAAATCTGATGGTCGATGCTGCGCTGGCCGGCATCGGTGTCGCCTGGGTTCCGGAATATCTGGTCGTGGAACATCTGGCGACTGGCCGATTGGTTCATCTACTACCGGACTGGAGTCCATCCATGCCAGGCTTGTGTCTCTACTATCCGGCTAACCGCCACCCACCGGAAGCGCTTAGGCTGTTTTCGCAGGCGGTACGCGAATGGGCCAACAAATCGACGAAAGATAAAGGCAACGCAAAGAGCGTGGCTGTCCCGCGGACGGCGAGGTGAAGAGGGCCCTACGAAGTCAGCCCGAACGGTTAACGGGATTTGGCGCTTTGCTTACAAATATCCTCAATCTATTTACGTACCATTTACGAATTTGTAGCCGATATGAAAGGTGCAAAACAACATCGGGAGACACGCCATGGACCTCCTTTATATCGGCGCAACTCTTGCCTTCGGCGGGATTTCGTCAGCAATGTTGATGGGCTTGGACAAGTTGCCCCGCACGTCGCGGGATCGAGGCACACACCAGCTTTGACGCCCGCGCTTCCGATCACGTCAATCATCGCATCACGGCACTGGATTAACCTGAGCCGGCCGTCGTCTGGCGCGGCGCGGCCACTTTCGGCCATTCGATTTCACCCTATGGATTGCTAACAATCGCAACGGAACTCCATTAAGTGCCTTTGTTCGTATGATGGATTGTCTAGCATTTCTATCCCAGACCTTCTGCCTACGACAACCCGTGAGGCTAAATTTATACACAGCCTCTCAAGTTCGGCGAGCCTGCGCCGAAATATTACTAGAGTGCTTGCGTTGAAAGGCCCTGGACATGAATCGCTATGTCGTAAATCAATTACGCGTAGGATTCCTATTTGTATGATGAACGTGCGCGACGTCTGCTTTCTTCAGACGATCCTGAGGGGCGACGCATTGATCTTCTTACCTGGAGCCGCGTGCGGAATTTTTGCATGCCTGATGCGATAACTTGCAATGGAAAAAGTCCTTCTACTTCAAGGAATGGCAGCATGAAATTCAGCAACATGAAACTTGGCACCAAACTGATCAGCGCTTTTGTACTCGTGTGCCTGATCGGCGCAGTTGTGAGCGGAATCGGTATCCGGAACATGGCCCGGATTAACGATGAAGGTGACAAGGTTTACCACCTTGACCTGATCGGACTTTCCCTGACCCAGAGGGCGGACGTTGATCTGCTAACGGCAGGCCGTGCGCTCCGCAATGCCATTCTCGCCTCCAGCTCTGAGCAGCGGGCCGGGTTTCTGGCCGACAGTGAGAAAAGCCTCGCACAGGCGCGGGAAGCACTTGATAAAGCCCGGCCACTGTACTGGAGCGCAAAAGGTAAAGACGTCTTTGCAGAACTGGATCAAGGCTGGCGTGACTATTCCGAAGCTTTCAGGGACATGGAAACAAAAACCGGTACTGCCTCCCTTCAGGATCGCGGAGAACTCACGGAAAAGCTATTTGGCGACTTCCGACAGAAGGTCAACAAGGTTGACGAGCTGATCACCACGTTGGTAGATGTGAAGCAGGAGAACGCGAAGGAGGCTGCGGAATCCAATCAGGATCTGTATGTAGAAAGTCGCAATCTGATGATTGCCCTGGTGATCTTCTCTACCTTGGCCGGAATCGGAATCGGCATGTGGCTCACGCGTAGCCTGACGCGGCAACTCGGGACGGAGCCAGCGATAGCCGCCGACCTTGCGAAAGGAGTCGCGGAAGGGGATCTCAGCGTGAACATCGACCTGCGGCCTGGTGACACGAGTAGTCTGATGGCCTCGCTGAAGAACATGCGTGACGGTTTGTTGCGGGTTGTGTCCGATGTTCGCCAGAACGCTGACGGCGTGGCTACGGCGAGTGCACAAATCGCTCAGGGTAATCTGGATCTGTCGAGTCGCACCGAGGAGCAGGCGAGCGCGCTGGAAGAAACTGCCGCGTCCATGGAGCAACTCACGGCGACCGTCAAACAGAATGCAGAAAATGCCCAGGTGGCCAACGAACTGTCGCTAAGCGCGAGTACGATCGCCCTCAAAGGCGGAAAGGTTGTCGATGAGGTAGTCGAAACGATGACGGGTATCAACGACAGTTCAAAAAAGATTGCCGAGATTATCAGCGTGATTGACGGTATCGCCTTCCAGACAAATATCCTGGCACTGAACGCTGCAGTCGAAGCGGCACGTGCCGGTGACCAGGGTCGCGGTTTTGCTGTGGTTGCTGGCGAGGTGCGCAACCTGGCACAGCGTAGCGCCGCTGCGGCAAAAGAAATCAAGACTCTGATCTCAACCAGCGTCGAACGTGTAAATCAGGGAACTGCCTTGGTAAATCAGGCTGGCACGACGATGTCCGAAATCGTCAGCGCGATCAAACGTGTGACCGAAATCGTTGGTGAGATCAGTGTTGCCAGCAACGAGCAGAGCGTCGGCGTGGGGCAAGTAGGTGAGGCAGTGAGCCAGATGGACCAGGTGACGCAGCAGAACGCTGCGTTGGTAGAAGAGAGCGCTGCAGCCGCGGAAAGCCTGAAGTCCCAAGCCCAACAATTGGTGCAAGCCGTGGCGGTGTTCAAACTGTCGGACAGCGCCCCGTCTGCATTGCTGGCCTGACAGCGCTAGTCAGAATCGCCGCCAAAGTACTTCACGGTATGACTCGGGTTGAAAGTCTGGGGGGAGCCGCAATCCAAGCTCAGCGCCAGGAAGTTTCTGTGCAGTGCAATCGTGAATTGGCATAGCGGCCGAACGGCCGCTTTGGAGAAATTCGAGCGTCTGTATTGGGTCGCGTGCTGTCGATCACCGGCTCGTGAGTTTAGGGCCCTGTTTCGGCGTCAGTGACCTGCTGCAGGATCGCTTCGAGCGTCGAGATGACCTCATACGTGTGCTCAATCAGATCGCGTTGCGCGAGCAACAGCCGGTGATAGCCGTATGAGGTGGCCGTTGCAACTACGACCAGCGCAAGGACCGGGACGAGACGCCAGTCGACCGCGCGCACGCATCGTTTCCAACGGGGCAGTTCCGCGGCGCTACCCGCATTAAAAGCGCATGACCAACGCAACACCGGCGATCATCGGTAGCGCACCCGCCAGCCTCGGCCAGCTCAGCGCATGTTCCGGCACACCGATCAGCCCGAAGTGGTCAATCGCGACAGAGGCCACCAGGTTCGCGCATATAGTCAGCCCGTTCAGCGTGCCCACCCCTACCTTTTGCACAAGGGTCAGCCCGGCGAATACGGCAACCGCGCCAACGATGCCGCCCAACGGCGCCCACCATTTCATGTTGCGCAGATCGGCCAGAGTCGGTAATGGATGCGGCTGAATGCAGAACAGCGCTATCGCCAGAAAGGTCACCAGCAGAAATGAGACGCTCGATGCGAGCCACGGATTGACGAGCGAACCTTTGAGCTGGCCGTTGATGGGCGCACCGGCCGCCTGCAGGATGCCGGCGATGACGATGAACGGGTACAGCCAGATGCCGTTGAGCATGGTCAACCTCGCGTTTCAGCTGAAAAAAATGCGCGCCGCGAGCGCACAGGCGAGCGCGGGAAACATCACGACGCCTCCCACCTTCAGAAAATCCAGAAATCCCACGTTCTCTCCTTCACGGCGTATCGCGTTCAGCCAGAGTATGGTCGCAAGCGACCCCGTGACTGACAGGTTCGGACCGAGGTCCACGCCGATGAGCAGTGCATCAACGATTCGTTCTGGGCTGTGCGCCTGCATCAGTGTGGAACTTGCGACCAGGCCCGCTGGCAGGTTGTTCACCAGATTGCATGCGACTGCCAGCGCGGCACCCGCAATTAACCCGGCTGCCGTTTCCCCGGAGCGTGTAGCCGCCGCAAGGGTGCGCGCCAGCATCTCGATCACGCCGGTGTGCTCAAGCATTGCGACCAGGACGAATAGCCCAGCAACAAGCGGCAGTACATCCCATGAAATTTCCTTGACGACCGGCCAGGGTGAACGACGCTCCGTTAGCATCACCGCAAGGGTTGTCAGCACGCCGAGCAGCGCGGTCGGCAGGCCGAGTTGCATATCCAGGGCGGAGACGGTCATCAAGGCGAGGGCCGTCGTCGCAATACCAGCAAGAGAAATACGTCCGCCCGTAGTGAGCGGCACCGGCTCAAGCTCAGACTCGCAGGTTCCGTCGAGCGCGCGACTCTGCGTTACGCGCAACATGGCGAACGTGACGATGACCGAAAGCACCGAAGGCAGCGCGAACCGGGCGAACCATGGCCCAAGCGGCGGCACGTGATTACCGTACAGTACAAGGTTGGCAGGATTCGAGATTGGCAGTACAAAACTCGCGGCATTCGCGATGAACGCACACACCAGCAACAGCGGTAACGGCCTGGTTTTTGCCGCACGCGCCGCGGCGAATACGGCGGGAGTGAGCACAACTGCGGTCGCGTCGTTCGACAGGAACGTGGTTGTGACAATACCGACACCGTAGACCAGGACGAACAGCCGCTTCGGCGATCCACGCGCGTGGTTCACTGCCTGCACGGCCACCCAGTCAAAGAGGCCTTCGCGCCGCGCCACCTCTGAAAGCAGCATCATGCCAATCAGAAAGAGGTAGACGTCTGCCCCCTTGCCGACGGCCTGCCAGGCGAGATCAAGGGGAAGAAGACCAAGAATGATGAGCAATGCCGCGCCGGCCACGGCCCAGATAGCCTCAGGCCAGCGGAACGGACGTGCTATGACGCCGAATGTGGCTGCGGCGGCAATACCCCATGATGCCCAGATTGAGTTCATGAATCTCCCGGATTGAGTGAATCAGGTCGCCGCGGCAGGCTGGGAAGGTTCTGGCGCAACTTCTGCGTCGCCGTCTTTGCAGGCCTGCCGCACTTCGGCGCCGAACAACACCCAGACCGCAACTGATCCCACTGCGATACCGCCAAGTGCCAGAAACGCCGCTGGGTAACCGAATGCGTGCGCAAGATATCCGCCCAGCGCCGGACTCAGGCCTGCCCCGACACCCTGAACAGTCATGACGAGTCCCTGTCCTACGTTGACGCGTCCCGTCCCCTGCAAGAGGCGGACAACGAGTGCCGGCACGGCGACGCTTTGTAAACCGGCACCGATCCCGTCAAGCATCTGCACCGGCCAGATGCCCCATAGGCTGACCACATGGGCGGCGATCAGCCCGCGCAATGGCAAAGCCAGGAACGACAGCAGCATGACCCACCAGTAGCCGCGCCACCGGAACAGACGATTCGCCGCAAGCGCCGCCACAACCATCACCGACTGGGCAATGACGATTGTCTCGGCCGTTGCAACACTGCCATTGGCCCGATGGCCGGCAACGAGGGCGAGGCCGTATAGCGGCAGCATCGCGGCGTTACCCAGGTGGAACAGTCCCAACGACACCGCGAGCGCAAGCAGTGGCCGGTGCCGCAGGAGCATCTTCCAGCGCTCCGCTGTATCGGGATCGTGCGTTTTGTCACGGTGGACGAGCCCGCGCGCCGCGTCGTGGTCAATAGAGTGGGCCGGGATCGCAAGGACTGACGCGAGCGAGAGTAGCGCGAACGCGATGCTGAGTAAAAAGACCGCTCCATAACCGAAGCGCCAGCCCAGCCAGCCCGACAACGCGGCGGCGATTACGTTGCCCGCGTGGTTTGCGACCTGGTTGCGGCTGAACTGGCGATCGAATCCGGCACGATGGACGAGGCCAAGACAGATGCCCGCCAGGGCCGGCCCGATGGCCGCTCCTGTCACAGCGGTTGCGACCTGCGACAGCGCGACGACCGGCCACGAATTCGAGACCCATAGCAATGCAGAGGCAAACATCGTCATCACGCAGGCAATGACCACCACCGCGCGCTTGTATCGGGTTGCGTCGACGATCGCACCTGCGGGCGTCGTCGCCAGCATCCCGGCGATGCCGCCCACCGTCATCACTGCGCCGATCAGGCCAGGACCCCAACCCCGCGCTTGCAGAAAGACTCCGACGAATGGACCGATTCCGGCCTGCACGTCAGCCATGAAGAAGTTGGTTGCATCCAGCGCGTGGAGAGTGGAGCGGGCGGCCTTGCTCACCACTTTCTCCCGTTACGATTCGGTCCGAGCTGGGTACCCAGGATGTGTTTTTCTTCCCACGCACCAATCGCATCGCGGTCACTGCCATCGGCCCGTGGTTCATCCGTTTCGTCGAATGTCGTCGTGGCTTCGATGCGGTCGAACCCTGTGGAGCCGGCCTGGTCGGTTGCGCGAACGGTAACCTTGAATGTTCCCTCGGGGATTTTGCAATCCAGCGTCCAGATTTCTTTCGACGCGACGAAATTCATCGGTTGCCAATCGCTGTCGTCAATCCTGCAGTCGACCTGCGTGACACCTCGTGCGCTCCATGCCTTTGTCCTGACCGTGGTTTGACCTGAGGGCACGTGATTGGGTAAATGAGGTCGGGTGATCAGTCGCCTGTCGGCTGGCGAGGTAATCATCGCGACAGGCCATGGCTCATCCAGGGGTTTGAAGCGCCAGCTCACTACGCCTTCATCCACCGCGAGGAGTGAGAAGCCGACCGGTCCTTCCTCTATCTGGCCGGTTGAGCGTGTCGATGCGTAGATGGTCCTGCCGTCGTTCGCGAGTTCGTTGTAGTGCGTGTGTCCCATATCAACCACCGCGACGCGAAACTCCTGCAGCATCCCGTGGAAAGCGTTGGCTTCCACAGAGTCGGCGAGGTCTGCCGGATACGCATGCGCGAAGACCACCGACTCTCTGCCTTCTGCCGCAGCACTTTGTAGCACCGCCCGGAGCCAAACGAGTTGTGACTCCCCCAGTCTGAAGTCGGGGCCGCCTGTACCGGCCGAAACGTAGTCCAGGAAGATGCAGCGGTAGCCACCCACCGTGATTACCCTCGGGACATGCTCTGCACGAAGCACGTCGTGAAATGCATGCAGGTTGCCCGACTTGAAGTCGTGGTCGCCCGGGATGATGTGAATTGGGAGCTCGAGCTGGTCCAGTTCGCTGCGCAGAATTTCGTATTGCCGGGCTGTTCCGTCGTCGGTGTTGTCGCCGGGTAGCACGACAAAGTCGATCTGCCCCGCGAGATGCGCGTTAGCCTGCAGGACAATGTCGCGTAGCGCGAGATGGTTGGGCAGTCCGGCATCGGTCAGATGCAGGTCCCCAATATGCATCCACACAAGCGGCCCGCCGCGTGTTGGCATCTTCGATGCCTGTCCTGCGCTTTTCTCCTGTGCCATCTCGCGTTTCTCCTTCGATGCACTCTTCGGTATCAGGTCGGGTTCGGGTGCACTATTCCGTCGACGCCGAAAGACTGTCAGCGTCGACCAGTTCGGCGATGTCATCGACCTCGATGGTTTTGCCGTACCGGTTCTTTACCCCGTGCCCCCAGACCTGGATATGGACGCCGGGTGCGAGGTAGCTGGCCAGCTCCGCGGCAGCGTGCGGGGGCATACGAATTGCCGTTCCGTCGGTCAGCAGCGCGCCGCGAAGTTCACCTTTGGGTCCATATAACGAGAGCCTGATTTCGCCCATCGCCTCCATGGGGCGCTTTTCAACGTGCGGCTTCTCATGTTTCTCGCCACCGTGATGCGGTCCTTCGTCGACAATCGTGACGCCCGTGCCAGACGTCAACTGAACGGCAGCCACGATGTCGGCCTCGCGGGGCTTCACACCGCGCACGCGCACCTTGTCGCCAATGCCAATCAGTTTTGCGACCTGTCTGGACAGATGTGGTGGGAAATGCACCTGTCTGTCGTTACCGAGGATGAATCCGTCCAGTTCTCCGTGTGGATTCAAAAGGAACTGGGTGACGATGCCGCGCGTCTCCTGCAGGCATTCCGGGTCAATCCAATGCATGGTGTAACTCCGATAAAAATGAAAATCAGTTGGGAATGTCGTTGTACAACTGCGTGACATTGCCCGGCGTCCCGAAGGCTATCGCTTGCAGCGCCTCGCCGTATTGGTTGCGCGTACCGTATCCGGTGGCGGCGACGACGACGTCTGGTCGCAGGAGATTCGCAAACTGCTGTGCGACCGGTGGCGGCATCTTGATGATCGTTCCATCACGGAGCATCACGCCGTCAGGCTCTCCCCGTGGCGCGGTCGTGACGCGTGCAACTGTGCCTTTGGCACTTAGCCTGACCAGTCCTGCGCCGCGCAATGCTGGCGGAGCACGCAGTGCATCGAATGGCGGCGGCTGGTCGACGACCTGCTGTGACGTTCGTTCATTTGCGATTTGCTGCGCAGTGATGTTGCCCGCACCGTCCCGAAAGCCCGCGATCCGGACCGCGTCCCCTTGATGTATGACGCTCACCAGCTGCGAGCCCATATGTGGCGGGAAGTGGACGAGCGAACCATCGGCCAGAAGAAATCCGTCGACGTCGCCTTCCGGGTTGATCACGAAGCGGCTTACGGTTCCGGTTGCGACGACAGACTGCTGCTGCGCCGCTATGGGAGCGGGTGCAGGCGGTGGGGGCGGCGAGGGCATGGTTGGCGCCGCGCCGCCCAGCCCGCCAGCAACCGGCGGAGGGACTGGTAGACCAGGCTCCGGAGCGGGAGGGGTTTGCGCGACGCATGCGATTGTGACGAGGCAAAGCGATAGGGCAGCACCCCGCGCAATTTTGGAAGCCGAATTAGTACGGCTCACAGGCTCACGCTGGCGGCACCCCCGGATGAACTGTTTTGAGGACATGATGCTCTCCGTTGAACGACACGGAGACATTTGCAAGCGCTATGCCATGTTACTCAAGCCCTGAAGGACAGGGCCCTGCGGACAACCCAGCGATGCAAGTGTCAAGCGGCCCGACACCTCGCGTCGGATTGCTTGACACTTCATTCGATCCCGAGTGCCGAGAGCTTGGCATAGGGCGTTTGGCGGCTAATGTCCAACTGGCGGGCAGCATCGGCGCGGTTGTTGTCCGCTGCGGCCAACGCGTGGGAAATCATCGTCTTCGCGAAAACACGCCGAAGCCGATAGGGCGGAGACGAACAACTACATGAAGAAGGGGGCACCTGATGAGATTCGAACCGATCGAACCGACTTTCGGACAAGCTTCCGCTGCTGATGTCAGCCGCGTTGTGACCGTGCGGCGCGTCAAAAAGCTGACGTTGATGGGCGCTGGGTGCAATGTCGGCGGAAGTATCTGCTTTATTCGATCCAGCGCACAGGGACAGAGTTTATGGTTGAATCGATTATTCGGGCTTACACCCCCTGAATCGTTCATCGATGACATTTCTGTTTTTGGGCTGAGTGGTCATGCACTCGACTCACTGAAGCGCGATATGGAATTCGTGAAAGCCGTAGATATATTGCTGAGCATGGGGACGCGACTGGAGTTACAGGACAGCCGATTGACGTTCACCGTCGGCGAATCAGTAACCCGCTCGGAGCGATGGCAGAACGACGAAAGACCGCATCGACAGAACCTCGATACCCGGTCGGATGGCTGTTGTCGGCGAACGTGAAGGACCGCTCTGGGGCGCGTGCTACCGATCGCGGGCCGGTGCGCTTCGAGTGTCGCATGCCGATTGCATCGGGCAGTCATCGGCCAGAAAGAGACATTCGACGAGCAGGGCAGAATTGCTGACAATCCCCCGTCTGAGCAGATGCATGGAGCGCTGGATTTGGCATCGAAAGGCCACGCGACTAAGTTGCAGACCGCATAAGACCGGTATCGGGAATTCGAAATCTATTTCGCATACCTGAGAAATTGATTTTCAAAGACGGTTGTTGAAAAATAATGTCTGATGCAAACTTCGACGCTAACGGTAAATCAGCCGGCTCAATATGGGGCCGTCAGGAATATGCAAAGTCTTGCGGGTGCGACAGTCAATTCAATGGACATGACAGATCAGATAGTTTTGATAGCGCTGCAAGTTTTTCAGGTTGCCTTCCTCTGGTTCCACGACTGGATTCCGCTCGGTCGATTAAACGACGTCCGCGCAGTGCGTAACCAAGACACGCTGCAGCGTCTCATAGTGGTTACTCTTATCCAGAGCGTGCCCTGGACCATAGGCTTGGTCTTCAGCGGCCTCTATTTCGGCCAGTCCTATCCGGATTGGCTGGGTAGTTGGTTGAGGGGTACGTATGTCATTCTCTTCCTAGGTGAACTATATGCCTGGTGGGTTCCTTACCTTGTCCGGGTCGATGCAAAGCGTGCCGCGCGCTATCAAATCATGTTCGGCAACACGCACTCGTTCCTACCCTTGCATAATGGAATCGTACCCAACACCTTGCATGTCGTCCTTCACGCTTCGACGGCTGCGACGCTGGTTAAGTTGTTTGCTTTCTTCGACGGCAATTGATCGCCTAAGCTCGCAGGCACTGGCCGCTACCCGGCCAGTTTCGGTGCATCGAGATTGCCCGAAAACTTATCAACAATATGAATTCCCCAAGCGCTACCCAAGAAGTCAATGAAGACAAAAAGCGGACTAGAAGGGATCGAACTACGTCGTCTTACTTCCTCGGATTCCATACCTGATCTCACCCGGTTTTTGCATCGAGCATATGCCAATCTCGCAGCAATGGGATTGCGCTACATGGCGACGCACCAGTCAGAGGAAGTCACGCAGCGGCGCGTTGACGAGGGTGAGTGCTATGTAGCGATTTCTGAGGGTACCTTGGTCGGGACGATTATGTTCAAGTCAGTAGAGCAGACCAGTGGGAGTGCATGGCTCGACCGCCCCGATGTTGCCAGCATTGGCCAATTCGCCGTTGCGCCAGAGTTACGGTCGAATGGCTTGGGAGCGCGCATGATGGATCTGGTGGAGTCGAGAGGTGTCGAAGCTGGCGCAACTGAACTCGCGTTGGATACGGCGGAGCCGGCCGATCATCTCGTCGCATGGTACCGCCGTCGGGAGTATCGGTTTATAGAATATGCGCAGTGGAAGCATACGAATTACCGCAGCGTTATCATGAGCAAAGCAATCTAGCCAGGTCAGCAAATGTTCTCAGCAGCGATCTTCGACATGGACGGCCTGCTGGTCGATTCAGAGCGCGCGATCATGGACACGTGGATCGCGGTGGGATTGGACCTCGGGATTGCATTGTCGGCGGGCGATTATCTTCGGATTGTAGGAAAGTCGTCTACGGAATGTGAACTGATCCTGACGGAGTTGCTCGGTGGGGCTGCTACATTTCGGGAGGCGCTGACCCGAGTCCGGCTGCACTTGAGCAAGCCATCCGTGCATGCGGTATTCCCGCTGAAATCCGGAGCACGAGCTCTGCTGACTGAGTTATCGCGAGCAGGTATTCCATACGCTGTCGCTTCGTCATCTTCCGTGGATGAGATCAGATCGCGCCTTGGGGGCGTAGGCGTGCTGCAATTTTTTAAGACGATCGCTGGCGGTGACGAAGTCGAGCGTGGGAAACCCGATCCGGCGGTCTACAAACTTGCAGCCCTTCGGCTTGGCGTGCCGGTGGCTGCCTGTTTAGCCTTTGAAGATAGCGATAACGGCGCGCATGCGGCTGCCAGTGCCGGTATGGCAGTGGTCGTCGTTCCAGACTTAAAGCCACCGGCGACCTCTGTCGCCGAGTTGAGCTTTCGGATATTAGGGAAGCTCGACGTAGCCGTTGACCATGTTTCCGACTGGTTCACGACGTGCGACACAAAATTTGGATGAACGGCTGTCCGATGAGCAAATGGTCGCTCCCTTTCGTCAATGGTTGAATCTCGCTCGCGTATATGACCAATCCACTGCACCGTGTACTCGATCTCTTCGAACAGGCCAGTCGCGTGAGCGACCCATGTGCTATGTTTGTCACGCTTGTCACTTTGGACGACGGCGGTATGCCGGTCGCGCGAGTCATCACAGTGCGAGAAGTGACGGACAACGGCCTGATAGCATCGATCAGTGCGACAAGCCCGAAGGTTGCGCAGCTCGCTGCTGATAAATGGGAAGTCTTGTGTTTCTGGCCGTCCCTGATGATCCAGTGCCGACTTCGAGGTCATGCGCGCATCCAACACGACTAGGCGACAGTCGCCAGTTGGCGCGCGAGACCCAAAGCCAGTCGACTCGCCGATACTTACCACGCACGCGGGCGGTCGCAAAGTTCGCCGATCGCGTCGAGGGAAGTATTGCTGGCCGAAGTCGACGCCCTGGCGCTTGCCTCAGGCGACCTGACTGAATGCCCCGAGACGGTCGCGACGCTTCTACTTAAACCCACGCAGGTGGAAATTTGGCTCGGGTCTGTCGAAGACCGTCTGCACGATCGGAGGGCGTACAGCCTGACGCACGCGGGTTGGTCGGAGCAAGTACTCGTTCCTTAACGGTCTGCATCCGTCTCCGTAGGGTTAACCATGGCCTGACTGCGTCAGGCGGCAATCGCGCGGACCGTGACAGCCGACCGACAGTGCCTATGAGGTGACAGCGACCTGCTTGAATTAATGTGCTTCTCTTCTGGACTAAACGGACATGAGAAAACCGATTCACCGCAAGCTGGAAGTGACCACGAGCCACTGGGCCCTGATCAGCGGACGAAGCCCCACTGACGAACTGTCATTTCGGTCCGAGGGGCTACAAGTCATCTTCAACGACACCTCGACACCGTGGCAGGATGCTGTGGCCCATGCCCACCGGGAAAGCGACGAGATCTACATCGTTCTCGAAGGTCCGATGGTAATCGCCGTTAACGCAGAGTTATTCACCGTCGCTGCTGGTGAAGTCCTGTGTGTACCGTCAGGAACGGCACATCAGCTTATACGCGTTGAAGTTCCGCATCGTTCGCTGGTCTTGCGATCACCTTCGGTGGATGACAAGATGGAAGTGTAATCGTGCGGCGTGTTGAAGGTTATCAAGATGGGAACTCAAAAATAATTCCGAGTCTGCTCGCAAAGAGACCGTGAGGAACGAATGATATGGTAAGTCGGGAACGGTTTGCACTTAGCGTTAGTGTCTTTGCTTACGTCGAATTCGGTAACCGTGTGTTAATGCTACGCCGCTCGAATACCGGGTGGCACGACGGCGATTTCAGCCTTCCGGCAGGAGCGCTAGACTGCAAAGAGCGACTGGAAGTAGCAGTTGCTCGGGAACTCGCGGAGGAGACCGGCCTTACTGCTTCGCCAGAATCGTTCCGACTTGCCCACACCATCCACGTTCGCAATTCTGGACCGAGTGGCTCGGTTTCTTCTTCGCGATACGTAAGCCGGAAGGCGAACCTGTATTAATCGAAACTGACAAACATGATTTGCTGGCATGGAAAGATAACTCGAATCTGCCAGGAAATACGATCCCTTATGTCCGCCAAGCCATAAGCTGCATTCGGGATGGAGTCAACTACTCGAGTTATGGCTGGGCATGAAATTCCTTGACGGTCGTGTTTGGTGAGGTCACGAGTCCACACCGCCGAAGGTCCGCTATCCGTCGGGCCGAAGGGCTGTAGTGGGTCGCGTACTGTCGATCACCGGCCCGTAAGTTTCAGGCGACGTATGCCAATTGCATCGGACGAGCTTCGGCCCACTTTCAGACGTTCGAGACGTTAGTCGAGATCGCCGGCACTCCACGAATGATCGGCCGTTGTGAATGTAATATGACACTGACTGGACTTGAATCGTAAGCGGCCAGCAAACCCATCTTGAATCTGGCTGCGGCGCTTGGGAGTATCGTGTCCACTGCACGAATAAGCGGACACGTGAACACTATAGAATCGGAATCACTCCCAGAGCGTCGTCGTCGGCAACGCTATAGCGAGGAGTTCAAGGCCCAGGTG